>NZ_JAVKVB010000007.1:0-189689 GCF_031460975.1 Thermosynechococcus sp. HY213 | reverse complement strand
CGAAATACTCTCCTGATTTGAATGTGATTGAGCACGACTTCAGTGCGCTGAAGCGAGCGCGGATGTATGCAGGGTCAAACAGTTCGATTGATGAGGTGATTCGCAAGTATTGTGCTGGATAATGTCTCATTCTTTATTGGAATAGCTATATCTCCCCGATGACATTCTTGTCAAGGTCGATCGCGCCGCCATGGGAGTGAGTCTTGAGACCCGTATTCCTTTTCTAGATCATCGAATTGTTGAGTTTGCTTGGACACTCCCCCTTGAGATGAAAATCAGACAGCAGCAGGGCAAGCAGGTACTCCGTAAACTTTTGTATCGCTATGTCCCGCCGCCTTTGATTGAACGCCCTAAAATGGGGTTTGGTATTCCCCTAGCTCAGTGGTTGCGTTCTGAACTGCGAGACTGGGGAGCAACTTTGTTGAACCCAAACCGTCTTCAGCAGGAGGGCTACCTACACCCTGACCTTGTTTGGCAATACTGGCAGGAGCATCAAACAGGAAAACGCAATTGGGCAGGACAACTACAGGAAGTATTAATGTTTCAGTCATGGTTAGAGCGCTGTTTCTGAATATCTAGCCCTAGCATATGTTTCCCTATTTCTTTGTTTTCTTACTCACGCTAACACCATCGGTTATACAAATGCCGAAGTGGTATTGGGTATTTCTTTTTAGTATTTATGTCGCTTTTATTGGTCTGAGATTTGAAGTTGGTGGAGACTGGTTTCAGTATATAGATATATTAGAAGCTTCCAGATATCAGCCATGGGTAGGCTTTGAAGCCCTACTTGGTGACCCTGCCTATCACTGGATTAATAAGATTGCTGCTGCTCTTAATCAGGAAATTTATTTTGTAAACTTATGTGTTGCAGTGATTTACACAAGCTGTTTATTTGCTTTTTGTCAAAAACTGAAAAATCCTTACTTGGGTTTAACAGTTGCTTTCCCATACTTAACAACTGTTGTAGCAATGGGTTATACTCGCCAAGCAGGAGCGATCGCTTTAGAGCTACTAGCGTTAATGGCATTAGAATCCAATAAAAAAATAAATTCAATTCTGTTTTTTATTTTGGCATTACTGTTTCATAAGACAGCAATATTTCTGATATTAGTGCCGATATTAATGTTTTTATTTGACGCACTAAAAACAGGAAAAATAATTAATATTCTACTTGTGTCAGCATTATTATTGATAGCTCTATCTGGTGCAATTGCAATTACTAGCATCAGCGATAGATTTTTAGTTCACTATATCGGAGCAGGAATGTCATCTTCAGGTGCTTTAATTCGATTATCCATGAATCTCTTACCTGCAACTATTTTTTTAATCGAATACTATACAGGGCATAATTTCTTTAGAACTTCTTCAAAAGTTTATTTTGCTTTATCTTGGCTAGTTATTTTTTCGTTTGCACTCTTGCTAACAGGTTCTTCAACTGCTGCCGATCGCCTTGCGCTGTACCTAATACCTATTCAGATCTATGTTCTAGGAAATTTGCCCTACCTCTTTCTCACTCAAAGCCGAGAAATATTTTATCGATGGATGCTTCTAGTACTTGGTTACAGTTTTTTAGTATTATGGGTATGGCTGCAATTTGCTGATCATGCTTTCGCGTGGTTACCCTATCGCATGTATCCTTTTATTTAAGATGGCAATGAAAGATCACTATGGAATACCCAAGCTAGATGGGTTGTCATTGATATTGCTTTGCAACAATGCTCAGATGTTAATTAATTTCAGAAGAGATTTGATTTTAGAATTAATTCATACAGGTGCTGAGGTTCATTGTTTAGCTCCAGATTATACACAAGCAGAAATTTCAAAACTAAGTGAAATAGGTGCCATATGTCATCATTTTTACCTTGTTCGTAATGGCATGAATCCTTGTCAAGAAATTAAATCTCTCTTTTCTATTATTAAAACAATAAAAAAAATTAATGCTGATAGTCTCTTGGCTATTAGCTCGAAGCCAATTATTTGGGGATTACTAGCCTCGAGATTTGTTGGTATAAAATTTCGCTCTGCATTATTCACGGGCTTAGGTTATGCATTTACTCCTGACCATCAATTAAAATCAAAAAAATTGAAGATTATTCTCATTTTTTTATACAGGATATACTTGCCTATTGCGGATAAAATTATCTTTCAAAATAAAGATGATTGTCATGAAATTACTCAAGCATGTGGCCTAAATCCTTGTAAAACTTTAATCATTAAAGGAACAGGCGTTAATCTTCAAGAATGGTCGTATTGCGAGCCTTTTTCTCGTCCATTAACATTTACTTTAGTTGCGAGATTACTCATTGAAAAAGGAGTATTGTGTTTGTCTTACCTTCCTACTACCGTGAGGGTGTTCCCCGCAGTACGCAAGAAGCAATGGCTATGGGTCGACCAGTGATTACTACGGACGTGCTAGGCTGCCGTGAAACGGTTATTGACGGCTATAATGGTTACCTTATTCCGCCTCGGGATGTGAATGCCTTGATAACTGCAATGCGGAAATTTATTGAACAACCTAGTTTGATTCCTTCAATGGGGTATCATAGCTATCAAATGGCTTTGGACTTATTTGATGTCAAAAAGATTAATGCTCAATACCTCAAATTGCTCAGTTCATGTTAGTTTTATTAGGATATTGCAACTCTTTTCAAAAAAGTGAAAGATGCCGAAATTAGCGAAGGTGAGTGCATGATGCTTAATTTTTCTGATACTTTTAAGATTGCTGTGATTGGCTTAGGTTATGTTGGTCTTCCTTTGGCCGTTGAATTTGGCAAGAAGTACTATACTATTGGTTATGATGTTAATAGCCAACGTATCGCTGAACTTAAGCAGGGATATGACAGAACAGGAGAAGTCAGTGACACTGATTTGCAAGCGTGTTCCTTGCTAATGTACACAACCTATCTCGAAGATTTAAGAAAATGTAATATTTTTATTATTTCTGTTCCCACTCCAATAGATTATTACAAAGTTCCAGATCTTGAACCTTTAAGAAAAGCTTCCAAGAGTGTTGGTCAGATTTTATCACCTCAGTCTATAGTTATCTACGAATCTACTGTTTATCCGGGTGTAACAGAAGAAGTTTGTGTTCCCATCCTTGAGCAGGAATCCAAACTAAAATTTAATCAAGATTTTTTTGTTGGTTATAGCCCTGAACGAATAAATCCGGGGGATCATAATCATCGTTTAACCACAATTAAAAAAGTTACCTCTGGTTCAACACCTGAAGTTGCTGATTTAGTTGATCGCCTATATGCATCAATTATTCCAGCGGGAACACACAAGGCAAGCTCGATTAGAGTGGCCGAAGCGGCAAAAGTAATTGAAAATATTCAACGAGACATTAATATTGCTTTTGTGAATGAGCTATCTATTATTTTTCACCTATTGGGCATTGATACAGAAGAAGTGTTAGCTGCTGCAAGCACAAAATGGAATTTCTTGCCCTTTCGTCCGGGATTGGTCGGTGGCCACTGTATTGGTGTTGATCCCTACTATCTAACTTACAAAGCAGCAGCTTGCAATTATCACCCTGAACTGATTCTGGCTGGTCGCCGTATCAACGATAACATGGGCTTTTATGTAGCAGCGCAATTTTTGAAGTTACTCGTCAAAAAGGGAATTGACTTACCTAATGCTCGTGTACTTGTTATGGGACTAACCTTTAAGGAAAATTGCCCCGATTTACGCAACACACGTGTCGTTGACATTATCAAAGAACTGCAAAGTTATGGCCTAGGGGTTGATATTTACGATCCTTGGGTAGATCCCCAACAGGCCAAGAGAGAATATGGAATTTCCCTTATTGAAGAGTTATCTCATCAGTGGGACGGAATCATTATTGCTGTTGCCCACCAGCAGTTTCATGAAATGGGTAGTACTGGCATTCGTGCTCTCTTGAAAACACCGGGAGTTCTTTATGATGTGAAGTGGGTATTATCGAAGGAAGATGTGGACGGCCGCCTTTAGCTACTTTTTGTCATTTGAGGAATCAAGATGGATATTTTGGTGACGGGTGTTGCTGGGTTTATTGGCAATGCAGTAGCACTGGAACTACTTAAGCGGGGCGATCGCGTGATTGGTCTCGATAATCTGAACAATTACTACGATGTCAACCTTAAGAAAGCTCGCCTTGAGCGACTCAGCCCTTTTACGGCAGGTGAGCAATTTGTATTCAGAAAAATTGACCTCGTAGATTGTACAGGGGTGAACCAACTCTTTAGAGACTTTACCCCCCAACGGGTCATCCACTTAGCAGCGCAAGCGGGTGTACGCTACTCGATTGAGAATCCCTTGGCCTATATTGACAGTAATATTGTAGGTTTTATCCACATTTTGGAAGCCTGTCGCTACCATCAGGTAGAGCATCTCGTCTATGCCAGCACCTCAAGCGTCTATGGTGCCAATAAAAAACTGCCTTTTTCGGTTCAGGATAATGTTGATCACCCCTTGAGTCTCTATGCGGCCACCAAGAAAGCCAATGAACTGATGGCACATACCTACAGCCACCTCTATGACCTGCCCACTACTGGACTGCGCTTTTTTACCGTCTATGGCCCATGGGGGCGCCCCGACATGGCACTCTTTAAGTTTACGAAAGCCATTTTGAATAATGAACCGTTGCCTGTCTTTAACTATGGTAAGCATCGCCGCGACTTTACTTACATTGATGACATTGTCGAGGGGATTCTACGGGTGCTGGATCGACCTGCCACACCCAACCCTTCATGGAGTGGCGAAAATCCTGATCCGGCCACTAGTCTCGCACCTTGGCGTGTTTACAACATTGGTGCCCACCGCCCCGTCGAACTCCTACGGTATATTGAACTCTTAGAAACCTATCTTGGGAAGAAAGCGCAGTTAAATCTTCTGCCTCTGCAACCGGGCGATGTCCCCGATACCTACGCGGATGTGCTCGAACTTAGGGCAGACACAGGCTACGAACCCACAACTCCTGTTGAGATAGGCGTACAGCGATTTGTCCACTGGTATCGTGAGTACTATGGTATCTAACGAGTTGAGTTTGCCCTATGTCAAGTGAAAATAACCATTTGTCTTTGCCCTCTGAAGCCTCTCGGCCAAGTTTGTGGCAGCCGCAGCCAATTGATAAGGTGACCATTGATCAAGTACTTCGCGGGCTGAAGCGGCGCTCAGCAGTTGGCATATTGGCAGGTGCACTAGTCTCAATTGGCTTTTTGGGATACTCTTACCTCTTTTTGAGAAGCTATCGACACTCTGTGTTGGTGCAGGTTGAACCTATCCAATCCTCAGGCGCTCGGCCAGGAGCATCTTTAGAGTCACTCCGTCAGCTTGCTCCAATATCCCTGCCCCTTTTGTCAGGTGAAACAAAAGGTGATGTGGCAACTTTAGTTCAGGTACTCAATAGCGATATCGTTTTGCGTCCAATTTATGAGAAATTTTTAGTAGCAAATCCTGATCTAGATCCAAAACAATATTCGTATCAATCTTTTATTGGATCCTTGAAAATCCAGCCAGCGAAACTAACCTCAGGTAATAGACGACTAGATCAGTCAAGTCAAAAGATTATAGAAATCCAATTTTCTGCAAGAGAAAAAGAAAAGATAGAATCACTCCTAGGAATCCTTGTTGAAGAATTAAAAAGATTTAGTGAAAAGGAAAAGCAGGATCAAATAGCGGATAATCTGCGCTATGTTAACCAAGAAATTCAGAAGACCCTGAGTCAAATTGATGATCTGGAGGATCAACTTAACCAATTTCGCTTTCAGAATCGGGTAGTACGACCTGACCTAGTTGCTTCCCAGTTTAACTCTGCGGCCTCTGGCAGCAGCGATCTTGAAACTTATCTTAGCCTTTTGGATAATTTGATCTCTGCAAGAAATGAAAATAGAGTAAAACTGGAGTCAGCTCAGGCAACGTTTAACTCCCTCGAAGCACAGTTAAGGTTGTCTCCTGCTGAGGCACTTGCTGCTGCCAATCTAGCTGCTTCTCAAAGCTATCAGGAGTTGCTAATAAAATTAACAGAAACGGAAACCAAGCTAGCTGGGGAGCAGGCCAAGGTGAATGAAAACTCACCGACGGTGCAAGTGCTACAGGAAGAAAAGCGACTACTGCTAGAGCAGGCCAGAAAGGAAGCGCGACAGATTACGATTAGAAATCAGGATCAAGTTCGTCAACCCGAAACGCTGATTGGTTATCAAAGTGCCGTTTCTGGGTCTCTAATCGAGAAGTACATAGAGACCAGAATTGAGCTTGAAGCGCTGCGGAGGGCGGATGCTGAATTAAGCAACCAAATTCAGGCCACCGAGGCAGAGATATCGCGAGTAATACGCCTTGCCAATCCTTACCGCAAGATTGAGCAACGTTTTGGAGCAGCACAGGAATCTCTGAGGTTATTACTGCAAACTCGACAGTCCCTCCAACTGCAGATTGCGCAACGAGACTTCACATGGCGAGTCCTCTCAGATATTGACAACAAGGAAGAATATCAGGTAACCCAGCGTTTATTAGTGGCAGTGGTGATAGCTTTGATGCTGGGGGGAGTGTCGGGGCTATTCTTGGCTCTAGTGCTCGATTGGTTGGATGATCGCTTCCTAGAAGTGGAGCAAATTCGCCAACAAACTCCCTTGCCGATTCTTGGCGAGATTCCTCTGACGAAGACATTTGATCAATTGGCCTTTAGTCGCCTAGAAACACCGTTGACGCTCTGGGGATTGCAGCACCGTTTGCCGAGTGCCACACCTGCTTTTAGGGAAAGTTTTTACTTCCTGTTGACGCAGCTAGAGTCGTTGGGATTGCCGCGCTCTTTGGCAATAACGGGTACAGCGGGCAAAGAAGGACAAACGACCCTTGCGATTTACCTTGCGGTTGCAGCAGCGGCGATGGGAAAACGGGTCTTACTGGTGGATGCCAATTTGCGTCAGCCCAGCATGCATCAAGGACTTGGCATTCCCAATGTCGCAGGCCTAGGGGAGTTGTTGCAAGGGGAAATGCCTTTTCCCCACTGGTTCAGTCTTTTGGCAAATCGTGCGGAAAGACTCTGGGTACTGACGGCGGGTCAGGTTCAGCAAGAGCCGATGATACTGCTGAGTTCTGCGCGGTGGTTTGATTTCTTGGAGGGCGCTAAGGATACCTTTGACTGCGTGATTCTGGATGTGCCGCCGATCTTGGCTGCTGCGGAGGCGCATCGGGTTCTGGCAGCGGTGGAGCGGGCGCTCTTGGTTGTGCGGTTAAAGAAAACGCGACGCGAAGCTTTTGCTCAGGCACTGCAGGCTTGTGATCTGAGCTTACAGCAAAAGCTGCTTGGGATTGTCGTCAATGGTGTAGCTGTCAACCACCGAGATTTCAGAGGTTATCAGAACAGTGCTGCTGAGTCAGCGGTGGCACCCCTCGCTGTCTAAGTCTAAGGTCTCACATCTCCCTTTCGGGGGACAAAATAGCCATTAAAACAGGCCCAAAGAGTAGGGCATGGGCAGCTAAGGTGAGGCCGGTCCAAAGAAGGGGAAGCCAGCGCCAAACTCCTGCTTCTAGGGGCGGAAACAGGGCATAGGCTAGCCAGATGAGGGTTGGCGGTAAAATGATGAGCAAAATAGCTAACACAAGGCCAACAACGGTGACCTGAGAAGAGGGGCGGTGGAGCGATCGCCAGCCTGTACCCGTCCACTGCCAGCGAAAAGCGATCGCCCCATCTTCAAGGCGAGCCGTTTGGCGCTCAGGATTAAGGGTAAAAATGTGGCGGCAAAAGTTACAGGCATGGGTTTCCATGAGCACCATTGGGGCAATTTGGCCATGGCGGCAAATGGGGCAGGGGTAGATGCCGTGGTGCTCAAGGGGCTTAGGGAGTGGTTCCACCATGAACCTCAGCGGTCTGGGGGTGGAGGCGTTGCTGCTGGAGCCCGCGATAGAGACGATTGAGGGCATTCATATAGGCATGAGCCGAAGCAACAATAATATCTGTATTGGCGGCATGGCCCGAGTAAATGCGATCCCCGTGTTGCAGGCGAATGGTCACCTCGCCGATGGCATCAATTCCCGCGGTCACTGACTGCACGGAATACTCAATGAGGCGATTGGGAATTTGCACCACGCGGTTAATGGCACGATAGACGGCATCCACAGGGCCTGTGCCAATAGCGGCATCTGTCAGCTCCTCACCACTGGGCAGACGGATGGTTACGGTGGCGGTGGGGCGGGCGCGATCGCCACAGGAGACCTGCACAAATTCCAGCTGGTAGCCTTGAACATCAATGGCTTGGGTTTCATCTTTAACAATAGCTTCTAGATCCCAGTCAGTGATTTCTTTTTTCTTGTCGGCCAGTTCCTTAAAGCGCAAAAACGCCTTGTTGAGTTCCGTTTCACTGAGTTCAAAGCCCAGCTCGCGCAGGCGGGTGGCAAAGGCATTGCGACCAGAGAGTTTACCCAAAACAATTTGGTTATCGGCAAGGCCAATGAGTTGGGCATCCATGATTTCATAGGTTTGCTTGTGCTTGAGGACGCCATCTTGGTGAATGCCTGATTGGTGGGCAAAGGCGTTGGCACCGACGATCGCCTTATTGGGCTGAATCAGCATGCCCGTTAGATTGGAGACCAAGCGGGAGGTTTTGTAAATTTCGCGGGTGTTGATATTGGTCAGGGGTGCTTCCGATTCGGGGGGACGGCCAAGGAAGGGATTGAAGTACTGCCGCCGCACATAGAGAGCCATCACCAATTCCTCAAGGGCAGCATTGCCGGCGCGCTCCCCAATGCCGTTAACCGTACACTCCAGTTGCCGTGCCCCATTTTTGACTGCTTCGAGGAAGTTGGCAACGGCCAAGCCCAAGTCGTTGTGACCATGGACTGAAATGACGGCACGATCAATATTCGGCACGTTTTCCTTGATGCCTTTGATCAGGGCGCCAAACTCGGCGGGGGTGGTGTAACCCACCGTGTCGGGAATGTTAATTGTTGTGGCACCGGCGTCAATCACCCGTTCCAAAACTTGATAGAGAAACTCAGGATCCGAACGCCCGGCATCCTCAGGGGAAAACTCAACATCATCCACAAAGGACTTGGCATAGGCCACCATTTCGGGGGCAATTTCCAGTACCTCAGCGCGGGTTTTCTTCAGTTTGTACTCTAGGTGGATATCCGAGGTGGCAATAAAGGTGTGAATCCGCGGATAGTAGGCGGGTTTGAGGGCTTTTGCGGCTGCTTCAATATCTTGGCGGGTGGCACGAGCCAAGCCACAGATCACCGGCCCCGTTTCGGTGCCCACGGTTTCAGCAATCCGCTGCACCGCCTCAAAGTCACCGGGACTGGCAAAGGGAAAGCCTGCTTCAATAATATCCACCCCCAGTCGCGCCAGTTGACGGGCGATCGCCAGTTTTTCATCCACATTTAGGGAAGCACCGGGCGACTGTTCACCGTCCCGCAGGGTGGTATCAAAAATTAACACCCGGTCAACCGTCTGGGGAGGATATTTAATACGCATAGACAAGCCCTATCTAAGCTTGAGAAAGAGTAGCAGTCATCATTTACTCTAACATTTTCGCTGGGGAGCGATGCTTAGGGAACTTGCCAAATGCGTTGGTGGTAACTGGGCAAGTGATCCAAGTCCACGGTTGATCCATGGTGATGGTGGTGAGGGTGATGACCCCCGTGATCATGGCTGTGGGAGGGGTGCTCATGATCCTGATGATGGTGGTGATGATGGCTATGGCCTGCCACCAAGCGGAATTTGCAGGCTTCACAGTTCATGGCCACCTGCCCCGTATGGGTTTCAATTTCCCGCTGCCGCGTGAGATAAAATAGTTGCGGATGCAGGCCAATTTCCGGTAGGTTCACGTATTCAACACTGGGATAGGCGGCTTGGGCTTCTGCGGTAAGGGTATAGATTTTCTTGACTAGTGCCCCTGTAAACATAAAGTGGGGCAGGACAATGACGCGGCGGGGCTGGTAAAGATTCGCCCGCCCAAATCCTTCGGGTAGGCGGGGATGGGTAATGCCAATAAAGCAGACCTCAACGGTTTTGTAGCCACTGCCTTCCCAGAGCATGCGGGCTAGCTTAAAGACATCGCCATTGGCATCGGGATCACTGGAGCCGCGTCCCACCACTAGGAGAACGGTTTCTTCGCGGCCAATGCCTTGGGGATTAAATTCTGGTGAGTCCAAGAGTTCAAGGCGCGATCGCCACAGGGTTAAAATTTCGGGGGCAATACCATAGTGGCGGCCATAGTGATAGCGCAATTGCGGAAACGCCCGCCGCGCCCGATCCAACTCATTGGTAACGTCAAACTTATTGTGGCGAGCAGCAAAGAGTAAAACTGGTAGCACTGACAAATCTGTATGGCCTGCGGCAGCACACTGGCTGAGCACCTCAAAAATCGAGGGTTCCGTTAACTCCAGAAAACAGGGAAAAACAGGCCGGCAGGGATCCAGTTGATAATAGGCTTGGGCAAAGTCCAAAAATGCTTGGCGACCTTCCGGATCGCGCGTCCCATGACCGACGAGTAAAAGCGGTCGAGATTGGGGGAGAGGGGGTAAATCGAGGCTAAAACCGAGGGGATTGAGAATGGAATCGTTGAGCGTAACAACCACGTTGAAACTCCATGCCCGTGCGACGCAGGCAAACAGAGTGAACCACAGCAAGTAGGCATTCTGGCTGAGGGGGGTTCCCCATCACAGCTGCGGCACAGCACCAGACTTGCACTGGATTTTCCCTACAGGCTGCTCTTCACAGTGAACGTTGCCAATTGTAGCGAGATTCTCAGACCCCTGTCTATGCAGGGGGTGGGCACATGAGAGACCTATAGCGCCGCAGCATCGAGAACGCCAATGGTCTGGTCGTAGATGGCTTGGGCTTCTTCGGGGGTGTTACCAATGCTGACGAGTCCCAGCTTACCAAATTCCGAGAGTGCCCCCATGAGGTGAAAGACAGTGCCCGTTTCGGTGCTGGAGTCAAAGTGGAGATGGTAGCGGGCAATCATATCCAAGAGATCATTGGGCAGGAGGCCGCGATAGTGGGGTTGGCAGAGGTTATCGGAGGCAATGTAATACTTGGGACGGCGGTGCTTGCTGTAAAACAGTCCAGAGGCTAGCTCATAGTGGCCATCGGTGAGGAATTTTAAGGTCATAAAGGGGTGCGTAGTACCACCCTTGCGCAAGTTAATTTCAATGGCGTAAAGCTCCCACCCTGCTGTTGTCTGGGTTGCAACAACGTCCACACCAAAACAGCCGATCACCCCCTGCTGTGCCAAGTACGTCCCTACCTTTTGCCCCAATTCTTGGAGTTGTTGGCGATAGTCGGCATGGGCGGGAAATTCACAGCCAATGAAAATTTGACCTGTGGGGGCATTGAGTAACTGTTCATGGGTGGAGACGATTTCAACACTGCCTTTGGGGGTAATACAGCCTTGGACACTGGGCGATCGCTTGACTGTCCCTTCCACAAAGGCTTCGACAATGCCACCCAGATCCATAAATCGCTGCCGATAGGAGAGCCAAGTTTCATTAGGCGCCTGAAAGACCATCTCCTCTAGGCTATTTTCAATCCGTTGTAGATGATCGGGGGTGTGTGGGCTGCCAAGGGGGCGCAGTGGGCGCAGATCAAGAAGAGCATTGCCTTCTCCGGAAAAAGCCTCATTGAGTTTCACCACCACCCGTTGCAGTTCAGGAGATTTCTCTTGGAGGTGAGCGATCGCGCGCACCAGTTCCGGTACCCCCTGCAAAAAACCGCTGCCCATCGGATGGGGAATGCCTGCGGCCGCAAAAAGTTCCCGACTGCCCGCCTTGGTTCCCCAGTAGAGGAGGTCGGGATCCGTCGAGTAGAGGGGAATGCCTAAGCGTACCGCCAGTTCCCGCTCCAAAGGGGTGGAGTTAAAACACACCATGTAGGCTTGGTTGGGACGCAGGGCTTGACGGATACGCTCCAAAAGGCGAGGCCGCTCTAAAATTTTCGCAGTCAAGGGTTTATCGGAGCGATCGTAGGTGGCCAGCAGCAGCAGGCGATCGCGGGCATGGGAACTGGGTACGCCGGGGAGTAAATCCAGATAATAGTCAATAATGCTGGGGTGCAGCGGCTGGGACGTCACGTAGATCATGCGGGTACGCGGATTCCGCAACTGGATCAGCGTATAGAGTTGCCGCTCCTCGTAGTGGGTATAGCCGGTGATCTTGGCCAGCTCCGGTTGGGGAAAGCTCAGGGAAGGCACCACCACAATATCGCGCTCAATGCCGCCGGGACCCTTGGGTAGTTCAGGAATAAACGTTTCTGTCCCGTCCCAGCACTCCAAGAGTCGCGTTTGCAGTTGGCGGAATTCCTCAGCAATTGACATCAAAACGCCCCTATGCCCTTGTCCCTAGTTTAGGGAGTTTGAGTCGCACTCATCGCTTGGGGGTCATCTTGTTCAAACTTTCTTTACTGAGGAACGGTGCTTCGTTTGCTCAGCTTCAATAGCCAACAAACTAAGGTTTGCCATCCAGTTCAATGTACCTGACATGCACCTGAGCGGGGCGCAGAACAAAGGGATTTTGCCACTTGCCGGCAGGACTGGGGTACGTTTTTTCGGGATAGGAGAGCAAATCGCTGTAAACGGCGCTTAATTCAATGGGAACACCTGCTGGCACATTAGTCATCTTAAAGGTACATTGACCATCCTGAGCACCAGCGGCAGGACCAGTAGCAAATACCTTGATGGGCGGTAAATTTTGCGGTTTAGCAACAACTTGAATCGCTGAGCAGGCAGCCGGTGCAACATTGCCCATTTGATCGCCAAAAAAGATGCGACCTTGCAGCGTTGCTGTGGGAAGTGCCAATGCTGTGACAGTGTGAGCTAGGGTTCCAGTTAGGACAAGCAAAGCGGAAAAAGCGAAGTTTCTCATAAGGTGCCTCGCAAGAGGATAGTTGATAGTCTGATTCTGGCGAAGCCTAAGGGGAGTGCCCGTGAAAAGGATCACAGGATCACGGGGAACTTGGGCACAAAATTAACCCACTTCACCCAGTCTAGGCCTCAGACTCAATCGGGAGTGCTTCTAGTTGAACATAGCGGGCGCCGGCAAACACCTCACGGGTGGTGCGGCTATACCAATTGCGAAATGAGGGTCGCTTGAGAATGGGGCGCGTCCAGTGACTACCGCCTTTTAGAACAAAATGCTTGCCATCAAAGTAGGGCGCAGAATACCCCCGGTAGGGATAGCTCTGGAACTCCGGATAGGGGGCAAAGGGACTTTGCGTCCACTCCCAAACGTAGCCCTGATTCAAGAGTCCCTGCTGAGCAGCAATCTCCCATTCCCGTTCACTGGGGAGACGTTTGCCTTGGAAATGGCCATAGGCTTCAGCCTCATAGAAACTGAGTCCCCACATAGGTAAGTCCAAATCCTCAGGAACGGGGTAAAAGGGTGCTGTGATCCCCTCTGCTTCGCGCCATTCCCAACCACTGCTGGACCACCATTCCCGCCGCTGATAACCACCCGCTTCCACAAAGGTGAGAAATTCCCGCCAGGTCAGCGGTGCCGCATCAATCGTAAAAGGAAGTAGTTCGACACTCTGGACTGGCTGCTCGTTATCAAGGGCTAAGAGGTCTTCACTGCCAATGACATAACTGCCAGCGGCAATCCGTTGCCAAGACTGAGGCGAGGATAGGAGAGGGGGCAAGGTGGTGAAAATCCCCTGCATCGCCAGCACCATTTGCATTGTTTCACTGTGTTGGGCTTCATGCTGCAAAATCCACCACCAGAGACGGACTTCCCGTTGCCACTGCTCGTCGCTAAGACTGTAGAGGCGATCGCCCGTCTTTTGGCGAATCTCTGCTAAGTAGTCAAGTAGCTGGCCACGCGGCGGTAGATGCTGTCGTTCGGCCTTGGGGCGGCCATCGGCGGCATACCAATAGCGATCGCGATCGCTCACCCCTGAGGATTCCGGCAAGAGCCAAAAAGCTTCTGTGTAGCCAATGTGTCCCAAATGCCACCCCACGGGACTATAGAGGGGATGGGGCTGCGCACAAAGGACGGCCTCGCTCAACTCAGCCACAAGTTGGCGTGTAAATTGCCGCTGGTTCTGAAAGGCTTGCCAAAGGGCTTCGCGATCCCAAGGATTAAACGGGGTTGAGGTCTCAGAAGGTATAAATCTCTGGTTCACTCTGCAAACTCATCAACAGCAGTTTATTTTCGGGTAAAGGATACCACTCCGTTTGCTGATCTACCGGCTCTGAGGTGAGTTGAATTTTCTCGGCATCCTGACTCCAGTACAGGGTGGGGGGTGGTGTGCCCCGCCCACAGCGGGTGGCGAGAATATAGACGCCATCAGTCAGAATCATGGCGGCACTGACACTGGTACGCGCTGCCTGCGCTAGGGAAAAAACAATTTGCAGTGTTTGCCGCAGTACCATCAACGGTGACAGTTGCGGATTCAACACCAATTCATTGCAAAACAGGGCAAAGAGGTGCTCAGAGTCTGTAGAGCCTTCAACAATGTTGTAACAAATATCCGACAGGCGATCGCGCATAGGGCGGTAGAGGGTTTGGTGAAAGTTCTCGATAAAGCCATTGTGCACCCCCAGCCAGCGTCCCCAGCGAAAGGGCTGCGTATTCGTCATCTGCACGGGTTGACCCGGTGTGGCACTGCGGACATTGGCCAAAAAACAGGTAGATTGAATGTAGCGGCTTAAATGCTCAGTAAAGTTAATATCATGCCACATGGGCAGCGTTTGCCGATAAAGAAAGGGGGGCACATCTTGGCGGGCAGCATACCAGCCCACCCCAAAGCCATCGGCATTTAAGCGTCCCGCCGTCATTTCGCGGGGTTGATAACTTTGCACCAACAGGGAATGGGGAGCATCCACCAAGGCATGGGCAAGGGACGTTTTGCGCCCCATATAGGCATAAAGACGGCACATAAATTAACATGTAAGCTTGATAGGAATACCTTACCCCCGATTCTAACTTTCAGCAAAGGATTTTTCAGGGCGCTATATCCAGTTTGAGAGCTGGCAGTAAAGCTTGCTAGAGTGTAGAGAAAAAAGGTTATCTGCAATCAATGAACCCAACGGATTCCCTAGAGGATGATTTTCCCGACGTCGAAGCCATTGTGCCCCCTGAGCAGTCCCAAGCCTTGGGGCGATCGCAAATTCAGCGCACCTTGGTGATCACAGAAACAGCCTTCCTTGCCAGTACCGCTGCCCTGCTGTGGGTGATTAACTTTTATTTGCCCATTGGTCCAGTCTTGCGCCTATTTTTTCCAATTCCCATTGCCTTGGTGTATTTACGCTGGAACCGCCGAGCGGCTTGGATGGCGGCGATTGTCAGTGCCTTGCTCCTTTCTGTGTTGATGGGGCCACCCCGCAGTCTGCAATTTCTCTTGCCCCACGGCATGATGGGGGTGATTTTTGGCGGCTGTTGGGCAAAAAAAGAGAGCTGGGAACGCTCGATTCTCAGTGGCGCTGTGATTGGCACCGCAGGATTTTTCTTTCAGATTAGTCTTGTGTCCATTCTGCTCGGGGAAAACCTCTGGATTTACTTCAATCAGCAGGTCACGAATTTCATTGATTGGGTGCTGGTCAACCTCAACCTGCTGCTGGAGCCAACGGTGACCCTGATCCAAGTCGTGGCACTGCTACTTGTCTTTTTCCAGTCCACGGTGTATGCCTTAGTGGTGCATATTTTGGCATGGACACTGTTGGAGCGATTGGGCAATCCGATTCCGGATCCGCCCCCGTGGCTGCGCACGATCCTTGAAGACCCCCGCTAGATCCTTTCGAGACAGCGACGCTGATAGAGGGCTTGGGGAGTGGCACTGCCGGTACAAAACAGCACGGTTTTCAATTCCTCAAGGATAAAATCAATGCGTTGCGCAAGTGTCTCCTCTGATTGATGGGCGGCCTGCAAAAAGGGGCGCGCTAAACCGGCAAGACTAGCACCGAGGGCAAGGGCCTTGGCCACATCAATGCCATTTTGAAGTCCGCCGGAGGCAATTAGGGGCGTATCTGGTAGGGCAGGATGAATTTGCTCCAGACACTGCGCCGTAGGCATGCCCCATTCGGCAAAGGCCTCTCCGAGGTACTGCTGACGCCCATCCTGAGCACGCGCTGCTTCCACCTTAGCCCAAGAGGTTCCCCCTGCCCCCGCCACGTCAATAGCGGCTACTCCCACCTCCACGAGTTGCTTGGCCACGTCGGCACTGATACCATTGCCCACTTCCTTCACAATCACCGGCACCGGCAGGGCACGGCAGAGAACACCAATTTTCGTCAACAGTCCCTTGAAGTTGCGATCGCCCCCCGTTTGGACGGCCTCTTGTAGGGGATTGAGGTGCAAAATCAAGGCATTCGCCTCTAGGAGATCAATAATCTTTTGGCATTCATTGACACCACAGCCATAGTTCAACTGCACCGCGCCAAGATTGGCTAAGAGGGGGATAGTGGGTGCCTCTTGACGAATGGCAAACGTGGTCGCCACCTCTGGATGCTCCAGCAGCACTCGCTGGGAACCAACACCCATAGCAATTCCCTTTTGTTGCGCCACCCGGGCTAAACGGCGATTGATGTCTCCCGCTTGGGGGGTGCCACCGGTCATGGAGGAAATCAGCAGGGGGGCAGCGAGTCGCCAGCCCAAAAACTCGACGCTCAGATCAATCTCGGCAAAGTCCAGTTCGGGCAGGGCACAATGGCGAAAGCGATACTTCTCGAAACCGGTGGTGATTTCTTGATGACTGACATCACCTTGAATACAAAGCTCGAGGTGCTCGGCCTTGCGCTGCTCAATGGGACTGCTCACCACTCGTGTTCCTAAAGTTAGGCTGCACCAACATTATAGAAGGCAGCTCAGGGAGCATCCCTATCGGCATTAACGGAAAACCGTCGGCACTCTCAACCCTGCTGCCAACAATTTCAGGCCATTGGCTGCTGCATCGCGGTAACGCAACTGACCGCAGAGAATTTGCCCCATCCGTTGCAGGGCGCTAGGACGTTTGATGGCCACTTCATAGGCCATGTGGGGCATCCGATAAAAAAGAGTCGCTAGACGTTTTGCCCAGACCATATCCGCTCCCCACGCCTGTTGGACTTGACGGGAATAGTCTGCGAGAGCCTCTGGATCACCATTGAGGGCGCGATCGATGGCTTGGGCGGCCAACATGCCAGTCAACAGCGAGGGACGAATGCCTTCGGCAGTAAACGGATCAACGATACAGGCCGCTTCCCCGGCAAGGAGGGCATTTTGGGTGTGCAGGCGCTGGTGCCGCTGCCAACAGTAGAGGGGGTGGCCATAGACCTTGACTTGACTGAAATCAACGCCAAAGGTTTCAGCATATGCTGCCCCGATCGCCCTCAGATTTTGCTTGCGTTTTAGGGAAAACGTGCCCACACCAATCGAGTAGCCCTCCCGTTTAGGAAAGTTCCAAATGTAGCCATTGTGAACGCGACCAAAGTCAAAGTGGGCTGCCCTCAGGGAATGATTGGGCATGGCTGCTTCAACCTCAATGGCTGCTCCTATACGCTGCTGACGATGTTGGAAGCCCAACCACTTGGCCATTGAACCTTTGGCACCATCACAGCCAATCAAATACTGCGCTGTGAAATCCCCCTTGGACGTATGCACCTGCCAGCGATCGCCCCCCCACGTTAGACCTGTAACGGGAGTTTGAGCCGCTACCTGCGCCCCCTGTTGCTGCGCCTGTTGAATCAGAAAATGATCAAACACATCGCGGCGCACCATCCATACTGCGTGCTCTGGGGGCAGTTCCAGCACTTGCGCTTCCCCACCCTGCCACGTACAGACCATTTGCGTCAGCTTCAGCGAGATAGCAGGAGTAAAGTCAAAGTCAAACCAAGCTTGCACTTGGGGCGACACACCTCCCCCACAGGGCTTGTAGCGGGGCAGAGCTTCCTTTTCCAGAACCAACACCCGCCGGCCTTGCCTAGCCAAGTGATAGGCAGCCGCACCGCCCGCAGGGCCTGAACCAACAACAATGCAGTCGTACACCACAGGGTCACTCCTCAGTTGCTTTGCGCAGATGCTCAAAAAATAGCAAAAATCACCTAAGAGAAGCTGATCTGACTGGATTCGTAGTCGGGGGGTTCGACGTGGATGACAATGCGAGCCGGCCCATAGCGGTCTTGCAGCAGGGCTTCAATTTGCTCAGTAATGTCATGGGCCGTGGGAATATCTTCCGCCTCGACAATTAAGTGCATCTCAATAAACACTTGCCGTCCCACCATTCCCCGCGAGCTAATGTCATGGCAATTAACCACACCGGGCACGGTCATCACTAGCTCATGGATAGCTTCGGGGGCGATCGCCATCTCATCCACCAGCCAAGGAATGTTGCTTTTGAGGACTTCCCACGCACTCCAAAACACAAGGGCCGCGACGGGAAATGCCAACACCACATCCAACCAGGCCCAGTTGAAGGTCCACACCCCAATCAGCCCCAAAAGAACAATAATCGTTGTCCAGACATCGCTCAGGGTATGCTTGGCATCAGCAATGAGCACGGAATTATTCAGCTTGCGCCCCATGTGGTGTTCATAGAGAGTAAGGCCGATATTCATGCCAAGGACAAGGATCACAATCCACAGTTCTGCCCCTGTGATCGTCACGGCACTGCTTTTATGCAGCAGGCGCTCAACCGCACTTTGTAAAATCTCAAAGCACACCATGCCCAGAAAGGCGGCAATCCCCAATGCACCGAGGGCTTCAAACTTTTGGTGACCGTAGGGATGGTCGCGATCGGGATGGGGGTTAGCCCACTGCATGGCCACTAAGCCCAGTATGCTACTCCCGGCATCGGTCAAGCTATGCAGGGCATCGGCCTGTAAACTCAATGAGCGACTGAGAACACCAACAATGGCTTTAATGGCCGTCAGGGCAACATTGACCCCTAGCGCCAAGAACAATACCCGCTGGGCTTGTCGGCGGTGGTCGGCCACGGTGCTCACCTAACTGAGTGAACTTAAGGATTGGCTGTCTGGGGAGGACGCGCTGATTGGGTATTGCGTCGCTCCGCTAGGATACGTTCATTGAGAACCGCAAGGGCCCGTGTAAATTGAGGATCACGATCGGTGGCAATGTCATCGCGCGTCAGTTGTTCCCGCTGCTGCTCCGTGAGTGTGACTTCAATATCGGGTTCAATGCCTTTCTTGTTAATATCACGACCACTGGGGGTAAAGTATTTGGCGATCGTCACTGCAATCCCTGCCCCGTCGCCCACCGGCTGGACGGACTGCACCAAGCCTTTCCCAAAGGTGCGTGTTCCCACCAACACGGCACGGCCATTATCCTGTAGAGCACCTGCGAGGATTTCGCTGGCACTGGCCGAGCCGCCATCAATGAGCACCACAAGGGGCTTATTGGTCAAGAAGCCGCGACCGGCACGTAAGCGTTCTGCTTCCCCTTGGCGATTGACCGTAGAGACAATATC
The DNA here is from genome assembly GCF_031460975.1 of Thermosynechococcus sp. HY213. NCBI lineage: Bacteria > Bacillati > Cyanobacteriota > Cyanophyceae > Acaryochloridales > Thermosynechococcaceae > Thermosynechococcus > Thermosynechococcus sp. HY213. The sequence goes on along the minus strand of NZ_JAVKVB010000007.1, from coordinate 170,320 downwards.
GCCCTGCGGTAGAAACATGCGGGCAATTTCAGCACTAGCAAAGAGTAGGCCACCCGGATTGGAGCGTAAATCCAGAACATAGCCTTCAACGCCTTGCTTTTCTAACTCCCGAATGGCAGCGCGCATTTCTGCTGCTGCATTGGAGCTAAAGGTGACAAGGCGAATATAGCCGACAGGCCCTTGGGGAGTTTGGCGTAGGCTGTGGCGAACGGGATGAATTTCAATGCGGGCACGGGTGATCTCATAGTTCAAGATTTGATCGCCCCGCTGGATCGTCAGGCGCACTTTTGTATTCACCGGGCCACGGATCATGCTGACAGCTTGGTTGAGATCCATGCCCTTGGTGGATTTGCCATCAATTTTCAGGATCACATCCTTGGCCATTAAACCCATCTCAGCGGCGGGACTCCCTTCAATGGGGGAAACCACGGTGATTTCTTTGGTCTTTTCGTCCTGGGTAATGGTGATACCTACCCCTGTGAGTTCACCAGAGGTTTCAATTTGCATGGAGCGAAACTGCTCCGGATCCATAAAGCGGGTGTAGGGATCATTGAGCTTCTCGAGCATTTCCCGTGCCGCTTTGTAAGCATCCTCGGGTTTGGTGTAGTTCCGAGAGAGAAACTCCCGCCGCACGGCACGCCAGTCATTGCCATTGAAGGTGGCATCAACGTATTCACGGTCAATGACCTGCCATACTTCATCCACCAGTTCCTTAGGACTTTGGCGGAAACCCGCTAGGCTACGGGACCAGTGCAGACCCGCACCCGTGACAGCAACCAATGCCGTCATGACCACTGTCGTACTGACAACGAGCGTGCGGTGTGTGATTCCCATATGATTCGTCCTAAATTTTCGATCCTTTAGCCTACGCCCAATCTAGCACAAAGACTTGCCTTGGCCGTTGGCGATCGCCAGCTAAGTTTTCCGACGCGCAGCAGGGTCAAAAAGTGCCTAGACCCCCAGTTGTTGGCGAATGCAGTAGTTCACACTTTCATCGAGAACCCGCTGTGCCCGCTGTTGGCCAGGAGATTGCGGTTGACTGCCATTGGGATCAAGGGTTTGAAAATCAGTGTAGCTCAATCGCTCTTGAATGTAGTTGATGGAGCACTGACAAATGTTATTCATCACTGAACGGGGCACAATGGGCGCTGATCGCCGGCCACGCTCGATGCAGGTATTCATAAAACTATTCACCGCCACTGGGGGGTAGGGTTGGGGAATGGCGCGTGCTGGCAGTTTCAAGCTAGTGGCTAAGCTGCTACTAATTAAGATTAAAGAGAAGAATTTCATAGGTAATAGACCCTGACGCTAAGACATCCTCGTCATACCCTAGGACGCCCTTCTTCATGCAAAAAGTTTCAATCAGTGAAGGCGCGATCGTAGGCTGCATTGGAACCCACGAGCATTGAGCCAATCCCCGAATCGGTAAAAATTTCTAGCAACAGGGCGTGGGGCACCCGGCCATCAATAATGTGCGCTGCTTTCACCCCTTGAGCGAGCGATCGCACGCAACAGGTGACTTTAGGAATCATCCCGCCAGAGACAACCCCCTCTTTAATGAGTTGCCGCGCTTCGGCAATATCAAGGCGATAAATGAGAGTACTCGGATCACGATAATCCCGTAAAATGCCTGCGGTATCCGTCAGTAAAATCAGCTTCTCAGCCCCCAAAGCCGCCGCAATCTCGCCAGCAACAGTATCAGCATTGATATTGTAGGCTTGCCCAGTATCATCGGCAGCCACACTGGAGATGACGGGAATATACCCCTTCTCCACTAGTGCCGTAATCACGCGGGTATCCACGCCTTGGACTTCACCGACAAAGCCGATGCTCTCTTCTCCTTGGGCGCGGGCACGAATCAGGTTGCCATCTTTGCCGCACAGCCCCACCGCTTTACCGCCCGCCTGATTAATCAGGGTGACAATTTCCTTGTTGACCCGACCCACCAAGACCATCTCCACCACATCCATTGTCGCGGCATCGGTGACGCGCAGCCCATTTTTGAATTGGGGTTCGATGTTGAGCTTAGTTAACCACGCATTGATTTCAGGGCCACCCCCATGAACCACCACCGGCCGAATCCCCACATAGGAAAGAAAGACAATATCGCGAATCACCGAGTCTTTGAGGTGCTCCTCCTTCATGGCGGCACCGCCGTATTTAACGACAAAGGTGCGTCCGGCAAAGGCTTGGAGATAGGGCAGGGCTTCACTGAGAACACGAACGCGATCGCTATCGCTGAGCATAGAGTTTTCTTTTGTCCGTCTAAAAACCTAAGCAGGGATCAATGGGGGGCTGAGCAGAGGGGGGATCTTCCTCAGCCGCAACTGCTAAGCGGGCAGCCAACCCTGCCGCAGAATCGCGAATCAGTGACCAAATCAGCGGCGCCAGCCACCCCCGCAACATCACTGAGCAGGAAATCTGACTCCCCCAGACCGTTGATTCTAAACGATAGGTTACCCGTTCCTCTACCCCCGGCAAGACCAAAATGCGAATACTCAACAGTTTTCCCGGTGATACCCGTTCGACAAAAATCTGAATCGGCCACGGAATCCAACGCGTCATGGCTTGGAAAATAAACCCCGGCTTGGGTACGAGTCCGTAGGGCACATTGGTGCGCAAAATCAAGGGATGCCACGACACATCGGCCAAATTCACCACTTTGCGCCAGATCAAATCCACCGATGCCGAGCTAAGGGCTTGGTAGGTGCCCGCCAACGGCCAACTGTAGGTCATTTGCGGTTTTTTCTTTTGTTGACGACGGCGATCGGCCACAGTCTCGTTACCCTGCTATTCCTGACGATTTGGACACCACGAAAGAATAAATAATCGTCTGAACCCTTGATTGATCCAAGAGCCTTATCTATATTAGAACGGAATTTTCCGAGCAGGAGTTTCGTAACTCTGTGTAACGATTATTTTTCTAAACGCACGGCATACCACTGAAGGTAGCCACCATTGGGTAATTGCAGTTCACAACCCGTTGTCATGAGGTGGTGGGCACGACTTTCCACATCGGGCAAAGCAAGTAGATCCGGCGTTAGGGAAACATCGGTTCCTGTTAAATACTCCACCAGCTTGGCCTGTAGCTCCATCGGTGTGAGAAAGGTCTCATCGCTGACAGTAGATTCAAGGACAACATACATCTCTTCAGTGAACATAGCGAATGCGGTTAAGTTGACATTGATTACATTGGAAATGATCCGCGCAGCAACGCTCTGCCTTTACTGGGCTGGCAGTGCAAACATCTGTACAGCATAGACTTCTCCGTGAGCTGAGTTCAAAGCAATGCCAAAGCCAAAGCGGGTAAATTCAGGCCGCAGGATATTTTGGCGGTGCCCCTCACTATACATCCAGCCTTTTTGGAACCGCTCAATCAGCTTATAGTTGAGCACCAATCCGGGGGTGCCCTTCTGCTCCATGATATTTTCACCGACGCCACCGCGTCCCCCCAAGGCGATAAAGCGATCCATTGGGGATTGCCCATCGGGATTGGTATGGCTAAAGTATTGGCGTTTGAGCATATCTTCGGCGTGGCGTTGTGCTGCCTCTGTGAGTAATTCATCGGCAACAAGGGGCGGCAGTCCATTGAGCTGGCGATCGCGATTCACCAATTGCAGGGCAAAGGCTCGTATTTCCGCAAGGGAGCGTTTTGGCTGAGCAGCAATGACATCCACCTGTGGAGCACCAATTTGCCAATCTTGCCCCCCTTGGCCATTGTTCAAGTAAAAATACTCCTTGGCCGCTGCAAGGGCAATGCCGAGCATTAAGGTGACGTACAAGAAGACCTGTAGGCGTTGTTGATTGAGGTGGCGGCCAGCCATGGCTGCGAAGCTTGTTAATCTATTGTCAGTCTATTGTCAGTGTACGCGAGCAAGTGCGGAATCCCCTACATTTTCTGCCATTGCCCTCAGCTGGTTTTCCACAGTACTGTAAACAATGGCTTGAAGCCTGCTAAGTTTGCAGTCCCTCAATCATGACCTCCAAGTTACTAAAGGATAGCCACCCATGGCAAAATTAGTCGCATTTCATGAAGAGTCCCGGCGATCGCTCGAACGCGGAATTAATGCCCTTGCCGATGCCGTGAAAATTACCCTTGGCCCCAAAGGGCGCAACGTGGTGCTTGAGAAAAAGTATGGCGCACCGCAAATTGTCAACGATGGTGTGACGATCGCCAAGGAAATCGAACTGGAAGATGCCTACGAAAATACTGGTGCCCAACTGATTCGGGAAGTGGCCGCCAAAACCAATGATGTCGTCGGTGATGGCACAACCACTGCCACCCTCCTTGCCCAAGCCCTGATCCGTGAAGGCCTGAAAAACGTGGCTGCCGGTGCTAACCCCATTGCCCTCAAGCGCGGTATGGAAAAAGCGATCAAAACCATTGTCGAGGGCATTGCCGAAGTGGCCAAACCCGTTGAAGGGGATATGATTGCCCAAGTGGCCACCGTCTCTGCCGGTAATGACCCCGAAGTGGGAGCCATGATTGGTGAAGCCATGGCCAAAGTCGGCAAAGATGGCGTGATCACCATTGAAGAATCGAAATCCCTGAATACAGAAATGGAAATTGTTGAGGGGATGCAGTTTGATCGCGGCTACATTTCCCCCTACTTTGTCACCGATCCAGAGCGGATGATTGTTCAACTCAACAATGCCTATCTGCTGTTGACGGACAAAAAAATTACCAGTATCCAAGACCTGATTCCCACCCTAGAAAGAGTGGCTCGCAGTGGTCGTCCCCTCGTGATCATTGCTGAAGATGTAGAAGGCGAAGCCCTCGCCACATTGGTGGTGAATAAACTGCGGGGTGTCCTCAATGTGGTTGCCGTGAAAGCCCCAGCCTTTGGCGAACGGCGTAAAGCAATGCTCCAAGACATTGCCATTCTCACGGGCGGTCAAGTCATTTCTGAGGAAGTGGGACTGACCCTAGATGATGTGGAAATCACCATGCTGGGAGAAGCCGCCTCCGTCACCGTGACCAAAGACACCACCACCCTTGTGTCCGAGAAAGGCAATAAAGCCGATATTCAAAAGCGGGTCGAACAGCTCAAGAAGCAGTTGGCCGAGACCGACTCCGAATACGACAAAGAAAAGCTGCAAGAGCGCATTGCCAAGCTCGTGGGCGGCGTAGCGGTGATCAAAGTGGGGGCTGCCACCGAAACGGAATTGAAGGATCGCAAACTCCGCCTCGAAGATGCCCTCAATGCCACCAAAGCGGCAGTGGCTGAAGGGATTGTGCCCGGCGGTGGTGTGACCTTGCTTCACTTGGCCAGTCGCATTGATGCCCTGCTGCCTAGCCTCAGTCCCGAGGAACAAACGGGGGCACGCATTGTTGCCAGTGCCTTGGCAGCCCCGGTGGCTCAAATTGCTGACAATGCTGGTGTTGAAGGAGCCGTAGTCGTCGAGAATGTCCGTGCCGGTGACTTTAACTATGGCTTTAATGCTGCAACGGGCACCTATGACGATCTCGTTAGTGCGGGTATTATTGACCCTGCCAAAGTCGTACGCTCTGCCCTGCAAAATGCTGGTTCGATCGCCGGCATGGTACTGACGACAGAAGCCCTTGTGGTCGAAAAACCGGAACCGAAACCGGCAGCTCCTGCGGATGGCGGTATGGGGGGCATGGGCGGCATGATGTAGGCTTACTGCCCCAATAGTTTGCTAGGTTCTCTCCTCTCTAACTGGGGGGAGGGTTTTTTATTGGTGGCTAAAATTGCAGGGCATTCTGCGTCACTTGGGCGATCGCCTGATCGGTGGCCTTGGGCAGATGGTAATACTTACCCCCTGCTTGCTGGGCCAATTCCTTGCCCATCCCCGTGGAGACAAACTTATTCTCGGTATCAATCACCAAGAGCTTCAGACCCAAGGCTTGAATTTTAGCGGCAATTTCCAGTACTTCCGCTTTGACATCGGGCTTGGTCTCCGGCGGAATAGTTTCGCCAAGGGAACGGCTCAGGGGGATATTGCCCCGACCATCGGTAATGGCCACAATCATCACTTGACCAATCTCACCGCTTTGCTTGGCATTCAAACCCACTCGCACCGCTTGGGTCAGGCCGTGGGCAAGGGGAGAGCCACCCCCACAGGGCAGGGTTTCAAGGCGTCGCCGTGCCGCTTCAATGGATCGGGTGGGGGGTAGGAGCACCTCTGCCTGCTCGCCACGAAAGGGAATCAGCGCCACCATATCGCGGTTTTGATAAGCTTGGGTCAATAGGCGTAAAACAGCGCCCTTGGCAGAATTCATGCGGTTCAGTGCCATGGAGCCAGAGGCATCCACGACAAAAATAATCAAGGCACCCGCTTTGCGTACCAAACGTTTAATTCGCAGATCACTGTTTTCAACAATGACGCGGCGTTGGGGTTGGCGTAGGCGACGGGATTTTTGGTAGGGAGCGGCGCTGCGCAGGGTGGCATCCACAGCAATTCGACCCCCTCGGCCACGGGGCAAAATGGGGCGGATATAGCGACCGCGATCTTGGGAGTAAATCAGGCTGCGACTCCCCGATTTCCCTTGGCGTTGGGTCAGTTGGGCAAAGTAGAGCACCGACTCATCCAAGACCGTGCCATCGGCCTCAAAGACAAATTCCTCAGGAATGGGTGGCGTTTCCTGCTGCTCTTCCGGTGGCGTCTCTGGCTCATCGGGTTCTTCTTCGGGGTTAGACTGCTGATTCTCCGGCGGGGGCGGTGGTGGAGGTGGGGGCGGTGGTTGCTCCGGCGGCGGTTCCAGTTGCGTGGCTCGCGGCACAATCACCAGTTCAACAGCGCGGCGTAGATCTTCGGCATTCACTTCACTGCGGCCATTCAGGGCAGCATGGGCTTTGGCCACCCGCACCGCAAAGAGTTCTGCTCGATGGCCTTGAACACCGCCCCGTAGGGCTTCGGTGACCAGATAGGCAATTTGCTGCCGTTGAATTTTTACCTCCTTGAGCCATTCCCGCGCCAGAATAATTTGGGTGCGCAGATCCTCTAGCTCAGCATCGTACTGCTGCAAAAAGGCTTGGGGCGAATCAGCAAATTGGGTGGCATGATCCACCGCTGCAACCCGCTCATCTAAGCCCAGAACCGTATCCGCCGATAGGGCGATCGCAAACCGGTCCAGCAGATGGGGCGGCACTTCTCCCTCATCGGGATTAAAGGTGGCAATCAACAGGGGACGACAGGGGTGATCCAGACTAATCCCCTCCCGTTCAATTGGGTTGCGCCCAGCACTCAGCACGGCCATCAGCACATTGGCCAATTGTTCATCCAAGAGATTGATTTCATCCACATAGAGCACGCCGCGGTGGGCTGCCGCCAAGAGGCCGGGCTGAAAGACCGCTTCACCCCGCTGCACCGATTGACTCACATCCACAGCTCCCAAGAGGCGATCTTCGGTGACCCCTAGGGGAATTTGCACAAAGGGGGCTGGAATCACTTTGGTGGTCAAAGCAACATCGGGATGACTTTGGCGCCAAGCCTGCAAGCGGCTATCCCAGTCTTGGGGACGTTGGGGATCGGGGTTGGCAATGATCGGTACTGGGATCTCCCCTTGATCAATGACTTCAATGGGGGGCAATAGGGCATGAATACCCCGCGCAAGAACAGATTTGGCAGTCCCCCGCCGCCCGGCAATGATCACCCCCCCCAAACCGGGATCAACCGCGGCCAACAGCAGGGCAAGTTTAATGGCTTCTTGACCAACAATGGCGGTAATCGGAAAGGGGGCGATCGCGAGCGTCATTGCATCCCTGTTGAAGGTAAACAGCAGTCGTCATCATCTATCTTACCGAGGGTGAAACCCTTTCCCGCCTCTTTGGCTAGACTGGAGTGAGAAATTGCTGCGAGATGACCATGAGGTTTGTTGGCTCCACCCTAGCGGCTGTTGCCCTATTGACGATGACACCACTGGCGGCACTGGCACGCCCCCTTTCCTGTCGCTCCTATGAAAGTACCTTTGTGGCCACGGAGACTCGTAGCTATTGGGTGAATATCTGTGGGGGCGATCGCCCCGCCTACTATATGGCACGACACAAGCAGGATCCGCGCCTATCAATTCGGCTGCCCCTGCGGGATTGGAGTCCTCAAGGGTACTATTTTGAAGCCGTCAATGGTGAGTACACGTATCTATTGACCAAAACACCCCGCGGGATCTTCTTGACCGTGAATCGTGGTACCCATGAGCTACTGCGGGAACCTGTTTTGGAGCCGTGGTAAGCAAAGGAGCCAAATTGGTTACAATGAGTTCTTGTTAGCTGAGGCCGCCCTATGGCAGAAGAGATTTTCAATACTGCGGTAATTACGTTTACCCTGGTTCTGGTTGGTTTAGGCGCAGGCTACCTGCTGTTGCGCTTGACTCCCGACGATTAGCCACCAAATGCCCCTACCCGGCAAAGAGCACCAGCCACAGGGGCAATAGAAGAATTAAGGCAAAGAGGCTGGTTAAAATCACACTGGCAGCGAAAGCCCGGTCCAAGTGATATACATCCGCCAGAATTAGGGTCATAAAGGCGGGGGGCATGCCAGCTTGGAGTACCATCCCTAGACGGGGTCGGCCGCTGATGCCTACGAGGGTTAATCCGAGACCCAACAGGAGCGGTACCAGTAGCATCTTAATCGTCAGACAGGGAATGATGCGTTCCCAGCGGAGCTTGAGGGGAGCCTCACCGAGGCAGATGCCCATATAGATCAATCCAGCAATCACCATTAACCACCCCAAGGTTAAAAGTCCCTGTTGGGCGATCGCGGGTAGGGGATGTTGTCGTAGCAGCAGTCCGATGCCGACACACCAAAGGGTTGGATTCCGGCCAATGTGCCACAGCAGTTTTGCGATGGAAATGGCGCGATCGCCAAAACTCGCCGCCACGCCAATGCCAGCACTATAGGAAATGAGGAGCGTCCCCATCAGATCAAAAAACAACGCCCAACTGAAGTGCTCTTGCCCCAGCAGTCGCCAAGTAATTGGAAAGCCAATAAAACCCGTGTTGCCCACCATGGTCGCCAAGAGAAAACTGCCCTGCTCCTGCCGCGTGTGAGCGGGATATTGCTGCAACCACAGCCACGCCAAGCTGACGCCGATCCCCATTCCTAGCCACGCCAATAGCGGAGCCAACGTACTGTGACCCGTAATCGGGGTGGTGACAATAAAACTAAATGCCGTTAGGGGCGTCCCCACCCAGAACAACCCTTGCGCCAGCCAAGCCCCCGTCGTTGATGGCAAAAAACGGCTACTGCCATAGCCAATGCCCATGCACAGAAAGATTAATCCGTAGAGTTCAGCGAGGGTCGGCAGTAGGGTAAGGAGAATTTTCACGGGAAAAGCATACGCCTTGGGACAGGAATTCTGGCTTGACTTTGGCCAAAAAGACCAGCAGTGAAGCCGTGACCACTCCCTCCAACATAGCAAGGGGCAAATGGCCAATCCCAATCGCAGCGATCGCTAGCCATTCCCGCTGTTGATCCAAGGGTGCTGGCAGGCTCAGGAGAATCACTGCGCCAAATAAGAGAACAGCCAACAGCACAGCCCCCGCCCCAAGGATAAACCCGAGGAGCGATCGCCCCCTTGGCGGACAGCGATGCCACAGCCCCCGAAAAACAGCAGCGGCAAGGAGCGCTGGAATCCCCATGATCAGCGCATTGAGACCCAAGGTCGTCAGACCGCCATGACCAAACATCACCGCCTGTAGAAATAATCCCGCCACCACGGCTATCATTGCCCCTTCCCCCAAAAGAATCCCCAGACTGCCAAGGAACATGAGGTGCACACTGGCGGGAGGCAGCGGGATATAAACCGCAGAGGCGGTAAAAAAGGCAGCGGTTAATAGAGCTAATCGCGGCACGATCGCCAGCGGATCCACCGTTGCCCGCTGCAAACGGCGGCAAGACCACCACAGGAGACCACCGCTACCGGCATAACCCAGTCCACACCACAGGGGCGGCACTAAACCATCGGGGATGTGCATGACTACGACTCCACTGGCAGCCGCCGCCGCGACCAAGCAAAGCAAGCTGTGCCAATGGCACCCCAGAGCACTGCCAAGACCATGACCGTGATTTGTGCGGGAGTGTATTGACTCAGGGAAACCGTCCTTGGCGGTTCTGGGACGGCGGTAAGAGCAACCTCAGCCGTTGCTTGGGCATCGGTTGCTATCGGAATCGTGAGTAGGCCGCCATGTCCCCCTTGACGTACCTGCACCTGCCACTGACCGCGGCGATCGGGCACAAATTGAAACTCCCCTTGGGTATTGGTGGTTCCTGTTATTGCTGCTTCTTGGGGGCGATCGGGGGCAAAGACCTGTACCCTAGCATTTGCCATCGGTTCGCCACTGTCATAGCGCGCTGTAATGTGAATCACCTGTTGCGGTTTGTAGCGCAACTCAACCCCATGGGCAAGGGCTTGGGGAACTATCAGTCCTAAGGTAGCCACACTCGCTAAAACTGTTTTCATGAGGAAACCTCCCGACAGTGACCTTCGCCGACATGCCCCAGACCGCTAAGGGCTTTGCGCAGTGTTTCAAAATCTTTGGGGCTGAGTTTTTGCTGTAATCCTGTCCAGTCAACCGTGACTCCCTCAGGAGTGCCTAGGGCAGCAAAGGGGTCAAAGCCTACCGCGTCGCGATTGATCTCCGCCGTTGCTGGTTCAGCGCCATCACCAAAAAGATGATCAAAGTGGAGCGTAATCTCTAGCTCAGCGGAACTGTTCGCTGTGACTATTCCCTTGCGTTCATCGCCAATGTAGTCGCCACAAACAAAGGCCAAGGGCTGATCCAACGTAATGTCAAAGGGGAGAGTGACATTGCCCCGCTGCGCTGTTCCCACCAGTTGTAAACTGGGTGCGAGGGTCTGCCACTGCAGGGCATTGAAGTGACCCACCGCCGCCGCAGCACTGCCTACAAGGGGACGCTGATCACTCACCAAATCCACCGTCATAGGATCGCTAAACACAACCGTCACTTCACTGTCGGGGCGATCGCCCGCCTCAGGATCAAAAGGGGGATGGGTTTGGTAGGCAGTCACCGTACCCAACGTCAAATAGACATGGTCAAACTCGAGCTTCCAGCCATCTTTGCTTGTCCATCCCGTTTGCAAGCGCTCTTCACCATTGGCATAGAGCTGGAGAGTGCCCTTTTGCGAGGCGGGCGCACAACTGGCCAGTAGCACTGTACTGAAAATCGTGACTATCCCTAAACGTTGGTATAGATTCATTCCTTTGATCACGCCTGATCACGCCGAAAAAAGCCCCAGAAAGAGCACCCCTGTAGCTATTGGCAAAAGCAATAAAGACACTCTTCCTACCTTAGAAGGGGTGGCATTGGTTCTACAATGCACGGGAGGGGGATGGCGTGGCGGTATAGTGTCTTTACAGAGCGTGATGGAGCGAAAAATGAAACGGGTTTGGGGCTGGTTAGGACTTGTCCTCCTGCTGTGGGGACTGTGGACAGCGCCGAGTTGGGCGGGGTTACAAGACGATCGCTACGATGGGAATATCTTTGCTCTTTACGCTGGCAATGGCTCCTTAGTGCCACCAAAGGTCACCCTAGAGAAATCGCGTCAGAGCGATCGCGCCACATTGCTGCTGTTTTATGTGAACGATAGCCGCGACTGCAAGCAGTTTGCCTCAACCATCTCCCAATTGCAGGGGTACTATGGTCGCGTCACCGATTTCATCGCTATTGATGTCGATGCCTTACCCTTTGGGGCGCAGTTCTCCGCCAATGAAGCGGGCTACTACTACAAAGGCCGGGTGCCGCAAACCCTGATTTTCGATCGCCAAGGCCAATTGCGGCAGGAATTTATCGGTGTGGTGCCCTTTGAAACCCTCGATGACACGTTTCGGGAAGTGTTTGATTTGCTGCCGCGATCGCAATCTCTGGAACTGCGGCCGCGCCCTGTGAATGAAATCAATGTGGAACTGGTGCCCCCGCCACCTGTCAAAGGGAAGAAGCTGGCCAACGAAACGGTAGAGTAATAGTGAGCTTTGCAGCGAGGTACAAGATGGAGTTACCCACCCTACAGGAACGTCTAGCAGTTGTTTTGGCGAAACGGGAGAGCCTCAAAAAGCTCTTGGAACTCCCCGGTCATGGCACCCTCACCATTGACATTGAATCCGCCCTCGCCGAACTCGATGAATTGATTAGCGACTTCAAGCGCACGTTTCCAGACCTCGACATTCCTGCCTAGGAGGTTCACGATGGTGGAGATTACCAGTCGTTGGGTCAAGGTGGTCAATGGCGATCTGCTGATTGATGCCTACTTAGCCGAGCCTGTTGCCCCCGGCCGCTATCCGGCAGTGATTGTCTTTCAGGAAATTTTTGGCGTCAATGCCCATATCCGCGATGTGACCGAACGTATTGCCCGCGAAGGCTATGTGGCGATCGCCCCCGCCATTTACCAACGCTTTGCCCCCGGCTTTGAAACGGGCTACACCGCCGCTGATATTGATTTGGGGCGGCAGTACAAAAACCAAACCAAAGCCGAGGAACTCCTTAGTGACACCCAAGCGACCATTGCCTATCTGCGCGGCCTTGAAAATGTGGATGGGGATGCCATTGGTACGATTGGCTTTTGCTTTGGCGGTCATGTGGCCTATCTGGTGGCTCAGTTACCGGACATTAAAGCCACGGCCTCATTCTATGGCGCCGGGATGACAACCATGACCCCCGGCGGTGGCCTACCCACCATTGAAATCACACCGAAAATTCGCGGCACGCTCTATGCCTTCTTTGGCGATCGCGACCAAAGTATTCCCATGGAACAGGTGAAGCAAATTGAAACGGCGCTGCGCCACCACGGCATTCGCCACCACATCTTCATCTATCCAGCGGATCATGGCTTCTTCTGCGATCAACGGGATAGCTACGATGCAGCAGCAGCACGGGATGCGTGGGAACAAGTCAAAGAACTCTTCAACACCGTCCTACGGCAGCAACAGTGACCCTATCTTTACAGAACCTTTACATTTGACGCAGTTGCAGCGGAATGGGTTCAATACAAAGGGCTATAGTAAAAGTAGATTGCGTGTTCCCCATCGCCTAAACAATGCCAAAGGCAGTTGCCAAGCTTTAATATTCTTTTAAGTCATGTTCTTTATCCCCGCTGTTGCTGTCTATGACTACTCCTACCCACAAAGTTCTGCTGAAGCAGGGATCCCTTGTTCTCAAGCAGTGCAAAAAAGCCCTTCTTGAACGAGATATGGCTGTCCTTCAGCAGCAGGCACGCATTTTACAAGTTGCAGCAGTGGCATCCCGGCAAACGCTGATTGAGGCAGAAGCACGGCTCTTGGAGCAGGCAGCCCAGCAAAATCAACCCCGGCGAGCAGCGGAAATTCTGATGAAAATCAAAGAATGCTTGGTTGCCCTAGCGGGGGATCAACGTGACTTTGACAGCCTGCCAGGCGTGGCAGCAGAGACTGAGGCACCTGCGAAAAAGCCCCCCTTTATCCAGCGTCCCCATGATGACAGCTACACGAAACGCTTGGGGAACTATCTGGTTGAAGCAGAATTGGTGACACCCGCACAAATTGAAGTTGCCTTAGCCGATCAGCGAGCCACAGGGGCAAGACTCGGCGATATTTTGGTAGCACGGGGATGGCTGCGCAAGGGCACGATTGAGTTCATCATGGAGCGCGTGGTCTTACCCGATCGCCGTCGTCAGGAGGCAGAAACTCCCTCTTCGCCATCAACCTCTCCCGCAACTCAATCGCCCCGCACACCCCCCGCCCCTGGTACGTCAGTGAATGACCGGGCAACCTTCATTGATACCAGCCACTTAAATTCTCTGTAGGTTTGGCGGCAGTGGCGATCGCGTATTCTCCGAAGGTTTTGGAACGGGGCGATCGCGCCCTGCGCTGTAGTCCCTTTTTGCCCCTCTTGTTTCAGACAATGCAGCAGCGGAGTGTGGCACTCCTAGAAATTGTGGGCGAAGCGGGTCTTCAATCGGGATTCACGCGATCGCCCTTGCCTGTGCTCCTAGCAGAAGCAGAGTTGGACTGGTTGATCCGCGTCGGTTTACTGCGCCGCGAAGTGGATGGCCAAGGCCTCACCGATCGCTATCGCCTCACTCCCTTGGGGCAACAGTTGATTCAACGTTATCGCCAACCCACATGGGCGGCCTCTTGGGGCGATCGCTGGCGCAATCAACTCAGCCGCTGGTGGGGAATGTAACGGTTCTGTAATGACCTGTAATGCATTGGGGATTTTCGCTACCATGCTTTATGAGTGCCGTTAGCAAGAGCGAGACGCAGCTTTTTATGGTTAATACCGTCGCCAAACCAGAGTTTGAAGAACTGCGGCCGGGCATTAAAGCCCCCGCCAAGGAAACCATCCTCACGCCCCGCTTCTATACCACTGACTTTGAAGCGATGGCCAATATGGACATTACTGAAAACAAAGCAGAACTTCAGGCCATCCTTGAGGAATTCCGCTGCGACTACAACCGCCACCACTTTGTGCGGGATGCAGAATTTGAACAGTCTTGGGATCACATTGATGGCGAAACCCGCCAGTTATTTATTGAATTTTTGGAGCGTTCCTGCACAGCGGAATTTTCTGGCTTTCTCCTCTACAAAGAACTCAGCCGCAAGCTCAAGGATCGCAACCCCCTATTGGCAGAATGCTTTGCCCTGATGTCTCGCGATGAAGCCCGCCACGCTGGCTTCTTGAATAAAGCGATGGCCGACTTTAACCTATCGCTGGATCTTGGCTTTTTGACGCAGCACCGCAGTTACACCTACTTTGAACCGGAATTCATCTTCTACGCCACCTACCTCTCCGAGAAAATTGGTTACTGGCGCTACATTACGATCTATCGCCATCTGGAGAAGCACCCCGAACATCGCATCTACCCCATCTTCCGCTTCTTTGAGAACTGGTGCCAAGACGAAAACCGCCACGGTGACTTCTTTGATGCCGTGATGCGTGCCCAGCCGCAAATGCTCGATCGGCCGCGCACCTTCTGGCAAAAGATTAAGGAAATTCCCCTGTCCCTCTCTGGTAAGAAATGGGCACGCTACTTCATGGTCTGCTGGCTGCCACCAAAACTGTGGTGCCGCTTCTTCCTGCTCTCGGTCTTTGCCACAATGTACCTCAACGATTTGCAACGGGCGAAGTTCTATGCTGCGATTGGCTTGGATGCCCGCGAGTATGATCGTGAGGTGATTGCCAAAACCAATGAAACCGCAGGCCGTGTTTTTCCGGTGATTCTCGATGTCGATCATCCAGAATTTTATCAGCGGTTAGAGCGGTGTGTCGAAAACAATGCCAAGCTGACAGAAATTAGCAAGCAAAATGGCGGTTTTCTGAAGAAACTTCCCCTCTATCTCTCGAATGTGTGGCAAATGATCAAGTTGTTCTTGATCCCCGCCAAGGCACCCACGACGGCGGCAGTGCGTTAATTTCCTCTGCGGCTTAAAAATATACTGATCTCCATGGGTTGCGTCTGCGGGCGTAACCTTTTTTTCACTTTTCCTACAATTGATGTCCGTATTATTACGGAGTGTTGCGGGAGTATGAAAAGAATCTAAAAGCACTTTTGACCACTGGGGATCGCTAAAACCTGCTTCCTAGGCCTCTTTGACCCTGTGATCACTGCAAAAGTCGCTGAGGACAATTTCATAGGATGGAAGGTAGAGAGCCTAAAGATTTTACTTCGGAGTTGATCCCCGCGATGGACAGCCCAATTCTCACTCCCACAACTTGCCGCTTTTGCCGCTTCTATTATTCCGAAGGGCGGCGTGGTGGTACCTGTGAAAAACTGAATGTGCCGGTGCGGGGGTTTTGGCGGGCCTGTCCCTTGGCGGCAGCCATCCCTAGCCGTGAACATCAGCCAGCGATCGCGACAAGCCCATCAACCACTGCTAGGGCGGTGAGTGCGTCCGTATTTTTCTTTGAGGATGATCCCGAAGCCATTGAGTGACCTCAGCAAGGGTGGGTTGACCAGCGATCGCCCCCCGTTTTGTCGTCACGAGCGCCCCCACCACCGTGGCAAATTCTAAACAAGCAGCCTGCCATTGGGGGTCACGGTAGATTTCCGGGCTGCCCTGTAATAACTGGGCAATCCAACCCGCAACAAAGCCATCGCCGGCACCAGTGGTATCCACAACGGGCATGGCGGGTGGTTGTAATTCCCCTTGATTTCCGTGCCAGCAGTAGTGAATAGTTTGATCCCCGTCAGTAATGACCACAGCATGGTCAGGTGCCGTCCCCCAAAGGGCACGATAGACAACTTGGGGATCACTGTCAGAGAAAAATAATTCCGCCTCTTCCTTGGCCAGTTTCAGGAAATGCGCCTGTGCTAAAAAAGGACGAATGCGTTCAGGAGCAGCACTCGCATCCCGCCAAAAGATCGGTCGCCAGTTGGCATCAATGAGAATAAAGGCACCGTTTTGCCGCAGTTGCTGGACTAGATGTTCAATGGTGGTGGCGGTGGGTTCACTGGCTAGTCCGAGCGTGCCGGTGACGAAAAATTGTGCCCCAGCTAGGAACGATGGCGAGACTTGCTGGCCAGAGAACTGCATATCGGCAAAGACAGAAGTTCCCGCTGGCGCAAATCCCACAAACTGGCGATCGCCCCCCACCAATTGAACGCGCACTTGCCGCGTCGGCACCCCAGCGACCCGCTCGACCGCTTCGATATTGACGCCCAAAGCGGCTAATTCGGCACAGGCTTGCTCCCCTAAGGCATCGTCCCCCACAGCCCCCAAAAAGGCCGCACTCACCCCCAACTTCACCAAACCACAGGCCACATTGGCCGGGGCACCCCCCAGAAAACACTGCGGGGGATCAGGGGGCACTTCTAAACAGTCAAAGAGGACTTCGCCAGCACAGAGGACAGTGGGTTGGGACATCCCTAATGATTCGCTATAGGGCAATTTAGTTTTTTCTATTGATCCCTAGCCTAGCGATCGCTAGGGGAGTGTGTCAAAATGGTAGCAATTCCAAGATCGAGGGACACTGCAACCGTGTTTGTTCTCAGTGGTTACGAGTATTTTCTTGGCTTTTTGATTATCTGTGGTCTGGTACCCGTACTGGCTTTAGCTGCCTCTGCGCTATTGCGTCCCAAATCCGGGCGGATGATCCGCTTGACGACCTACGAATCGGGGATGGAACCCATTGGTGGCGCGTGGATTCAGTTCAATGTGCGCTACTACATGTTTGCCCTCGTCTTTGTCATTTTTGATGTGGAAACGGTCTTTTTATATCCTTGGGCGGTGGCCTTCCATCAGTTGGGCTTACTGGCCTTTATTGAAGCCTTGATTTTCATTGCCATTCTGGTCGTGGCTCTAGTTTATGCGTGGCGCAAACGTGCCCTCGAATGGTCTTGAGTGAGTTGATTGCCTTTAGGTTGGAGCAGCGAACATGAGTGACACCCCCGAAGCCCCCATTGTTGAAGCTGGCCCTGTATACCGCCTTCTCCAGTCTCAAAACCTGAGTGTGGAATCCCTCGGTACCGATGCCTCTGGCGTAGAAATCATCAAAGTGGATCGCGATCGCCTGCTGGCGGTGTGCCAAGCCCTCTATGCCGACGGCTTTAACTATTTGCAGTGCCAAGCCGCCTATGATTCGGGTCCCGGCCAAGACTTGGTGAGCACATACCACCTGATCAAGCTCAGTGATAATGCCGATCGCCCCCCAGAGGTGCGGATTAAAGTCTTTGTCCCTCGGGATGATGCCCGTGTGCCTTCCGTCTATTGGATTTGGAAAACCGCCGACTGGCAAGAGCGGGAATCCTACGATATGTTTGGCATTGTCTATGAGGGGCACCCAAATTTGAAGCGCATCCTTATGCCCGAGGATTGGGTGGGCTGGCCGCTGCGCAAAGACTACATCACCCCTGACTTCTACGAGTTGCAGGAAGCCTACTAAGCGCCCTTGGTTCCCGCTGATGCTGCCTATTGGTACAGTTGGTCACAGGTACCCGGCCTTGGCTCGGTGTTACTCAAACGCCTCTGGCAGCACTTTGGCGATTTGAAAACTGCTTGGGAAGCCTCCGTAGAAACCTTAGGAAAAGTAGAGGGGATTGGTGCCAAACTCCAAGGGGCGATCGCCCACTATCGTCAGCAGTGCCAACCCCTAGCTCTCTACGAGCACCACTGCCAGCAAAATCCCCACCATTGGGTGCTGAGTGACCCTCGCTATCCACCACTGCTGCGCGAAATTCCCGATCCGCCGCCCTTGCTCTACTATGGCGGGACTCGCATTTTAGAAATTCTCAGTCAACCCACACCAACTGTTGCCATTGTCGGCACCCGTGATCCTTCAGAATATGCGCAGCGTTGGGCGCACAAGCTGGGGTATGCCCTTGCCCAAGCTGGGTTTATTGTTGTTTCCGGCATGGCCGCAGGCATTGATGGCGCGGCGCATCGTGGCTCTTTAGAAGCTGGAGGTGCCACACTGGCCGTCTTAGCCACGGGTGTGGATATGATCTACCCACCAGAAAATCGTTCGCTTTATTACCAGATTCGTGAACGCGGGGGATTCTTGAGCGAGTATCCTAGGGGCGTGGGTGCCGATCGCCCCCAATTTCCCCGTCGCAACCGCATCATTGCTGGTCTGTGCCGTGCGGTGATTATTGCAGAGGCTCCCTACAAATCCGGTGCCCTGATCACTGCTCGCTATGCTGCCGAGTATGGTCGTGATGTCTATGTGCTGCCGGGGCATCTCGATAACCACCGTGCCAAGGGTGCCCTGAGTCTGGTGAATCAAGGGGCACAGATTATCTTGGGAGAAGAAGCTCTCCTCGAACAATTGGGGCATACACCCCCCCTCGATCCAACACCCTTCTCAGCCCCACCCCCAACGCTATCGCCCCCCCAGCAACAGATTCTCGAGGCGATTCAACAACTGAGCCAAGGCAGCAATAGTGTTGCCTTTGATGACATTGTGCAGCGCGTACCCTTGGAAACAGGGGTGGTGATGGCAGAACTAATGCACTTGGAGCTAACGGGTTGGGTCGAGCAGCAGCCGGGGAATCGCTATCGCAAAACTAGCCGTTAAAGTTTCATCAATAAATCTTGGAGGGTAAAATGACAAACTCCCAGAACCTACAACATCCCCGCGAAGCCCAAGATCGCTTAGTCCTCGAGCGCTTGGGACAAGAGGGCATCAGTGATTACAACTTGGCGGAATTGGGGCGATTGCTGATTCGCTATGATGGCTTCCCCGGTGCCGAAACCAATAAGAAGTTAATGGCAGAGCTGCTAGAAAAATGGCAACTCACGGAGGAAGAACTGTTTGAGCGTACCCGTGCCATTCACGCTCGCGGCGGTGTTTACAAGCTGGGCAGCAATAAACGGGAGGATTGGACTTAGATTTCTTTGCCGTAGAGGCGATCAAGGGTACGAAAGTCCTTTTCTGCTTCTTGCCAAAGGAGTCGGTTATCCGGATCGGCTTTCAGCGCGCGATGCAGGTATTCCCGTGCCGCTTGGGGCTGGCGATCGCGAATGAGTTGCCTCGCCCAGCACTGATAGGTGACGGCTTGCCACTGGCGCACTTCGGCATCTTGAGGCAGCCGACTGGCCAACCCTTCCACAAGGGATATGGCACGTTGATAGCAGCGATATTTGAGAAATTCCTGAAGTTGGCGATAGCTAGCGTGCTTCAGTTCAATCTCAAAGGCAGAGAGAGGCGGCGGTGGCTGCGGTGGGCGAGATTGGGGTTCTGATTTAACAGGGGTAGGCCGAAAGGTGGGCAGTCCTCGTACTAATTTTTCATAGGCCTGTTGGAGGAGAATAAACTTCTCATGGGCAGTGCGATCGCCGGGGTTGACATCGGGATGATAGCGTCGTGCTAGCCGTCGGTAGGCGGATTTCACTTGAGCTAAGGACGCCCCTTGTGGCAACTCCAGAATGCGATAGCACTCTTCTAAATTCATTCCGCAGGGCACAACATGACATCTGCTTTGCATTGTCGGATGTTCACTTCGGTTCTGCAACCAATGTCCTACGCTGGAATCAAGTGAAACATGCGGAGTAGCCCCAGCGTGGAGTCGGCGCACATTTTAGGGACACGGATTGATGTCACCACCTACAACCAAGCCTGTGATCTAATCGCTGAGTGGATTGCTCAAGGCAAGGGGGGCTATGTGGTTGCCGCGAATGTTCATGTGGTGATGACGGGGGTGTGGCGATCGCCCTTTCAACAGGTGGTGAATGGTGCCCAACTGGTGACCTCTGACGGCATGCCCTTGGTGTGGGGCTTACGGCTCTTGGACTTTCCGCAAGCAGAGCGGGTCTATGGACCGGATTTGATGCTGGCGTTGTGCGATCGCGCCCAAGAGGAAGGCTGGCGTATTTTCCTCTATGGCAGTGAACCCCTCGTGTTAGAGCGGCTGCAATGGAATCTGCGAGAGCGCTTTCCCAAGATGCAGTTGGTGGGTGCCTACGCGCCGCCCTTTCGCCCCTTGACCCCTGAGGAGGAGGCCAGCGATCGCCAGCGCATTCTTGATAGCGGTGCTGATCTGGTTTTTGTCAGCCTTGGCTGTCCCAAGCAGGAGGAGTGGATGGCTCGCCAAAGCCCTTTTCTGCCGATTGTCTTGGTGGGTGTGGGAGCGGCCTTTAATTTTCACAGTGGCGTTGTGGCGCAAGCGCCTCGCTGGATGATGGCGATCGGTCTGGAGTGGCTCTTTCGACTCCTGCAAGAACCCCGCCGCCTCTGGCAACGCTATCTGCTGAACAATCCCGCATTTGTTGTGCTTTTTGCCGCTCAACTCCTGCGTTACTGGCTAGGCCGACGGCAAGGCAAGAGACTGTCCTAGGGTTTGCAAGGGAGAGCGTCCCACCTGTTGCTGTGCCCACTGAAGGCTTTGCTGCAATCGAGTCACCAAGGGCAGAGATTTTGCTTGGGGAGCAGTCTCAAAGTAATGGATCAAACTCAAGCCACTCAAGCGCAACACATAGGCTGCCGTTGCCCCCTGTAAACAGCTCCCTGCCAAATAGGTGAGGGAATTGCCCTTGAGCCACTGTCCTAGGGATTGGGTGCCCAGTTCCACAGCCCCCAACTGCACCATTAGCCGCAATAGCTCCTTGGCAAGGGGTTCAGCATCCGCCAAGCGAAAGGAGCGTTGGTAGATTTGACCGAGATCCCACGTGAGGCGCACCAATAGCCCCCCGGCCATGACGAGATCCAGAAGCGGAAGAGGATTCACTGCCGTTGCCGCCGCTGCCAGCCATTGGTAGCGTTCAATGATCGGGGTGGCTCGTTCTTGGCGATACTGGTTGAGGGCGGATTGCGCCTGTTGATGGAGTTGTTGGGCACGGCGATAGGTGCCGGCTAAGACCAGATTCGCTCGCTGTTGGGTGAGACAGTGCAGCACTGCGGAGGTGAGTTCTTGGGGATTGTGGGGTGTAAAGGGAATGAGTTGATCTTGTCCAATCTGGAGTTGTTGCAGTTGCTGCTGTAAATGCACTGCCACGCGATCGCAAAGCGCGCCCTTCGGGCGATCGCGCTCCTGCACCATTTCTGGATACCACACCACAAGAACGTGATAATGGCTTGCTTGCAATACCCGCAGCATCTCAAACTCACTGGCGGTAAGGGCACCCGTTACGGTCAAAAGCACTAAGTCTGCCTGGGGCACCGTTGCCAATGTTTGCTGCTGAAACGTACAGCTATCGAGGGGTAGGGTAGCGACGGCATCGTACACCCGATTGAGAGCATAGGCCGATTGCCCGAGAACACACACCTCAACCGTTGGGCTATCTAACCGCTGTTGGAGTTGGCTGTGGGCTGATTGTAGGGAGGCTTGGCGCTCTATGGGAAGTTCCTGCAAAAGGCTCCGCGTGTCTGCCAGTTGCTTTTCCAGTAATTGAGGATGCAGAGAAGGTTGAGGGGGAGCCGGGTTTGGCGCAGCGGGCGATCGCCGCCAGTACCAATAGCCCAACCCTAGACCAAGAATCAGCAGCCATCCCCACGGATGGTCATTCACCCAGCCACTCAACAACAAGAGAATAATGGCGGCAGCAACAGCCATGTCCTTGTACCCCAAGCAAATCCTTTGTTTGTTAGCTTACCGTGACTGGTGAGCAGCACTCAAATTCCCAAGGCTCGAGGAAATGCAGCCTGAATTTTCTGTCCGCCTATGAAGGTTTCCCCACCTGCTGCGCGAGGATCTGGGGGACATGTTCAAACGGAATCCCATTAAATCTGTTGCATAATCACGCGATCGCCACAGGAATTTAGACAGGGCGCGGCCTTCAATGGGTGGCTCTTGTCAATTCAGGAACGAAGGGGACTATGTTAGCAATCCTCCGATGCGCTTCACCCCTTGTGACTGCTAGGATGGGAGTTACGCTCAAATTTTCAATTTTTCAATAAGGATTTCTGACGCCAATGGATGTTATCCCCGCCATTGATTTACTTGACGGCAAATGTGTGCGCCTAGTGCAAGGGGACTATGGTAAGGTCAAGGTTTTTCATGATGATCCTCTAAAAGTTGCCCTCTACTGGCAGCGGTTGGGTGCTCCCCGCTTGCATGTCGTTGACCTAGATGCAGCCAAAACGGGCGAACCGCGAAATTATGATCTGATTGCCAAGATCGTCGCCTCCCTTGAAATTCCTGTGCAGGTGGGGGGTGGCTTGCGATCGCGCCAAGCAGTGGCTGATCTCTTTCTCCAAGGTGTCAATCGTGCCATTTTGGGTACCGTGGCTCTTGAGGATCCAGAGCTAGTGGCCAGTTTGGCCGCAGAATACCCCGGACGCATTTGGGTAGGGCTGGATGCTCGCGATGGCTATGTGGCAACGCGGGGTTGGCTAGACACCTCAACGATCTTGGCCACCGATCTTGCCCAAAAAATGGCAACAATGGGGGTAGCAGGGTTTGTTTACACCGATATTCAGCGGGATGGCACTCTCCAAGGGCCGAATATTCCAGCACTGCGGCAGTTATTGGCGGCAACCGATCGCCCGGTCATTGCATCGGGTGGCGTGGGTTCCCTCACAGATATTCTCAGTCTCTTTGCCCTCAGTCCCCAAGGGTTATCGGGGGTGATCGTCGGTAAGGCACTTTATACCAAAGCAGTGGATTTGCGGGAAGCGGTTCGGGCTGTCGGTCAAGGTCGCTGGCAAGATATTCCGCCAGATTTGGGAAGCACGACTTGGGCATAAGTAGCCTAAGATCAAGGCGTTGTTACCCCTAAAACGGAATGTTAAAGCACCCTGCACTGCGCTCCCTTGGCAAAATTTGGCGACTACTGGATCGGGGCGATCGCTGGCAACTGGCAGGCATTGGTGTCTTGATGCTCATTGGCAGTATTTGGGAAGCCTTGGGGGTAGGCTTGGTGCTGCCCTTTATTGCTGTCGTCGAAAAACCGGAACGCTTAAACGCCCTCCTATTTTGGCGAGAGGTTCCTCTAACCCCTGCAGAGCAATCCCAGTGGCTATTGATCCTCAGTGCTGCCCTAGGGCTTTTATATGTGGGCAAGAACCTGTTTATTGCCTTGAGCACCTATCTTCAGTTGCGGTTTCTGAACAGTAAGTACCGCAAATTCTCAAGTTTATTGTTGCAATCCTATCTCTACAAACCCTACACATTTCACCTGCAAAACAATACTGCTAAACTAATCCAGAATGTAAATACTGAAATAAATAATGTTTTTAATTCGTATCTCCTGCCTTTATTAGTTATTTTTTCTGAATCTCTAATTGTTTTTGCCATATTTTCAGTCATTATTTGGAGTAACCCTCTCATCTCAATCTTGGTTATTATCCTAATCTCAACTCTATCCTTGCTTTTCTTTCAAGCCTTTCGCCATAAGCTCAAGGAAGTGGGTCAACGTCGCATTGATTATGCTCAAAAATCGATCCAAAGCATTAGTGAGAGTTTGGGTGGTATCAAAGAAGCGAAAGTCCTAGGTCGCGAGCAGCAATTCCTGAAGACCTATACTGAAAACATGACTGAAGACCGCAAAGCAAACTTAGTTTTGCAGTTTATTCAGCAGTTACCCCGTGCTTATTTTGAAACGTTAGCTGTTCTCACAATTATTCTTATTGTTATCGTCAACTTGCTTCAGCGGGGCAACGTGGCACAAGTTCTGCCGCTAATTTCTCTATTTGCAGCTGCAGCGTTTCGTCTGTTGCCATCGGCAACTCGCTTAACCAACAACCTTAACTCCGTTATTTACTATTCTGCTTCTGTCGATTTGTTGTATGACGATCTTTTAGAAGCCAGAATGTTGCAGGCTCCCTCTACCGCTGCTGCAGCAGCAGAACCAATTTTTCAGGATCGCCTCGAACTAATTGATCTGCACTACACCTATCCCAATGCCCCTCGGCCAGCCCTCTGTGGGGTTTCTCTCACAATTAAACAGGGGGAAATGATTGGCTTTGTCGGATCTTCAGGGGCAGGGAAAACCACGATTGTCGATCTAATTTTGGGACTCCTAGAACCTTCTCAAGGGGATATTCGTGTGGATGGTGAGAGTATTTACCACAACCTTGCCCAATGGCAACGGCAGATTGGCTATATTCCCCAAACCATTTATCTTTCCGATGACACGCTGCGCCACAACATTGCCTTTGGCTTACCGGCAGAGGCCATTGATGAAACGGCTTTGTGGGCGGCGGTAGAAGCGGCTCAGTTATCCACGTTTGTCCGTACTCTGCCTGAGGGACTAGATACCGTTGTGGGTGAACGGGGGGTGCGCCTTTCGGGAGGACAGCGCCAGCGAATTGGCATTGCCCGTGCCCTTTACCACAACCCCTCAGTGCTCATTATGGATGAAGCAACAGCGGCTCTTGACAATCAAACGGAAGCGGGAGTGATGGATGCGATTCAAGCCCTTAGTGGTGCAAAAACCATTATTATGATTGCCCACCGCCTCAGCACTGTCATGGCGTGCGATCGCCTGTACCTAATGGCCAATGGCCAAGTGGCGGCTGTCGGGAGCTACCAAGAACTCCTGCAAAACAGTCCAGACTTTCGAGCCATGGCGCAAGGGTATGCAGGCGCTAGCTAGCGGCTCGCTTCTACTTCCTTGAGGGTACGTGCCATTAAAACACGGTGGGTACCGCGTTCGGGTTCGCCGGAGGCTGGCTGTCGTTGCTGGTAGGTGCCATCGGGTTGCAGCTCCCACGCTTGGCGATTGTCTGCCAACATAATTTCCAGCAGCTCTTTGAGTTCCAGTTGAATGGTTGGATCTTGAATGGGGGTAATGGCTTCAACGCGGCGGTCTAAGTTGCGCGATCGCCAGTCGGCACTGCCAATGTAGTACTCTGGCTCGCCATTGTTGCCAAAGTAGAAAATCCGTGAGTGCTCCAAAAAGCGGCCAATGATACTAATCACCCGAATGCGATCGCTCACCCCCGGTACCCCCGGCCGCAGACAGCACATGCCACGAATAATTAGATCAATTTCTACCCCTGCTTGGGACGCCTCATAGAGGGCACGAATCACCTGCGTATCTGTGATCGCATTCATCTTGGCAATAATTCGGCCGGGGTGACCATTGCGGGCGTGTTCAATCTCACGGTAAATCAATTGCAGCGTGCGATCGCGCATTGTAACCGGGGCAACGAGAAGCTGGCGATAATCCCGTTGGCGGGAATAGCCCGTGAGCACATTAAAGAGTTCCGAGAGATCCGCTCCTAACTCGTCACGGCAGGAAAACAGCCCTAGGTCCTCATAGAGGCCAGCAGTTTTGGGATTGTAATTGCCCGTGCCAATGTGGACATAGCGACGAATTTGCCCCGCCTCTTGGCGCACAACCAAAACCGTTTTTGTGTGGGTCTTGAGACCCGGTACGCCATAGACCACGTGGACGCCCACTTTTTCCAGCTTCCGTGCCCAGAGGATATTGTTCTCCTCGTCAAAGCGCGCCTTCAGTTCCACCAAGACCGCCACCTGTTTGCCATTCTCTGCGGCTTTAATCAGGGCACTGACAATCGGCGAGTCCCCTGAGGTGCGATAGAGGGTCATTTTAATCGCCAGCACCTGGGGATCGTGGGCCGCCAAGGTGATAAAGCGCTGCACCGTTGCCGCAAAGGAATGGTAGGGGTGGTGCACCAGAATATCTCCCTCCCGAATCAGGCTAAATAGTTCATTGGCCACGGCTTCCCAGTAGTCGGTGCCCAAAGTTGTAATCTCACTGGTGGTGTCAAACATTGACTCCCGCTCTTCCACCCGCTGAAAACGGGGAGGCACTTGGGGGTACCATTCCGAATCCTTCAAGTGGGGCAGGGGCAAGCTCATAAAGGCAAACAAATCATTGAGGCACAACAGACCATCCAGTTCATAGACATCAATCTCCTCAAGATCCATCTCTTCCATCAGGGTTTGCCTCAGAAGCGGTGGAATGCCCCGCTGCACCTCTAGACGCACCACCGAGCCAAAGCGACGCTTGCGAATTTCCTGCTCAATGGCAATCAGTAAATCATCCGCCTTGTCCGTTTCTAGTTCGAGGTCAGCACTACGGGTAATGCGAAAGGCAAAGTAGGCCTGAATCTCCATCCCCGGAAAGAGGGCACTGAGGTTGTGGGCAATCATTTCTTCGAGGGGAACGCCTAGCCAATGGGCACCTTGAGGCGAGTGCAAATGTTGGGGCAGGGCAACAAAGCGCGGAAACCGATTCGGTACCTTCACCCGTGCCAGTCGCTCTTGGCCAGATTCGGGATCACGGATCAGAACCGCAAGGTTGAGGCTGAGGCTAGAGATATAGGGAAAGGGGTGCGCCGGATCGACTGCTAAGGGGGTGAGCACCGGAAAAACTTGCGCTTGGAAGTAGTCGTTGAGGTAGGCCTGCTGCTCAGGGGTCAACTCATTAAAGCGGGTGAGAAAAATGGCTTCCTTGGCCAAGAGAGCACGCAATTCTTGGTCGAAATAGCGGTGTTGCTCAGTAACGATTGGTAGCAGATATTGCCGCACTGCTTGTAATTGCTCCGCTGGGGGCATGCCATCGGCTCCCCCTTGAACAATGCCACTTTCCACTTGCTGCTTCAAACCCGCCACCCGCACCATGAAAAATTCATCTAAGTTGGAACTGAAAATGGCCATAAATTTCAGCCGCTCTAGGAGCGGTGTGCGGGGGTCATAGGCCTCGTGGAGTACCCGCTTATTAAATTCCAGCCAACTCAGGGAGCGGTTGAAGTAGTACTGCGGATTCTGGAGGTCAATGGGGTTAGACACTTTACGGCGAGGGGACTTCGCAGGGGTCATAGCCGTTTGTTCTACGTTGTCGGTTGCACTAGCATCCACTGTACTCGATTCCCCTTTAGCAGCGTTGGTACCGATTCCAGAGCGTACAATGAGAAGGTTAAGGTTTGCTAATCGTGGAGAGTTTCTACCAATATGGCCGACGTGGGGGCAACGGGAGCCGAAATTCGGGCAACACGGATTGAGAAAGCCAAAACACTGCAAGCACAGGGCATGAACCCCTATGCCTATCGTTGGGAGCGCACCCATACTGCAGCAGTTCTGCAAGAAAAATATGCTCACTTGGCCGCTGGTGAAGCGGTGGGCGATCGCGTCAGTGTCGCCGGTCGGATTATGGCGCGGCGCGTCTTTGGCAAGCTGGCCTTTTTTACACTTCAGGACGACAGCGGCACAATTCAGCTTTACCTCGATAAGCAAACCATTAGCCAAGGCATGGGGGAAGCCGCCTTTGCCGATTTGAAACACCTGACGGATGTCGGCGATATCCTTGGCGCTGTGGGCACCCTCAAGCGCACAGAAAAGGGTGAACTCTCGGTTGTGGTGGAATCCTACACCATGCTCACGAAGTCATTGCTGCCTCTGCCGGACAAGTGGCACGGCCTCACGGATGTGGAAAAACGCTATCGTCAGCGCTATGTGGATCTCATTGTCAACCCCCACGTACGCGATACGTTCCGCAAGCGAGCACTGATCACCGCCGCCATTCGCCGCTACCTCAATGAACAAGGCTTTATTGAAATTGAAACGCCGGTGCTACAGGCGGAAGCCGGGGGAGCCGAGGCTCGTCCTTTCATTACCTATCACAACACGCTAGAGATGCAGCTTTATTTGCGCATTGCCACAGAACTGCACCTGAAGCGCCTGATTGTCGGTGGTTTTGAGAAGGTCTATGAACTGGGGCGCATCTTTCGCAATGAGGGCATCTCAACCAAGCACAACCCTGAATTTACGTCCATTGAGGTCTATCAGGCCTACGCCGACTACAACGATATGATGACGCTGACGGAGGCAATCATCACCACAGCAGCGATGGAGGTGTTGGGCACGCTCAAGATGACTTATCAAGGGGAAACGATTGATCTGACGCCGCCATGGCGACGGGTGACCATGCACGATGCAGTGTTGCAAGCCACTGGGATTGATTTTCGCCAATTGTGCGATCTAGCAGCGGCGAAGAAAGCAGCCCAAAAAGCAGGGGTAAAAGACTTAGACGCCTGTGACACGATTGGCCGAGTGCTTAACGAAGTGTTTGAGCAGACTGTTGAACCGACATTGATTCAACCCACCTTTGTTCTTGACTATCCTGTGGAGATTTCCCCCTTGGCCAAGCCCCACCGCAGCCAACCGGGACTGGTGGAGCGATTTGAATTATTTATCGTTGGTCGCGAACACGCCAATAGTTTTTCGGAGTTAACGGATCCATTGGATCAACGGCAACGCTTGGAGGAACAGGCACGGCGCAAAGCGGCTGGGGATTTGGAAGCCCACAGTGTTGATGAAGATTTCCTCACAGCTCTAGAGCATGGAATGCCACCCACAGGAGGCCTAGGGATTGGTATTGACCGCTTGGTGATGTTGCTGACGGATTCCCCCAGTATTCGCGATGTGATTGCTTTCCCACTGTTGCGTCCGGAATCGGCAAGTGGTCAAGTTTGATCCGTTTGCTAAAATCTTAAGCATATTTGCTGAATTCCTGATACTGAATGTCCACTGAATGGAGGCATGGCCAACAATGTCAGTGCAAACCATTGAAAAACCAGCAACCGTTCGCAAGTTGGCGCCCCGCTATCGTGTGCTCCTTCACAATGACAATGTCAATTCCATGGAGTATGTGGTGGAGGTATTGCTGAAGACGGTGCCGAGCCTCACCCAACCGCAAGCCGTGGATATCATGATGGAGGCGCACCTGACGGGGGTGGCCTTGGTGATCACCTGTGCCCTTGAGCATGCTGAATTTTATTGTGAAGGCCTGAAAATGGCAGGGCTGACGAGTACCATTGAACCGACTGAATAGGCCAATTTTCGCTCAATTTTGGCGGCAAATGATCCGCCGTCCCTTCTGGATTCGCATCGTTAGTTTTGCCCTAACGCTGGTGCTGCTGTGGCTGCCCATCGGTTTGAGCATCTATTTTCTCTGGGGAGAGGGCGGTGCTGCCAGCTTTGTCAATATGGGGCTGTTGTACCTCATCTTTATTCTCTTGCTGCGAGTCTGGGGACGGCGGGTACACCAACAGCGATCGCCCCTAGTGTTTTATGGCCTTAAGGGGGGGTGGAACTTTGGGCGGGATGCCCTGCTGGGCTGGCTGGCGGGGGTGTTTTTGGTTGCCCTGCTATTTCTCATCGAAGGACTCTTGGGCTGGGTAAGCTGGCAGGGGCTACCGGATCGCTTTGGGCTACTGCTGTTGGATGGCGTCCTCACCGGTGTTGCTGTGGGCTTTGCTGAGGAATTGTTGTTTCGCGGCTGGCTGTTGCAGGAGCTAGAGCTAGAGTACCAACCATGGTTTGCCTTGGTGCTCAATGGCCTGATCTTTGCCGCGTTGCACTATCTGCATCCCTTGGAGGTCATTTTGGCCACATGGCCGCAGTTTTTCGGCTTGGCACTGTTGGGCTGGATTCTTGGTTTGAGTAAATGGATCTTTGGCGGACGATTGGGCTTTCCCATGGGACTCCACGGTGGCTTGGTCTGGGCTTATTTTGGTGTCAACGTGGGCAAATTGGTGAGCTATACGGGGGTAGCGCCAGAGTGGCTAACCGGCATCAATGGCAACCCGATCGCTGGCCTGATGGGGGTAGGTCTTTTAATTTTGGTGGCTTTGGGGCTTAGCTACCGCGTCGCAACCGCACCATAAAAAAGCCATCCATATCGTGCCGTTGCGGCCACACGGTGATCCAGCCTTCGGGGGTAGCTTTGAGGGGAAAGGTTGGGGGTGGCGGCTCAATGTGCCACTGGGGATGGTGAGCTAAAAAGTGTTGAATCTGGGCTTCATTTTCGGCAGGTTCTAGGCTACAGGTGGCATAGACAAGCAAACCTTGGGGTTTCACCCACTGGCAAACATTGGCTAAGAGTTGAGCTTGCAGGGGCACTAGTTCAGCCAAGCGTGTTCTCAGGGGTTGCCAGCGGCTATCGGCATGGCGGTGGAGGGTACCTGTACCGGAGCAGGGCACATCTAAAAGAACGCGATCGCCCATCGCTGCAAAATCCCCTGCTGTTGAACTATCAAGGGTGTGAATTTCAATACTCTTCAGGCCGAGGCGATCGCGATTTTGCGCCAACTTCCGCAGGCGACTGGGGGTGCGATCGCAGGCAATGACGCGGCCTTGGTCAGCCATCAACTCAGCAATATGCGTGGTTTTACCCCCCGGGGCTGCACAGGCATCAATCACGACTTCACCGGGCTGCGGAGCCAGCAAATGACTGACCCACTGCGCTGCCCGATCCTGAACTGACCAGTGGCCTGCGGCATAACTAGGGAGTGACTGCATGGGTTGGCCACAGTGGGGCAGGACGAGTCCTTGGGGCAAGTCGGGAATCGGTTTGACGCCACAGCCTGCCGCCGCAAAGTCAGCCATCAGTTGGTTAGTCGTTGTCCGCAATGGATTGAGGCGCAGATCAAGGCGGGGGGGATGATTAAACCACTGACAGAGGGCAATACACTCCTGTTGTCCTAAACGCTCCAACCAAGATGCAATCAGCTCATCGGGAAAGCTATAGCGACATCCCAGTTGGGAGACCAAGGGCAGGGGAGCAATGAGAGCCTCAAGGGGATCGGTGGTGGAGCGGCTGTAACGGCGCAAGACCCCATTCACCAGTTTGGCAAAGCCGCCTAAACCCATCTCTTTGACCAGTTCAACACTGGTGTCCACGGCAGCATGGGGGGGAACGCGATCCAGATAGCGCAATTGGTAGAGGCCAAGGCGCAACACTAACTGTACCTTCAAGGGCGGCAGTCGCTGACAAAACCCCTGAACAAGGGTATCTAGGGTGCGCTGTTGGCGGATAGTCCCATAGACCAGTTCAGTGATCAGGGCGCGATCGCCTTCCTTGAGAGACCGCTGCTGCAACACCTGATGAAGTGCCACATCGGCATAGGCTCCCTTGGCCACCCGTTCTAGGGCATCGAGGGCAAGACGCCGCGCACTTAGTTCCACGCCGATTGTTCAATCATTTCCCGCTGTTCACTGGTGGCGATCGGCCATTCGGGGTTGTCACCGCCAATGACAAGCGTTTTTAAGGGTACATAGTCCTCACTGAATTGATTGAGGGCATTAATCAGGACATCCAAGGCTAAAGCGTCACTGGTGCCCAAGTCAAACCAGCAGCGTGCCCAGCGATCGTTGTATTCAAACTCGCCCATATTGTGCATCACGGCCATCATCGAACTGTCAGCCTGGGCGCGATCGTACTCTAGGTAACTGAGGTCTAACCCCGTTTCCTGGACTTGGAGATTCTCAGCATTGAATCCCCCCAGCTTCCCGAGGAAAAACCACGAGTTAAACACTTCCTCAAGGTACTGCTGCTCAACGGATGAAGGCGGTGCGGCAAATTCCACCCAAATCCATAAATCAAAGGGATCGACCTCACGAAAGATCACATTCATACCCCAGCCCCCAGTAAGCCTTTCTGGAATGCAGGCCGTTGTTGCAAGCGAGCCACGTAGTCCGCCACTGCAGGATAGGGACTCAAATCCACCTGAAAGAGCATCTGTAGATAGGCCAGCACTGACCCGAGGGCGACATCGGCAACGGAAAAGTCATTGCCGAGAATGTAGGATTGCCCCATGAGGGCGGTCTCAATGCCTTTGAGTAGTCGCGGCAGCTGGCGATCGCGCGTTTCAGGCGGAAACATTGCCTGTGTCAAGGTGGAATTGGCAAACAGCACCCACTGATAAACTTGGGCAGCGGCAGCCGCATCCTTGGGTAATTTACCGTGAACTTGGGCAAGATAAAGCAAAATCGCCCCCGATTCCCAGAGCACGACATCCCCATCAACAATCACAGGCACTTTACCCATGGGGTTGAGTTTGAGAAAGTCGGGCTGATGTTGCTCCCCGGCTTGTAGATCCATCAGCACAAATTCATAGGGAATTCCCAATTCTTCTAAATACCAGCGAACAATACTGGCGCGGGATTTAGCACCACCATAGAGCTTTAGCATAGGTCAGTTGCAGCGATCGACGTGTCAATGAAATCTAAATCATTTTTATTATGCGCTTTGATTAGCCTCAAAATAATTTCCCGGCTCGCCGTCCTCAACGCCAAAGCAGATGCAGCGGCCATTCAGCCACTATTTCCGCCAACTGTTCATTGGAGTGTTGACCACAGGGCAGTACCCCCAGCACGGGCACTTGGGTAAAACGGCTGAGAAATTCTGGTGGTGTCCACTGCACAATATCCGTGTCGCTACAGGGGGTGACACAGTTGAGAATCAGACCGCGAATGTCCAGCTTGTACTGCCGTGCAAGGGCAATATTGGCCACAATTTGGGCGATCGCCCCCAAGCGCACCGTTGCCACCAAGACAATGGGCAACTTCCAAGCGGCTGCCAAGTCCGCCACCGTCCACTCCCAAGTCATGGGCGACCCTAGACCGCCAATCCCTTCCACTAAAAGGTAATCAAATCGCTGCTGAAGCTGCTGGTAGGTGTGCCACACAGGGGCTAAATCAATCGTGCGCTGTTCCAACTCAGCGGCAATGGGAGGCGCAAGGGGTGCTGCAAAACTGAGGGGACACACTTCACTGGCGGTTTGTTGCAGAGGCAGAGTTTGGCAGTAGTAGTCACCGTCTCCGATTTCGACCGCAGTACCGCTCTGCATTGGTTTGAGAATGCCCCAGCGTTCTTGGGGACGATAGCGATGGGCGTAAGACCACAGTGCCCGCGTGATCATCGTTTTGCCCACACCGGTATCCACACCCGTAATCAGTAGGGACTGGCAATGCTGAGAAATAGTGACGCCCCCCTAACGCGAAAATGCTCAATCATTATATCTATTTCATTAAATGTGACGGCAAAATAATGTTGGGCAATATTGGTCGCAAGTCATCCACAGACACAGGGCCAAAGTTCATAATGGTTGGGTATTCAAGGGTGAAGTCCACGAGGGTTCCCCGCCGTCCATAGGCACAGCGCCCCCCATCCACAATCAGCGGCACTTGCTCGCCATAGTATTTTTGGGCGTCCTCAAAGCTGACAATGAGTTCCGTCCCCACTTTCACCGTTGCTGCCACCAAAAAGAAGGGCAAGGCACCCACGAGATCGTAGATAAAGCGATCGGGACAAGCGAGATAGACACAATCAAAACCCTGCGTAATTTGTGGGTCTAGGTGGGGCTTGCCCTTGACAATCATAGTGACGGGGTAGGGAAAGTGAGCCAGCAGGGTTTTTGCCTCTTGGGAGAGGTCTGCCACTTCAGCCGCGCGATCGCCCCGGGTGAGAATGGCTAAGGGCTGTTCCGTACTAAAGTGCTTGAGACGACGCAGCTTCGCGATCGCCCTTGGACTCGTGCCGTTGACGACAAAGCTATAGACCGTGGCCATGGGCAGAATAATGACATGATCCTGCTGCAAGTGGGTTTGAATGGTTTGAAAGCTGCGAGTATCAGCGGGGAGCGATCGCGCCAAGGTGGTCATGTTTGGTACTCCGAAAATCATTAGGCAGTAAATGCGCCCTTGATCTCTAGTCTATGCTCAATAGGTTTTAGGGGGAGTTGAGAATAGATTGCGTTTAATGATGAGTCTGATAAGCATGATCGCAAGCGGTGCAGTTTCAACTACCCTAGGAAATAGTCCTTAATGAGTGTATGCCGCGCAACCATGGCCGAGACCTTAATGTTTAATGCCCTTCGTGCTGCCATTGATGAAGAAATGGAGCGTGACCCCACAGTGTTTGTGCTGGGGGAAGATGTGGGACATTATGGCGGCTCCTACAAAGTCACCAAAGACCTCTACAAAAAGTATGGTGAACTGCGTCTATTGGATACCCCCATTGCTGAAAATAGCTTTACCGGCATGGCGATCGGGGCAGCAATGACCGGCTTGCGTCCCATTGTCGAGGGCATGAACATGGGCTTTTTGCTCTTGGCCTTCAATCAAATCGCCAACAATGCTGGCATGCTGCGCTACACCTCTGGCGGCAACTTTAAAATTCCGATTGTGATTCGCGGTCCCGGCGGTGTTGGCCGGCAATTGGGGGCAGAGCACTCGCAGCGTCTTGAAGCCTACTTTCAAGCAGTCCCCGGATTAAAAATTGTTGCCTGCTCAACCCCCTACAACGCCAAGGGCTTGCTCAAATCGGCGATTCGTGATCCCAACCCAGTGCTGTTCTTTGAGCATGTACTCCTGTACAACCTCAAGGAAGACCTTCCCGAAGAGGAATACCTGCTGCCCCTCAATAAAGCTGAGATTGTCCGCAGTGGCGAAGATGTTACCATTT
Organism: Thermosynechococcus sp. HY213; assembly: GCF_031460975.1. Lineage (NCBI taxonomy): Bacteria > Bacillati > Cyanobacteriota > Cyanophyceae > Acaryochloridales > Thermosynechococcaceae > Thermosynechococcus > Thermosynechococcus sp. HY213. The sequence continues at coordinate 135,774 of NZ_JAVKVB010000007.1, read as the reverse complement.
TGACCTACTCGCGGATGCGCCACCATGTGCTGCAAGCGGTGAAAACCCTTGAAAAAGAGGGCTACGACCCCGAAGTGATTGACCTAATTTCCCTAAAGCCTTTGGACTTTGAGACAATTGGTGCCTCGGTTCGTAAAACGCATCGGGTGGTGATTGTCGAAGAGTGCATGAAAACCGGTGGCATTGGGGCTGAGCTTTCGGCCTCGATTATGGAACGCTACTTTGACGAACTGGATGCCCCTGTGGTCCGCCTTTCCTCCCAAGATATTCCCACCCCCTACAACGGCACGCTAGAGAATCTCACAATTGTGCAACCGCCCCAAATTGTAGCGGCCGTGCAGCAGCTGGTGCAGGGACAGGTCTAACCATGGGTAAATATCGCGGCTGGTTAATTGTCATTTTGGTCTTGCTGATGGCCGCCACGTGGGTGATTGTGCGCACACCGGCGCGGCTGGGCTTAGATCTGCGGGGGGGTGCCCAACTGACGCTGCAAGTGCAAACCACGGACAAGGTACCCCAAATTACGCCCCAAGTGCTGGCGGCAGTGCAAGGGGTGGTGCAACGGCGGATTGATGGCTTGGGTGTTGCCGAAGCTGTGGTGCAAACTGCTGGGGATGACAAGCTCTTGGTGCAATTGCCGGGGGTCACCGATCCTCAGCAGGCGGAACGGATTCTCAAGGGGACGGCACAACTGCTCTTTGCCGCCCAGAAGCCGGGCACAGAGACCCAATTGCAAATTGAGCGGCAACTTCAGTCGCAACTGCTCTTGGAACAGGCGCAACTCTTGGCGGAGCAGGCTCAAAATGCCAATCATCCTGATGCCCTGAAGGAGATTGAGGCAAAGCTGGCCAAAAACCGTGAATCCCTTGAAAAAAGCCAGCAGGCGATCGCCCGCCTCTTCACGCCCTCGGATTTGACAGGCGCAATGCTCAGGGAAGCCTTTGCCAGTCCCGTCGCCCCGGGATCCCCGAACTGGAGTGTGATTGTCCGTTTTGACAGCCAAGGGGCTGAACTTTTTGCCCAACTGACCAAGGAGATTGCTGGCACGGGGCGCAGCCTGGGGATTTTTCTTGACGATCGCCTGATTAGTGCGCCAACGGTGGCGGTGGAATATGCAGAAACAGGGATTGTTGGCGGCAGTGCAGAGATTTCCGGTGGCTTCACTGCCCAAACTGCCAATGATTTAGCCATTCAGTTACAAGGGGGGGCGCTGCCCGTTCCCCTCGAGGTGGTGGAAAACCGCACGGTGGGGGCTTCGCTGGGTCAAGATAGCATTCGCGATAGCCTCTATGCCGGTTTGGCGGGCTTGGTGCTGGTGCTGATCTTTATGGTGGCCTACTACCGCCTGCCGGGATTGATTGCCGATATTGCCCTGATTCTCTACGCCATCTTTACCTACGCGGCGTTTCTGCTGTTTGGGGTGACGCTGACACTGCCGGGGATTGCGGGCTTTATTCTCAGTATTGGTATGGCGGTGGATGCCAATGTGCTGATTTTTGAGCGCACCCGCGAGGAATTACGGGCAGGCAAAACCCTCTACCGTTCCGTTGAATCGGGGTTCGATCGCGCCTTTGCCAGTATTCTCGATAGCAATGTCACCACCTTGATTGCCTGTGCTGCCCTCTTTGCCTTGGGGACAGGGTTTGTGCGCGGTTTTGCCGTGACCCTTGCCATCGGGATCGGCATTAGTATGTTTACGGCGCTGACCTGTAGTCGCACGTTCTTGTTTTACGCCATTAGCATTCCCAGTCTGCGTCAGCCCAATTGGTTCTGTCCAAAACTGGAGAGCTTTCGATGAGCTTTAGTGTCAATCGCCAGCGATCGCTCTGGTGGGGGTTATCCTTAGTAGTCATTCTCAGTGGCCTTGTGGCAATGGCCATCTCTTGGGTGTCCCTAGGGAGTCCCCTGCGCTTGGGCTTGGATTTTATCGGTGGCACACGGCTGCAATTTGAACTGGCCTGTAGCGCTACGCAGACCTGTTCTCAGCCGATTGATATTGATGCGGTGCGTCAAGTGCTTAATCAGCAAGGCCTAGGCAACAGCAGTCTGCAAATTATTGATCAGTACGGGGTGAGTATTCGGACGGTACCCCTCGATGTGGATCAGCGCACTCGCCTCAGTGCTGCCCTCACGCAGAAAATTGGTGACTTTGACCCCCAGAAAACGCAGATTGAGACCGTTGGCCCTACCCTTGGCGAAGAAATCCTGCGATCGGGGTTGCTGGCGCTCTTGGTGTCGTTTATTGGCATTACGATCTATCTCACGCTGCGTTTTCAGTTTGACTATGCCTGTTTTGCCCTTGTCGCCCTTGTCCACGATGTGTTGGTGACCACGGGGGTGTTTGCCATTTTGGGACTCGTGGCAGGGGTGGAAATTGATAGCCTCTTTATTGTGGCGCTGCTCACGATCATTGGTTTTTCTGTGAACGATACGGTGGTGATCTACGATCGCGTGCGGGAAACCCTGAAGCTCAACCCAGAGCTTGGCATTAAAGAGGTGGTGGATCAGGCGGTTGTGCAAACCCTTGGCCGCTCGATTAATACCACCCTAACGACCCTACTGCCCCTGATTACGATCTTCATCTTTGGCGGTGACACGCTGCGCTACTTTGCCCTAGCGCTGATCATTGGTTTCACGACGGGGGCTTATTCCAGTATTTTTATTGCCAGTACCCTCCTTGCTTGGTGGCGCGATCGCCAGCCGCCTCGTCCCGCCACGAATACACTGGAGACAACGCCTACGCCCTAACTGGTTGTGCTCATTCCCCTCACCCAAGAAAAAGTCCGTCAATTGGTGCCACTGGTGGCCACGGGTTCCCAGTATCGCTATGTTTGGGGCAAACTTCAGGACTTTCTACGACGCTTAACCTTCTCTGTGGTGGCGGTGGCCATTGTTGCTTTTGGTTTGAATTTTTTAGGGGATAGCACCCAACTGGTTTTGGGTCTGATTGCAGGTCTCTATTGGCTCTGGGCACCGGCAGTGTTGGCCTCATTTCGCAATCGTCGCCATCGGCGGTTTCCCTATGGGGGTTTTTGGCGCGGGCGCGTCTTGGATGTCTATGTCACCGAAGAGCTAATTGGTAAAGAGGAAACCGTTGACGACAAGGGGCAATTGGTGATCATTGAGAACCGTGAACGCTGCTTGAATCTGGAGATTGGTGATAAAACCGGCTTTGAAACCAGAGTGCAGGCCAAGTTACTGCGTCAACATCGAGGGATTCGCCCCGGCGATGCAGCGGAAATGCTGGTTCTCTCCCGTCGTCCTGATCTGGCAGAGATTGAACTGATTTCTGAAGTTTTCCTGCCCCGCCATCGCCTCTGGATTGGCACCTACCCCATTTTGCAGCGGGATGCCTTTATTGATCTCTCAGAAACACTGCGGCGCAAAGCGCGTTCAAAAGCCCCTCGGCGATCGCCCCGACCACGACGTTCCAGCCTGTGATACCTTAAAGGAAAGAAATAAAAGTTAACAATTCCTGATATTCCCTTGACTGCTCTTACCTCCCCCTCGGTTTTTCCTGCGCTGCGCCTTGGCTCGCGGCTAGCTTGGTTCCTTTTTGGCTTTGCTGCCTTCTTGGTGTCGGTTCCCGTGTTTATTGAAGCGCCCCTCGTGCGGACACAGCCTTGGCTGAGTTTGGCTCTGACGCCGCTGCTTCTAGGTCTTAGTTTCTATCTCCAACGCCAACCCCACTGCCGCTATTGGGGGGAGATGCTCTATGGATTTAGCTGGTGCTGGGGGGCAGGGTCGCTCTACTGGGGATGGTTGCGCTGGGAACCCCTGTGGCACTTGCCCATTGAGGCGCTCCCCATTCCGCTCATGCTCTGGCACCTACGGCAGCGGCAGCAACTGGTGGGGGTGTTCTTTTTTTTGGGATCTTTTCTGGGCACCGCCGTCACCGATGCCTACTTTTACCTGATTGATGTGATCCCCCATTGGCGAGCCATCATGTACCTTGAAGGGGATGTGATTTCCGTTCAGGAGATGCTGGCACAGGCGATCGCCCAAGCCCAGACCTTTAGTGGCCAAGTGTGGGGGGTTCTCTTGAGCCTGAGTTTGCTCCTCATTGGTTTGCTGCCCCTCTTTGAATCCCAGATTCGTCGTGGCTATCCCGCTGTTTTGCCTGTGTGGGGATTTATGGGCGCTGTCTTGAGTACGCTCGTTGTTGATGGTCTCTTTGGCCTCACCATTGGTTTATTATCCTTGAGTTAAGACAGTTCTCTCTAAAACCATCAGAGAGGGATTGAGCGCCAGTCATGGGGGTTATTGCTCACCTTTGCTTAACGGGGTCGGCCTTTCTCTTTGCCCTTGAGGGCTATTATCGGCTGAAGTTAAAGGCAATGAAGGTGGCCAACCCTAGCTCTATTCGTGAGTTACAGCAATGCCAGCAACAGGTGGCTCAGGAAATCGGTAGCGGCAGTTGGCGCGAGTACGTGCAGGTGGTTGGCCAAGTCACCACGTCTCAACCCTTGCTCTCGGAAGTGAAGCGTATTCCCTGTGTTTATTACAAAACAATCATCAGCCGCGAGTATGAAAAAGAGGGGAGCGATCGCCACAATCGTCGAGAACGCCAGTCGGAAATTATTGGGCGCCATGAGCAGTCAACCCTATTTTTTCTGCGAGATCATCAGGGGGAAATTGAGGTAAACCCCCTCGGTGCCGAGATTGAAGCAATGCAGGTCTTAGACGAACTGCGGCCTGCGGATAAACCCCATTCCTTTGCCTTTTCCTTGGGGTTCTTGTCATTGAATTGGCGCTTTGGTAGCACGACGACGCTGGGTTATCGCTATCAGGAGTGGGTGCTGCCCTTGGGGCAACCTGTTTCAGTGGTGGGCATGGCCTCGGATCAGGGGGGGGTACTCCGCCTGCAAAAGCCACAAAAGCGGGGACAAAAATTCATCATTTCCCTGAGTGTTGAGGATCAACTTAGCCAGCAGTACAAGCGGCAAAAACGGAAAATGACCTATGCGTCCCTCAGTGCTGCCCTCTGTGGTGTCTGTGGTTTAGTCTTGGCCTTGTTGTAGGCTGGGCTTAGTCCGGTTCTTGCTTGGGGTTTTTAGGTTGTACCCAGATGATCCGCCGCTGATTGGCAGCAATTAAATTGGCCTCCTCTTGGGCAATGCGCTGCCGTGCTTGGGGTTGGCGATCGCGCTCCTGTTCCAGTTGCAATTCCTTAACTCGTGCCTCCAGCTGCGCCACTTCTGCTTCGAGGGCATGGAGCTTTTGCAGTTGACTGAGTTGATAGGGCACCAGCTTGGCGATCGCCCCTAGGGCAAAGGCGAGCAGGATCAGATTCACTGCAATTTTGGCACCCGCTTCCCAAGCGATCGCAGGAATTTTTCGAGGAGAGTGAACCATGACTAAACCATGAACGGCGAGTTGTCTATCAGTATAAAAAGAAAAAAGCGACCCCTTTGTCTTACCGACAACATCGGGAACCGCCTGATAAATTTTAGTTTGGAGAAATGACGTTATGCAGCCAGTTAGCGATGACAGGTGCAACTACTTGTACAACTCAGTGGACAGCCGAAATGCCAACACCGCAGGTAGCAGCGCAATCACAAGGGCAACGTAAACTTGGGTATCGGTCAGCGCCATGAACAACTCCTTTGTGGAATAACAGTCGCGATCAAGTGCTGTATTTATTACTCCATAGGCGCTTACCTTTGGCAACGCTTGCTCATAGTTTGTAACATTTCGCAGCTAGGTTTCCGGGGTCACCCTAGGACGCCAGTGGGGCAGCCGTCGCAGGAGAGTCAGCATCGAGAGTCCCGTGGCCAGAAGTGTCAACAAACTCAGACCCACCAAAAGAACATAGAAGGGACGCCCCACCTCGCCCCAATAGGTTCCCTGATGCAGGCTCAGGAAAATCGCCGCCTGTTCTTTGGAGAGGCCAAACCAGTTGCGGCCAAGGCGATAGGCCATTCCCGTCGTGGCACTCACAAGCAAGGGCAATGCTGCAATGGCAGCCAAAAGATGATGCAGCCGCCGTGCTGACCACTGCGCCGGGAGCGATCGCCCCCACAGGAGAGCCAAACCCGTGGCAATGATTCCCAGCAACCCCAGACCAATGACCAACACATAGAGCGGCACGCCCCATTCCCCCAGATAGCGGCCTTCATGAAGGGTCATCATTGCTCGCCCAAAGTCTTTAGATAGCCCAAACCAACTGCGCCCAAGACGATGGGCGATTCCCGTTGTGGCTGAAATTAATAGGGGTAGGGCAAAGATCACCACAAGGAATTGATGCCCCTGACTGCTGATCTTGGCAAGACGCTGTTTCAGAGCACTCATCGTTCCACCTTCATTGGTAAGGGAATCGTCAGTGTAAAAGCCGTACCGCGATCGCCCTCGTAGGGACTCGTGACCCGCAGACTGAGGCCATAGGGACGCAGCAAATCTTGAGCGATCGCCAACCCCAGACCACTGCCCTCAATCCCACTGTCGGCTTGAATCCCGCGGTAGCCCCGTTCAAAGAGCCGTGACTGCACCTCCAAAGGAATCCCACAGCCGGTATCCCAAACGGTTAATTCTAAGACTGCGGGCGTGAGGGTCAAGCGCAAACCAATGGTGCCGCCTTTGGGGGTGTACTTAAAGGCATTATCCAGCAGATTGCCCACAACCTCCTGAAGCACCCGTTCCTCTAGCCAGATGGGCGGCAGTTGGGGCGGTCTCTCCACGACAAAGGTTTTGCCCTCCATTTCCGCACGGGCTTGGGCGGCGGTGATCAGCGGTGAGAGGGTTTCAGCTAGATCAAGGGGTTTACCCGCAAGGGGTAGGGGCTGGCTGCCCGTGAGGGCGGGAATCTCGTTGCGCTGTTGGCGATAGTCCTCCAACAATGCCATGAGCCGCTCTGTTTCCTTGGCAATGCCTTCGGCGAGAGGGCGCCCCTGGTGATCAGGTTCCAACCGTTTGAGCAGAAGCTTGACAAAGGTGCGAATGGCGGCCACGGGATTGCGCAGTTGATGGAGCAGGTCATCAAAGCGCTGTTGCTGTTGATCCAGTGGGTTGGCAGGGGAGTGGCTGAGCCATTGTTGCCGTTGATCCAAGACGCAGGCGATCGCCAGTGTTTGCGCCACCTGTTGCAATTGTGCCTGCTCTGCCGCCAGCCAAGGACGGTGTTGCCGCTGCGCCACCAGTACCCCCAAGACCCAATTTTGGTACATCAGGGGCAGGATCAGTTGATTGGCCAAGGACGAAACGACCTGTTGAGGGCGATAGCTTAACGGGGTCTCTGCTGCTTGGGTTGGCGGTGGCAGTGTTGGGGGAATTGGTAAGCTCAGGGCTGCTGCTGCCTCTGGATAGACAGCAACGGGAGACCACGAGGGGGAGTCGTTGAGCGTTTCACTCAGATAGACCGCCAGCGAAGAGGCACCCAAGCTATTGACAACAAGTTCTAATTGGGCACGACAGAGGGCAGCAAATTCTTCACTGGCTGGCCAGAGCATCTAGGTAGTCCCCCCGGAGTGACTCAACGCTTGCGGGAGCAGCGCTTGAAAGTCACCACTCCCCCTTGTATATTCTTCCAGCAATTGCTTTTCAAGGGGAAGGAGGTTGGGGTCGGGGTCAGCGTCCTGTTCTTTGAGGGTTTCTTCAATGAGTCCCATCTGCTCCTCTGCTTCAGCAAGGGCACTGAACAGTTCTTCATTGATGGGGGCATTGCCATTTTGACTCACGAGCAACTGGTAGCGATCGCGCAGATCGTTGAGTTCCCGCTGCATCGCCTCTTTTTCAGCCGTGAGCTGCTCTGTCATTTGTTTGTAATATTTGAACGCCATCAGAAAAGGAACAAGCTTCTCCCGCAGCGTCATGTGGTCAATATCAAGTTTGGTATAGCGTTCTGCCAGTTGGCTATAGGCTTGGCACAGACGTAGGTAACGTTGGCTGAGATTATCCATAGGTTATCTAAAGAAGTGGCTGTTGACGCGCTATCCCCTATCATAAACGGGCAGCCCATTGGTCACCATTGTCGCAGCTTCACAAATTGAAACAATGTAAAATAGGTTACAAAATTTCGAGTCTCAACTTACTAGTGATATAATTTCTTAGTTATTTCACATAAGAGTACTACGCAGAAGTGTTGAATTCTGCAACGAAACTTGATATTCTAAGTGACCAGTAGCTCTGGCGGCCAATCAAGGCTCCAATGCCCTATCGAGCAGCGACGACTGAGTTCCAGTTGCAAATATTGCAACTCGTCCAATAGCTTCTTCCCAAAGTATTCAGGATCACTCAATCGTTCATTACAAGCCCTCCACTGAGTCGGCATAACTATAGAGTTCAATCCCTAGCGCCTCAGCCACAGGTCGTGCACGCGGATCAACCATTGGCGAGATCACAATTTTGCGGTCAATTTGGCGCTGGTGATGCTGCGCATAGAAATTTACCTTACGGTCAAAAATATACATCCCTGCCTTATCAATAGAAGATTTGATTTCACAGGCAATGGTTAAGCCATTTTTGATAATCAAGTCTAGCTCTACTTGATCAGGGCGGCCAAAGACTTCACCCTCATGGTCGTAGAGGGTTAAGTTCAAAACTTCAACCCCAAAGGATTCCGTCAAAATGCCAGCGAGGGCGTTGCGAAAGCTGGTTTCTGAAGCAATTCCCCAGCGAGCACCAAGGGCGCCAATTGTATTGTCAAACCGCTTGTCAAGACGCCGAATCTCTGCAAGTTGCTCATGCCACTTGCGGTCTTGCTCTTCCCAACGCTTGGCCTGTTCTTGCCAGCGGCGATCCTGTTCTTCCCAACGCCGAACCTGTTCTTGCCACTTGCGGTCTTGCTCTTCCCAACGCTTGGCCTGCTCTTGCCAGCGGCGTGACTGTTCTTCCCAACGCCGAACCTGTTCTTGCCACTTGCGGTCTTGCTCTTCCCAACGCTTGGCCTGTTCTTGCCAGCGGCGATCCTGTTCTTGCCACTTGCGGTTCTGTTCTTCCCAACGCTTGGCCTGTTCCTCGCGATCGCGCTGTAGTTCCGTGAGGATACGGTCAAACTTGATATCTGCCTCACGGCGAGGCAAAGAAACGTCCAAGACCGTGCGCAGGATGAAATCTCTCAAGCTGGGGTCTTGAGCCACAAGCTGCGGTAGCTCACGCTGAATGAGCGCAATAATTTCTTCTCGCTCCATTAAAACTGGCTATTATGAGATGACCTGTAACCCCATTCTAAAGATTTCCGCTTCAAAAGGATGACTACACCCTCCCTGCTATCTTTAAGTCTATTTCGGCTGATCTTGCATCATAGCTCCCGCTTCAGGTTCTGGTCGGTCGTACATAGTGGGGAGTCAAAGGGGCTACTTCTCAAATGAACTATATCTACTTCATTAAATGGGAGGGCAAAATAATATGGGGCAAGATGGGTCGTAAGTCATCCACCGATACAGGACCAAAGTTCATGATTGTTGGGTATGCCAGCGTAAAGTCCACGAGTGTGCCCCGCCGCCCATAGCGACAGCGGCCGCCATCCACAATCAGCGGTACCTGCTCGCCGTAGTATTTTTGGGCATCCTCAAAGTTGACAATCAGTTCCGTTCCCACCTTGACCGTTGCTGCCACTAAAAAGAAGGGCAAAGCCCCCACTAGATCGTAAATGAACTGGTCGGGACAGGCCAGATAAACACAGTTAAACCCCTGCATAATTTGTGGATCGAGGTGGGGTTTACCCTTGACAATCATGGTCACAGGATAGGGAAAGTGATCCACCATGGTTTTAGCATCTCGAGAGAGTTCTGCCACTTCAGCAGCGCGATCGCTCCGCGTGAGAATAGCCAGAGGTTGCTCTGTACTAAAGTGTTTGAGACGGCGTAGGTTCGCTATTGCCCTTGGGCTGGTGCCATTCACCACAAAGCTATAGACGGTAGCCATGGGCAAAATAATCACTTCTTCTTGCTGTAAATAGCGCTCAATAGTGGCAAAGCTAGTGGGATGGGCAGCTAGCGATCGCGCTAAGGGGGTCATGGTGCGTACTCCAGAACCAGTGAAAAGCTATTGTTTCTTGATCTTGAGCCTACACCCTATGACCTTTAGAGGGAATTGAGGAAAGATAAGATGTGATGATGAGACGGATAAGGCGATCGCAGGGAGTGCAGTTTCAATTACCCTAGAAAACTGAAACAATGTAAAATAGGTTACAAAACTTTTAGGTGGCTCGTGATCCCCGGCTGACGAGAGCCAGTGCCCAGATGGCCATCGGTCGCAGGTACATACAGGCACGGAACGTCCCATTGGCCGTAATCGCCTCCGGTGTACGAAATTGCAAACCATTGTCGTAGATTTGCCGTACCACCACCTCGGCTAAGCGCCATGCTTCGCGGGTCATACCCCGCAGCCACAAAAAGGCGGCCAAGCCAAAGTTAATCCCTGTCCAGACTTCAAGGGGATGGGTAGCGTAGGGGTTTTCGGGTTGACCATTGGGCAATAAACCGTTGGCGGCACCCAACTGGCCATTGTGAAATTCGAGAAAACAGATGTCGTAGATTTTTCGCAGGGTGCGATCGCAACAGTCTGGGGGCACAATATCCGCCAAACCCAAGAGTTGGGCATAGAACTGACCGCAGAGCTGATCCGCCATGATCACATCGGAACCACTGCCGGTATCGAGACGATAGTACTCGCCATTCCACAGCAGTTGATGGTAGCGGGGGCGAGCTTGCTTGAGCCACTGGCGGTAGGTCTCCACCTGCGGTTGTTGGAGAATCGTGCCGAGGGCGATCGCTGCCTCGAGGGCTGCCAACCACAAGCCACCACAGTAGGCACTGACCCCCTGTAGCTTCCAGTCATCGTAGGTTTGATCCGGGGCACCGCCATTTTCTGGCAGGCCATCGCCATCGCGATCAAATTGTTTCAAATAGGCCAAGGCCGCCACCACTGCCGGCCAGCATTCGCGCGCAAACTCGAGATCCGTCTGCCCAGTAAACAAAAAGTCGCGATAGACCAAAAGGACAAAGTCAGAAGCTAAATCCTTCCAAAGATTGCAGTCCTGATAAGCAGTGTAGTTCGTCCTTTCCCAAGGATGCTCATTGGGCGCACCGAGATCGTGGGGTACAGCATTGGCCAGTTTGCGAGGGGCTTTGTAGGCGGTTTCGGGGTCACCGCGATAGAAGTAGCCAATGATTCTCCGGGTGGGATCAGCGGTGGGAATCGCCCGCGCAAAGGCACGCATTACGGATTTTTCCAGTTCTGGCCACAGTTGCAGCAGGGCAAAGGAGCCATAGAGCCGCACATCCAGACTTTCATACCAGCGGTAGTCAAGGCATTCTAGAACGGCGAACTGCCCCACGGGGTCGCGATCGCTGGCGGTACTCCAAAGCGTTCCACCACTACTGAGGACGTACAGCTCATTGCACAGAGCCATCTTGAACCAGTCGGGCCAATCGGGGTGGGTGAGAATTGGCGCTTGCCAAGTGCGAATCTGCTGTTGCCATTCCTTGTAATGCTCTAGGCCACGGGCGGCAAGGGTGATAGCATTGGTGCCACTGCGATCGCAAAAATCCGTGTAGCGACGGTAATAGATCACGCCCTTACCAAACTCAGTCACAGGAAAGTCCCACGCCAAGACCACGGGAATTTGTTTTGTTTGCCTAGGTGCCAAGGCAAAGCGCACCGCAAAGGCGGCGGCCACCTGTTCTCCCGCTGCCGCTGGGGTTGGATCATTGACAATTGGTAGGGAACCATCCCCCGAAAATGATTGCCACAGTTGTGCCCCATCCCCCTCTGGCTGCCAGCGACTACAGCCAAAAAACTCACCAAGGCCTGTGGGAACCAATGCTGCCCATTCACCATCGCCTTCTTGGGGTGGGTTCGGGTGGGGCGTACGGCGCAGTCGCCAACCTTGGTAGGACTCCGTTTGAATCAGTTCATTAAAATTGCCGTCACTTTGACCCCAAGGGGGCATGTAGGTATAGACGGGGCTGCCATCATCGCGGATTTCAATGGCAGAGGAAGGGGTGGTATTGCGAAACCAACCGACGGTATTTTGCCACGAGAACATCAAGCTGAGGGTGAGGGGCTGATCCGTGGGATTGCTAAACGTCCACAGAAACACTGCCACGGGGTAACTGGTTTCTTGGTAGTTGTGGGGCAGAATCGGTGAAAACTGTTCGCAGGTGATCTCAGCCTTAAAGACCCCCTCATAGACAAACCAACTGCGGGGATAGCGGGCAGCGTAGATACCTTTGCCAGCCGGATACCATTGCCAAGTGCTGAGGCGGCCATCGCTAGGGGGAGTCCCTAGGGCATAGGCCTGTGTCTGCTCTCCCTGCTCAAAAAGACTAAATTGACAGGCCGCTAGGGTGCCAAAAATGTGCTCTCCGCCGTCAATATGCCAGAAATTAAAATCCCCAGCAGAAGAACGGCCAATGCAACCTGCGCCAAACCCCCCCAGCGGCATGCCATGCCAAGGGCCATCGTCTAAATTGCTGGCATAGCGAACGCGGTAGGGATTTTCCCAGCCTTGGGCGATCGCCCGTGTCCAGGTACAGTTGGCAAATTCAATCACACCCTTTCTGAAGACCTGTCTGATCCAGAATACCCTTTTAGCGCTGCACCGTCACTTGGCACTTGGCACAAAGACCGAAAAACTCAAGGGTATGGTAGAAAATCTCAAAATGGTAGGACTGTTGTAGCTCAGCTTCTAAGTGCTGGACTGGGCAGCAGTTAATCTGAATCGATGCCCCACAGTGCAAACAGGTGAGGTAGTGTTGATCCTGCTGCACGAGGCTATAGACCAATTCGCCACTGGGCAACGCCCGTGCTTGCACCTCACCATTGATGCGCAGACTATCGAGGGTGCGATAAACCGTTGCCAGTCCTAGGGGAGTTTGCCGCTGCCGTAGTTCCAAAAATAGTTCCTGTGCCGAGAGCGCTCGGCCACTGGCTCTAAGGGCATCGAGAATAATGACTTGGCTACGGGTGCGTCGCGGCGGCATAGCAATAAGACAACATTACCTTGATTTTACCGTTCCGCTCCGGTGGCAGATGGCAAAAAATAGCAATCATCCCATCCCACGCATTTTCACCAAGGTCAACATCCCGCAGATCGCAGTGATAGGTAGTAATGGCGACTCCCCGTTCTTGAGCAAGGCGCTGGGCTTTCGCCAGTCCTAGGCATTCACAGCCGTGACGGCATATCCCTGCTGAGCAAGATAGACGGCATTACGCCCTTCCCCTTCGACGAGGGAGAGAATTTGCCCTTGGGGCACAAAGTCATGGGCATGGGCTTTGAGGAAATCGTTTGGCTCTGTGCCGTAGAAATAAGTGTCTCCTTGAAAGGGAGTGTCCCACATCAATTATGAGTTCTTTCCCAAAACGCCAGCAATTAAGTAAAGGGAGCCACAGACCACACAGCGATCGCCTGCCCTATCGAGTGCCTCAGTCACCTCCTTAAAAAGACGGCATTCCCCTAACTCAGGGCAACAGGTGTAGGCAAGTGCCTTCAAGTCCTCTAAGTCAGCGCTAGCGTGATCCAGTACGGGTACCAACCACAGGCGATCGCCCCCTCGCAGGAGATGTTTGAGAATCCCCTCATGATCCTTATTGGCGAGCATCCCCACCACCCATGTCACCTCTGTCCAGCCCAGTTGATCCACGTATTGCCGTAGGTAGGCGGCGGCAGGAGTATTGTGGGCACCATCAATGAGCAGTTTGCGCCCTTGCCACTGTAACCATTGCAGTCGTCCCGGCCAGCGGGTTTGTGCCATTCCCTGTTGAATCGCTTCTCGGGAAATCTGCCAGCCTTGAGATTGTAACTGTTGTAGCGTGGCGATCGCGATCGCTGAATTGACCAACTGCATTTCTCCAGCCAAGGGCAAGGGGTACTCCATCCCCCTCCAAATCGCCCATCCCGGCCGCTTTGCACACCACTGGGCTGGTTCTGGCCAGATCGCTGGGCACCCCAAAGCTTCCAAACGCTGCGCAATCACCGCCTCTGCCTCGGGGGGAACAGGGCCAATGACGGCTGGCACGCCCGGCTTGAGAATACCTGCTTTTTCGCCAGCGATCGCCCCCAAGGTATTGCCCAACCGCTGCCAATGATCCCAACCGATGGAGGTAATCACACTCACCAAAGGGGGCTGACATACATTGGTGGCATCCAAGCGCCCCCCCAAGCCCACCTCTATCACCGCCACATCCACCCGCTGCTGGGCAAAATACAACCATGCCGCCGCCGTGATCACTTCAAACTGACTGGGGGGATAAGCCACCTGTGGCAGTACCGCTTCAATGTGTTGAATCAAGGTCAAAAAGACCTCAGGGGCAATGGGTTCACCATCGACACAAATGCGCTCACACCAACTCAACAGATGGGGTGAAGTATAACGTCCCGTGCGATAGCCCGCCGCCCGCAAAACACTATCCAAATAGGCACACACCGACCCTTTGCCATTTGTCCCCGCAACGTGGATCAAGGGCACCTGTAACTGGGGAGACCCCAAAGCACTCAGCAGCGCTTGGATGGGTTCAAGGCCAAGGCGCACCCCAAAGCGGGCGTAGGGACTTAGCGCCGCCGTCAGCGGATCACTCACAGCCTGATTGAAGCAGATTAGCGGGGTTCGCGGCGACCATTGCGCCATGTGGCCACAATGCGGGAGCCATCCGGTAGCGTAAAGACCCCCTGTCCTTCAAATAAGCCATTGCGAAACTGTCCGGCATAGCTTGTGCCATCTCCGAAGGAGAGCGTTCCAGTTCCATGATACTTGCCCGCTAGAAACTGCCCCTCATAGCGGGTACCGTCGGGAAAGGTGAGCACCCCCTCCCCATGGTATTGACCATTGAGAAACGTGCCCTCGTAGCGTTGACCATTGGCCAGTTGGAGAGTGCCCTTGCCATTGAAGATGCCATCCACAAACCCCCCTTCGTAGCGTCCCCCATCGGCATAGGTGAGCACCCCCTGACCGTGGTAGCGGCCATTGCGAAATTCCCCTTCATAGCGGTTGCCATTGGCCATTGTGAGGATACCTTGGCCATTAAAGCGACCATTGAGCAATTCCCCTTTGTAGGTGCTGCCGTCGGGAAGTGTCATGGTAACATCCCCGGTGACACGCCGCCCTTCATAGACGGCAATTTGGGCAGTTACAGGAGCTAAGTGCAGGGTTGCACATCCTAAACCAACAAGGCAAGAACTCATCACCCAGCGGTAAATAACAGCAGGATTTGGGTTGTACAGATGAGTCATTACTGGACACTCCACAAGGGTGGACAATTGCAACTTCTCTAACTGGCACAGCTTGTCTCCTATGCAAACTTGGGGAGGAAACTCAAAGCTTTGTCTTGGAATCGGTCTCTGTGCCTGCAGCACTTTGAATAAGCAAGTCCTCAGGAGGGTGGTCAAACACTCTCTTGCGAGACGCAAAGGGTGGTATAGTGCTCCCTTGATAGCGTCTTGAGCAAAATCTTGATTGCAAGGATGTCCTCAAGCGCCCTCCCAACCCCCTGAGTGGGGCAGATAAATCTCTATGAAAGGGGGAAGGAGAATGTACCTCACTGGCAGTTAAAGCAGGGATGAGGGAGAATTGGACATGCAGCTCTCAAGAGGCTGGCTTTCCGAAGGGCGCAGGGTTTTGTTTGGGGAGCGGAAGGTTGTGGATGGGCTGAAACGGCTCTTGGGCAGGGGTCACTCCTTGGGGTTGACCCTAGTATTGACATTGGGGGCGTTGCTGGTTCTCAGCCCCCTACTGGTGGTGCTCTGTACGTCGGGCTGGCCACCGGGAACCCTACCTACCCAATTGTTGCCACCCCAAGGCTGGACATGGCAGAGCTATCAGGCAGCATGGCAGGAGGGACACTTTATCTTGGCCTTTGCCAACTCAACGTTTGTGGCTTTAGCGGTAACGGCGCTCCAGTTGGTGACCTCAGCCCTAGCGGGTTACGCCCTTGCGCGACTTTCGTTTCCGGGGCAACAGACGATTTTGCTGCTGATGCTGGCAACCCTAGTGATCCCATTTCAACTTTTGGTGATCCCAATTTTCCTCATCCTCAAGGCGGGTCATCTGATCAATACCTATGGCGCCTTGATCTTGCCGACGGCGGCCAATGGCTTTGGCGTCTTTTTGATGCGGCAGTTTTTTCTCACATTGCCCGTTGCCCTTGAGGAGGCAGCCCTCTTGGATGGGGCAAATCGCTGGCAAGTCCTCTGGCATATTCTCTTGCCCCTGAGCCGACCGGCCTTGGTCACACTCTTTATCTTTACCTTTATTGGGGAGTGGAATGACCTCTTTAAGCCCTTGGTCTTTACCACTAAGCCAGAACTGATCACAGTGCAGCTTTCCTTGGCCAGTTTTCAGGAGCAGTTCACCAATGATTGGCCGTTGATGATGGCGGCGGCGGTGATTGCCACTGTGCCGGTGATGATTTTGTTTATTTTGGGTCAGCGGCAACTGATTCGCGGCATTGCCACGACGGGACTAAAGAGCTAAAGTTCCGTTCGGAAAACCGTACTGCAACAGGAGTTGCGATCGCCAACCGTCTCTCGCTACATTAGCACTCGAAGGGTGAGAGTGCTAAACAACTGCAAGTGATGCTCTTGCCCCCCAAAAACTGCGCGATGAGCCGTGCAGTGAGTGCTATCAATCCATACTCTTACAATTGGGAGAACAGTACGCTATGGCAGCCGTATCTCTAAGCGTTTCAACTGTGAAGCCGTTGGGCGATCGCATTTTTGTCAAAGTCAGCGAAAGTGAAGAACGTACCGCAGGGGGGATTCTCCTGCCCGACAATGCCCGTGAAAAACCCCAAGTGGGCGAAGTGACCGCCGTCGGTCCTGGCAAACTCACTGAAGACGGCAAGCGTCAGCCCATGGATGTGAAAGTGGGGGACAAAGTGCTGTACTCCAAATATGCCGGTACTGAAGTGAAACTGGCGGGCGAAGACTACGTTCTCCTCTCGGAAAAAGACATCTTGGCCATTGTTGGCTAAGTCGCTGACACTCCTTACATTTCTGTGCGATTTTTCATCACTGTTGAACGATTGAGGTAGGAAACACCTATGGCGAAGCGCATTATCTACAACGAAAATGCTCGTCGTGCCCTCGAAAAAGGGATGGACATCTTGGCTGAATCCGTGGCCGTGACCCTTGGTCCTAAAGGGCGGAACGTGGTTCTGGAGAAAAAATTTGGCGCCCCCCAAATTGTCAACGACGGGGTGACGATCGCCAAGGAAATTGAACTGGAAGATCACATTGAAAATACCGGTGTGGCGCTGATCCGCCAAGCCGCCTCGAAAACCAATGATGCTGCCGGTGACGGTACGACTACGGCAACGGTTCTTGCCCATGCCATGGTGAAAGAGGGGCTGCGCAACGTAGCTGCCGGTGCTAACCCCATTGCCCTGAAACGCGGGATTGACAAAGCCACCCACTTCCTTGTGGAAAAAATTGCTGAACATGCCCGTCCGGTGGAAGATTCCAAAGCCATTGCCCAAGTGGCAGCGATCTCTGCCGGTAACGATGAAGAAGTGGGTCGGATGATTGCCGATGCCATGGACAAGGTGGGCAAAGAAGGCGTGATCTCCCTCGAAGAAGGCAAATCCATGACCACCGAACTCGAGGTCACTGAGGGGATGCGCTTTGACAAGGGCTACATCTCCCCCTACTTTGCCACCGACACCGAGCGCATGGAAGCGGTGCTTGATGAACCCTTCGTGCTGATCACCGACAAGAAAATTACCTTAGTGCAAGATCTGGTGCCGATCCTCGAACAAGTGGCTCGCGCCGGTAAACCGCTGGTGATCATTGCTGAAGACATCGAGAAAGAAGCCTTGGCGACCCTCGTGGTCAACCGTCTGCGCGGTGTCTTGAATGTGGCTGCGGTGAAAGCTCCCGGCTTTGGCGATCGCCGTAAAGCAATGCTCGAAGATATTGCCGTCCTCACAGCGGGTCAAGTGATCACCGAAGATGCCGGTCTGAAGCTGGAAAATACCAAGCTGGATATGCTCGGTAAAGCTCGCCGCATCACCATCACCAAAGATCACACCACGATTGTGGCCGAAGGCAATGAAAAAGCCGTCAAAGCTCGCTGCGAGCAAATCCGTCGCCAAATCGAAGAAACCGACTCCAGCTATGACAAAGAAAAACTGCAGGAGCGGTTGGCCAAACTGGCCGGTGGTGTGGCAGTGATTAAAGTCGGTGCTGCCACTGAAACCGAAATGAAAGATCGCAAACTCCGTCTGGAAGATGCGATTAACGCCACCAAAGCCGCTGTTGAAGAGGGGATCGTTCCCGGTGGCGGTACCACCTTGGTGCACTTGGCGCCTGAGTTGAGCAACTGGGCGGCTGAGCACCTGACGGGTGAAGAACTGATTGGTGCCAACATTGTTGAGCGTGCCCTTAGCGCTCCCCTGCGTCGCATCGCTGAAAACGCGGGTCAAAACGGTGCCATCATTGTCGAACGGGTCAAAGAAAAACCCTTCGATGTGGGTTATGATGCCGCCAAAGATGAATATGTCAACATGTTCGATGCTGGTATCGTTGACCCTGCCAAAGTCACCCGCTCGGCTCTGCAAAATGCGGCCTCTATTGCCGGTATGGTGCTGACCACCGAGTGCATCATCGTTGACAAACCCGAACCCAAGGACAACAATCCTGCAGGCGCCGGTGCCGGCATGGGCGGTGACTTCGACTACTAAGCCCAACCCGTCGGTGAATCCCTGAAACTCACTGGGTTCAGCGCAAGTAACCTAAGTTACACTCACAGCGGGGAAACCACACCCCGCTTTTTTATTGGATGGTGCCAAACGGGTCTGGCCGCGTTGCTATAATAACCCTCAATGTAACGTTTTTTTAACATTCGCAGTTTGCAGCATGGGCGATGCAGTGCCTACGGGTGAAATTCGGATTCGGGGTGCACGGCAGCATAATCTGAAAAACATTGACCTCGATCTGCCCCGCGATCGCCTGATTGTGATGACAGGGGTTTCTGGTTCCGGTAAGTCCTCTCTGGCCTTTGACACGATTTTTGCTGAAGGGCAACGCCGCTATGTGGAGTCCCTCAGTGCCTATGCACGGCAATTTCTCGGTCAGTTGGATAAGCCGGATGTGGATGCCATTGAGGGGCTGAGTCCAGCGATTTCCATTGATCAAAAGTCCACTTCCCACAATCCTCGCTCGACGGTGGGCACGGTGACGGAAATCTATGATTACCTGCGGCTGCTCTATGGCCGTGCGGGTGAACCCCATTGCCCCCATTGCGATCGCTCGATTCGCCCCCAAACCATTGATGAAATGGTGGATCAGGTGATGCAGTTGCCCCCTCAGACGCGCTTTCAAGTTCTAGCTCCTATTGTCAAGGGGAAAAAGGGCACCCACAAGAAGCTGCTAGCGAGTCTTGCTAGTGAAGGCTTTGTGCGGGTTCGCATTAATGGCGAGGTGCGCGACCTCAGTGATGCCATTGAACTGGATAAAAACCATGCCCACACGATTGAAATTGTTGTCGATCGCCTTGTGCTCAAACCTGGCATTGAAGAACGCTTAGCGGACTCGCTGCGAACGGCGTTGCACCATGCCAATGGTACGGCAATGGTCAGTGTGGTACCCCGCGAGGGTGAGGCTGAGGGTCAAACGCTCCTATTTTCCGAAAATTTTGCCTGTCCGGAGCATGGGGCCGTGATGGATGAGCTATCGCCGCGGCTCTTTTCCTTTAACTCCCCCTACGGTGCCTGTCCAGAGTGCCATGGCTTGGGCTATTTGCGCAAATTTAGTCCGGAGTTGATTGTCCCCAATCCTGAACTACCGGTCTATCTGGCGATCGCCCCCTGGGCCGAGAAAGAACACGACTACTACCTTGCTCTCCTCTGTGGTATTGCTGAGGCCTTTGGCTTTGACATCAATACACCGTGGCACCGCCTCACGGAGTTGCAACGGGAAATTATCCTCTACGGCACCGATACCCCAATTCTCATCCCCGCCGATTCCCGCTATCGCAAACGGGACTATTACCGCCAATTCCAAGGGGTGATCCCAATTCTAGAGCGGCAGTACCGCGAGACCACCTCCGAAGCCTACAAGCAAAAATTGGAAGAGTACCAAGTCAATCAAACCTGCCCCGCCTGTGGTGGTCAACGCCTAAAACCCGCCGCCCTAGCAGTGCGCTTGGGGCAATATCGCCTCACGGATCTCACCAGTGTCTCGATTCGTGAGTGTTTAGCACGGCTGCGATCGCTCCAACTGAGTGCCCGCCAACAGCAGATTGCGGAGCTGGCTCTGCGGGAAGTGACCGCGCGATTACAGTTTCTCGTGGATGTGGGGCTAGATTACCTGACGCTGGATCGCAGTGCGGCCACCCTCTCTGGTGGTGAAGCCCAACGCATTCGCTTGGCCACTCAAATTGGCTCTGGCCTGACGGGAGTGCTCTATGTCCTCGATGAACCCAGTATTGGCTTGCATCAGCGGGATAATGATCGCCTCCTGCAAACACTGTTTCGCCTGCGGGACTTGGGGAATACGCTGATTGTGGTTGAACACGATGAGGACACGATCCGCGCTGCCGATCACATTGTTGATATTGGCCCAGGGGCGGGGATCTACGGCGGCCAGATTGTGGCTCAAGGCAGCCTAGAGGCGATTCTCAATCATCCCGACTCCCTGACGGGGGCTTATCTGTCGGGGCGCAAGCGCATTGAAACCCCCAGCGATCGCCGGCCGGGGAATGGTCAATCCCTGATTCTCAAACAGGTATCTCGCAATAATCTCAAGAACATCACCGTAGAAATTCCCCTCGGTAAGCTGGTGTGTCTGACGGGGGTATCGGGGTCGGGGAAATCCACCCTCATGCACGAAGTCCTCTATCCTGCCCTGCAGCACCATCTCGGTCACAGTGTGCCGCTCCCCAAGGGAGTTGGCGAGATTGAAGGCTTAAATGCCATTGACAAGGTGATTGTCATTGACCAGTCTCCCATTGGTCGTACCCCCCGCTCGAACCCTGCCACCTACATTGGGGTGTTTGATGTTATCCGTGAGGTCTTTAGCCAAACCGTGGAGGCCAAGGCACGGGGCTATAAACCAGGGCAATTTTCCTTCAATATCAAGGGCGGACGCTGTGAAGCCTGCGCTGGCCAAGGGGTGAATGTGATTGAGATGAACTTTTTGCCCGATGTCTATGTGCAGTGTGAAGTGTGCAAGGGGGCACGCTACAATCGCGATACCCTGCAAGTGAAGTACAAAGGCTGCTCGATCGCCGACGTTTTGGATATGACCGCCGAGACGGCACTGGCCTTTTTTGAAAATATCCCCAAGGCAGTGAGCAAGCTGCAAACCCTCGTGGATGTGGGCTTGGGCTATCTCAAACTAGGGCAAACGGCACCGACCCTCTCTGGGGGCGAAGCCCAACGCCTCAAATTGGCTTCTGAACTGTCGCGGCGTGCCACGGGCAAAACGCTCTACCTCATTGATGAACCCACCACGGGGCTGTCTTTTTACGATGTGCATAAACTCCTCGATGTATTGCAGCGTCTTGTGGACAAGGGCAACTCGATTTTGGTGATTGAGCACAATCTGGATGTGATTCGCTGTGCCGATTGGATTATTGACCTTGGACCAGAGGGGGGCGATCGCGGCGGAGAGGTGGTTGCCGTCGGCACCCCTGAAGCGGTGGCACTGGTGCCCCAATCCTACACAGGGCAGTACCTCGCCAAGGTGTTAAATCGCGCCGCCAGTCCTCAGCAGTAGTAGAATACAGGTTGCTCTGCCTTGCTTTATTCCCTTTATTCCTATGTCCATGCCCACCATGACCCTCTGCATTTCCTGTCCTGATCAGCGGGGGTTAGTGGCCAAATTGGCGCAGTTTGTCTATCGCTACAACGGTAACATTGTTCATGCTGATCACCACACGGATGCTGTCGCGGGCATTTTTCTCTCCCGCCTCGAGTGGGAACTAGAGGGCTTTGAAATCCCCCGCGATCAGATTGCTGCCACATTTATCAACTATGCACAGCGGGAAAAAGTCTTTGCCAGTTGGCAAGGGGTGCGCTGGCAGTTGCGGGCGTCGGATATTCCCTATCGCTTGGCCATTTGGGTGAGCCGCCAAGATCATTGCCTGTGGGATTTGCTGCTGCGGCAGCGAGCGGGGGATCTCTTTGCGGAAATTCCCCTGATTATCAGTAACCATGAGCATTTACGTCCCATTGCCGAACAGTTTGGCATTGACTTTCACTATATCCCCGTGACACCAGAGACCAAGCCCCTTGCCGAAGCCAAGCAGCTGCAACTGCTCAAGGACTACAACATCGATCTGGTGGTGCTGGCCAAGTATATGCAGGTACTCAGTCCAGAATTTATTGAGGCCTTTCCCCAAGTGATCAACATTCACCATTCATTTTTGCCTGCCTTTGCGGGGGCGAATCCCTACCACCGTGCCTATGAGCGGGGGGTAAAAATCATTGGTGCCACGGCCCACTATGCTACAGCGGATTTGGATGAAGGACCGATTATTGAGCAGGCAGTTGTGCACATTAGCCATCGCGATACGGTGGCAGATCTGATTCGCAAGGGCAAGGATTTAGAACGGGTGGTCTTGGCACGGGCAGTACGGCTGCATTTGCAGAACCGCATTCTCGTGTATGGCAATCGCACGGCAGTCTTTGCCTAGGCGCTAATCAGGGGGCAGTTGCCTTTTTGCTGAGGAGCTTGAACTTTGAAAGCTGTTGGACAATCTGGAGCGTTTCGACGCTCACTCGCACCACGCGCTTCAGTAAGTCAATAATGTAGCGGGGATCTGCTGACCAGTCGTTGGGGTCATTGCGAATTTGGCTGTCTTTATCCACAGTGACTTGATAGCGATCCATCACCCACTCGATGGCAGGCTTGCCATTCACCACATATAGCTATTCCAATAAGGAATGAGATATCATCCAGCACAATACTTGCGAATCACTTCATCAATCGAACTGTTTGACCCTGCATACATCCGCGCTCGCTTCAGCGCACTGAAGTCGTGCTCAATCACATTCAAATCAGGAGAGTATTTCGGTAAAAATAACACCTCGTGACCCGCCGCTTTCACCACTGCCTGAATCGCCCCTTTCGGATGAATCGGTGCATTATCCATCATCAACAACGAAGGTCTCTTTAATGCCGGCAAACAGTACTGACTCAGCCAGCTCACAAACCCTACCGCATTCAAGTATCCGCAAAACAGCATTGGGGCGATGAAGTCTTTCTGGTGTCTATACCGTCCTGCGACTCAACTCTCTCTTTTCTGACGCTTCCCCGCTCGCTCTCCATCAATCGGGATGGGCAGCAACATCGGCTGCTAAAGACGCCCAATCCAGTTTCCAAGGACGACGGGGGACAACCGTGGGGGCTGAGTCCTCTCGCTTCAGCCAGCGATGGATAGTGGCGCGGCTCACCTGGAAGATTTGAGTTGCTTCACTGATTTTGCCACCTTGCTGGATGTAGGAGACAACCCGCTCTCGTCAGTTCAAGCCATAGCTCATATTCTTGAGTAACATTCATGACGCTTTGAGTATAGCCTATCCCTCTTGAAAATATCTCATTCTTTTTCGAAATAGCTATAAATCTTCAATTGACAAGGCAGGGATGTATATCTTTGATCGCAAGGTGAATTTTTATGCACGTCACCCCCAACGCCAAATTGACCGTAAAATCGTGATTTCGCCAATGGTAGAGGATCGGGCACGACCAGTTGCCGCAGCATTGGGAATAGAAATTTATCGCTATGCCGATGCCGTAGAGGGTCGATAGGCTCTCCCGGACACTAACAAGGGGAAGAGGGGGGCACAGAGTCATCGTGGGGATCGGGTACAGGGTCATAGCCGCCGGCGGCAAAGGGATGGCAGCGCAAAATACGACGAATAGCTAAATAGGTTCCCTTGACTGCTCCAAATCGGGCGATCGCCTCAATCGCATAGACAGAACAAGTGGGCCTATAGCGACAGGTGGGCAAAAATAAGGGCGAAATCCAATGCTGATAAGCGCGAATCAAAAAGATCAGTGCTTTGCTTAGCCAGTTGTCCACAGCCTTTGCCTACAAGGTATCCCAATTATACGCAGGTTAATGGGGGCGAAATAGATGGTGATGTTCTGGACTATAGAGGCAGGAGCGCAATGAGCCATGGCCTTGATGTTGTACTGCCAGTGCTGGACTGATCAGGTAAAGGGTGGTGCGCGTCAAGCGCTGCTGCTGACTAAACGCCGCCATTTCAGCCAAGGGAACCAGCCACAACTGCTCATCGGGCCATCCCAAGCGGTAGCCCACAGCAACTGGGGTTTCGGGTGGATAGTGCTGAAGCAAATCTCGCTGGGCACGGTGGACACAATTCGCACTCAGGTAGAGGCAAAGGCTGGCTTTGTGGGCGGCTAGACTGGCCAATTCTTCTGTTGGTGGGACGCGTGTACGGCCACTGGCACGGGTGAGGATAATTGTCTGTACCAATTCGGGTAGGG
Source organism: Thermosynechococcus sp. HY213 (assembly GCF_031460975.1). NCBI lineage: Bacteria > Bacillati > Cyanobacteriota > Cyanophyceae > Acaryochloridales > Thermosynechococcaceae > Thermosynechococcus > Thermosynechococcus sp. HY213. The sequence continues at coordinate 111,386 of NZ_JAVKVB010000007.1, read as the reverse complement.
TGAGTTCGGCATTGAGGCGGGCGGCGGCCAATTGATAGGCACTGATGCCGGGGACAACTTCAACGGTAATGCCTGCTTCGGTGAGGCGGGCAATCTGCTCGTGAATGGCACTGTAGAGGCTCGGATCTCCCGATTGCAACCGTACCACTTTTTTACCCGCTTGGACTGCTTCAACCATCAGCGGAATCATTTCTTCAAGAGTCATTGCGGCTGTGGGAATACAGGTGGCACTCGGCGGTGCAAACTGCAAAATCCCCGTCGGCACAAGAGAATCGGCATAGAAAATCACATCGGCCTCTTGGATCAGCCGTTGTCCCTTGAGGGTGAGTAATTCTGGATCACCGGGGCCAGCACCCACAAAGTAAACCCCAGCCGAGGTCTGTCTTTTTAGCACTACACTGCACCTGATTATTCCCCTTACTAAGATTAACTTTTGCCGGTAACACAAGTTATGTCAGGATCAAGACAGGTCAGTTTAAGAGGCAGCGAATCATGAGCGGCAAACGGATTCTCATGCTTGTGGGTGACTATGTGGAAGATTACGAAGTGATGGTGCCGTTCCAAGCCCTCCAAATGGTGGGTCATGCCGTGCATGCTGTCTGCCCTGATAAAGTCGCTGGGGACATTGTTCGCACGGCAGTTCACGATTTTGAGGGGGATCAAACCTATAGTGAAAAGCGGGGACATAACTTTACCCTCAATGCCACTTTTGCAGAGATTGACCCCGTTACCTACGATGCACTAGTGGTGCCGGGGGGTCGTGCCCCAGAGTATTTGCGCCTCAATCCACGGGTCCTGGAAATCACCAAGCACTTTGGCGAGACCCAAAAACCGATTGCAGCCATTTGTCACGGCCTCCAACTGTTGGCGGCAGCAGGCGTTCTTGCGGGCAAAACCTGTACGGCCTATCCGGCCTGTGGCCCTGAGGTCGTGAGTGCTGGGGGTAACTTTACCAGTGTGGCAGTGGATGCAGTCGTAGTGGATGGCAATCTGGTCACGGCGCCCGCTTGGCCTGCCCATCCCCAGTGGTTGGCGGCATTTTTAGAGATTTTGGGAACAACGATTAGCCACCGACCCTTGGCAGCAGTGTAGGATCACCGTGGCATGGCGATCGCCCTCAGCCAAATTGCCCAATATCTCCAACGGCACCAACTGAACTATCGGTTGAATGCGGCCAACCACCAAATTATTACGGGCGTCAACGGTGATCACCTTGAGCGATTTATCGTCGTCATTGAGCTAGATGAGGGAGGCGAGTTTTTTAAGCTCTATGCCCCCAATCTTTTGCCGGGGATTAAAACCCACCAGTTTCGTGATGCCATTTTGCAAACGCTACTGTGCATTTCGTGGCAGACAAAAATGTTGCAGTGGGAGTACGACCCCAATGAGGGTGAAGTGCGTGCCATGATTGAATTCCCCATTGAGGACAGCACCCTCACCGAACGGCAATTTTTTCGCTGCTTGGGGGCACTCGTGGAAATCGTTGACAATACAGTGCCGCGACTGCGAGAGTTGGTTGAACACGAGCCTCCGCCGCTCGACGCGGATCTGGCCATGGGCGAACGCCTATTGCTGACGATTCAGGAAGAAGCACCGGGGCTATTGGATCTCATTGCCCAAGCTCTTGAAGCCCGTCGCCAACGGGGTCGGGTCAGTTTGAATTTAGAGAATTTAGACACCTAAGTCAGACATCTAGAGTTCTGTTTAGATTCAGATTCAAGACGAGGGGGGTGCAGGGGGCGTTTGCCGCGCGTAGAAGCGGCCATTCTTCATTTCAATCAACCCTTGACACTTTTCACAACTAAAGCGCCACAGCTTACCGACCGGAACTTTCAGCGGGTGATGACAATGGGGACACTCGCCACTCCATACCTCCTCATCCCCAAGCATCCACATACTGCCCACGACCATCGGCAGACCGATGATGGTTCCTAATCCCGTGGCACAAAAGCCCAGACCCATGACTATGCCGGCAAGACCTGCCACCTTTGATTGATGATCGCGGGGGACTTTTTCAATGGTGGGAATGGTGTAAATCTCGGATTCAGAGGGGGGCTGGGGGGGTTCTGTGGCGGTTTCAGGGGGTGGTGGGGGTTCTTGTGTCTTATCTGCCTGAACCGGTGGCTCAGGCTCGGCCTCTAACCAAGGATCCCGTAGGGGAGGATAGTTGGCGGCTTCTTGGTGTTGGGGAAGGGCAGAAGATTCTGAAGGAACTGGGGGTGCAGTGGGCAACATGTCTGAGACTGCCCAAGGATCCTCAACAACAGAGGCAGCGTCTGGGGCGATCGCCCCCTCAGGCGAGGATTCAGCTTCAGCCGTCATCTCAGCAGTCATGGCGGGCTGGGGGTCGATCTCCGCCTCTAAGGCTTCTAGGGCGGCAATATCCTCAGTCGTCGGTTCAGGGAAGTCGTATGCTTCAAGGGTCGGTTGCTCTAGGGTAGCTTCAGAGAGTTCGGGTGCTGGTTCAGGGATCTCAGCAATACTGTCTTGGGCTTCTGGTGTTGCAATGCTCTCTTCTATGGACTCAGAAGCTTCTGGAGGTGGTTCAGCAGCGACTTCGAGGACTGGCAATTCCCATTCCCCTGAGAACCCCCCAACGGTACTGGCTTCAATGTGTTCTTCTTGCAGCGAGGGCGACTCAGATGGAGATTCTTCACGGTCAGTATTGGGTTCTGGTGAGGGTGGGTTGGGGTCAAAGGCGGCAGCTAAATCTGCCAAACTAATGTCCTCATCAGGATCGATTTCTGGAATCTCATCTAGGAAACGCTCTTGCGGCTCACTGATGGGTTCTGCCCCTGTTCCATTCTCAGTGACTTGCTCTAAGGGAGGAGCTACATCCCCATATTCAGGTGTGCTCTCTACTGGAATCGGGTGTTCCTTCTCTTCGGGCGATCGCGCCACAGCATCCTGACTTTCAGATGTGGCAGGTACCTCGGAGGTCATAAAAGCAGACATTAAATCCAGCAGCGTGGGTTCAGGGGGGGGTGGCTCAGTCGCTGCCGTTTCGGTGCCCCATGGATCCTCGACCACGTCTCGATGGGGTTGGGTGGGTGGCAGGACTTGGAGCTGAAAATGACTTTCCCAGAGAGGGACGCCCAACACCCGTGACTCAATGAAAACCCGTTGAATCTCTGGCAAGTGCAATTTTTCTAAGGCAGTGCGGATCAAGGTTACGGCTGCCCCCTGATTGAGTATTTTTTCTGAATGCAGCGTGATCATTAACTCCTCGGCCTGACGTACCACAGTGGCCTTTACCCGCTTTGGCAGGAGGACAGCATTCAGCAGCGTACCAATGGCACGGGGGTCGCCCTGCCGCGCAATATCCAGCAAACGGGAATCACTCATAAACCGATCAATAGAATGGAACGGGGTGCCGCTAGTTCTAGCCTACTGCGATTTCAAAAGAGTGATAGGAAGCGGGTGGCGATCGCTTGACTATCCTACGTATCAACAACCAAGCTAACCTACACCCTAAGTTTAGAGCGGTTGAGAAGCTTGGAAAAAATCCCTTCGGCATCAAGGACATCCATACCATTTTCTGAAGCGGCGGCTACAGGATCCTTGATTTGTGCGTTACCCTTTCGGCGTAACTTACCTTTTCGGGGATTTCAGTGGGGCTATGCGGGGGATTAATAGCCCGAACTACCTTTAGTGTAGCTAAGGGATGGCCAGATGACAACTCCCTAAAGCGTGTAAATTGTTACAAACAATTACAAGCACCCACTAGACTGGGAAAAAGGATGTTCACAAATTTCAGCAGGGCATGACAGCGGCAACACGCTCCACGGATTGGCAACTTTTGCAACGACTGATTCCTTACCTCAAGCCCTATCGCTGGGGACTGGTGGGAAGTGGCTTGCTCTTGATTCCCTTGGCGGCAGCAGCAGCATTACAACCGATCATCATTGGTCAGGCGATCGCCTTCCTCAAAGGCGAAGAGAGTACCTATAGCTTTTTGAAACCTTTGACCCTGACCCAAGGGATTGATCTACTGAGCATTGCACTGCTGATTACCGTGGTGCTGCGCTTTGGGGTGCAGGCGGTGCAGGGGTACTGGATTCAAAAAATTGGCCAAAACATTACTGCCGATATTCGCCATGACTTATTTGACCACGTGCTCCGGTTATCGTCGCGCTTTTTTGACCGCACCCCCGTCGGTAAGCTCATTACCCGCTTGACCAGTGATGTGGATGCTCTGGGGGATGTGTTTGCCACTGGCGCCGTGGGGGTTCTCAGCGATGTCTTCTCAATGCTGGTGGTCATCCTGACAATGTTTTTCATTGACCGCCTCCTAGCAACGCTGCTGCTGGCCTTGGTACTGCCGATCACTGCCCTGATTATCTATTTTCAACATCGCTACCGCGTGGCCAACTACAAATCCCGCGAGGAGCTGTCGCTACTGAATGCCGATCTTCAGGAAAACATCGTTGGCATTACCGTGGTGCAACTGTTTCGCCGTGAGGCCTTTAATAGCCAACTGTTTCGGCGGCGCAATCAACGCTACATCAAAGAGGTGGATCGGACGATTTTCTACGATTCGGCAGTATCAGCAACGTTGGAGTGGATTGCCTTTGTGGCGATCGCGGGGGTTCTCTGGCTGGGCGGTGCCTTGGTGGAGCAGCGCACGATTGACTTTGGCACTTTGGCCACGTTTATTCTCTTTTCCCAGCGCGTTTTTGATCCGTTGCGGCAGTTGGCGGAGAAATTTACCACGGTGCAAGCGGGCTTAACCGCCATTGAGCGCATCCATGATCTGCTCTCAGAACCGATTGAAATTCAGGATCCCGATCGCACCTTTTTGCGTTTGCCCAAGCCAGAAAATACAGCCGCTGCCGTTGAGTTTCGCGATGTCTGGCTGGCCTACAAAGACGATGACTACGTCCTCAAGCAACTTTCCTTTCAGATCCATGCTGGCGAAAAGGTGGCGATTGTTGGTCCTACGGGTGCAGGTAAAAGTTCAATTATTCGCTTGCTTTGTCGCCTCTATGATCCAACGCGCGGTGAAGTCCTTGTTAGTGGTCGCAATGTCCGCGACTTTACCCAAGCAGAACTGCGGCAGCACATTGGCGTGATTTTGCAGGATAGCTTTCTCTTTTCAGGGGATGTGAAAAGCAACATTGCCCTCGGTGACAACTACACCCTTGCCGAAATTCAGCGGGTGGCCGCCGAAATGAACATTGCCGACTTCATTGAGCAGTTGCCCCAAGGCTATGACACTCCCCTGCGGCAGCGGGGCACGAATCTATCAGCGGGGCAGCGACAACTTTTAGCCTTTGCGCGGGTAGCGATTCGCAATCCAGAAATCCTTGTCCTTGATGAGGCAACCGCCAATTTGGATGTGGGTACAGAGGTAATGATTCAGGAGGCCTTGAACCGCCTGTTGGTGAATCGAACCGCCATTATGATTGCCCACCGCCTGGCCACGATTCGCCATGTGGATCGCATTTTTGTGCTCAAACGGGGACAACTGGTGGAGCAGGGCACCCACAGTGAACTCTTGGCCCGCAATGGGGTGTATGCCCATCTCTACCGGTTACAGGCGCTTGCCGAAGAAGCAGCCCCTACCCAGGACGCCTGATCCTAATCCACAACAGCAGTGGCAGCCCTAGCAGTTGTAGCCCTACCGACACCAATACCAACAGCCCCAAGGAGCGATCGTAGAGCACTCCCATGAGGAAACTGCCGAGAAACCACGCTAAGCCATAGCCAGTGCTAAAGATGCCATAGGCTGACCCCCGCCGCTCTGGGGGGACGAGGTTGGCGACGATCGCCCGCACAATGGATTCTTGGGCACCCATGCCAATACCCCACAGCACCATGCCCCAAATCACCGCAGAACTGAGGAAGACCAAGGGAGCAAAGCCTACCGACAGCACAACCGCAAGGATCAAGGCCATGATGCCAATGCGATCCAGTAAGTACCCAAAGAGCAGCGCAGCCACGGCATCAACCCCCATCGCCAAGGCGTAGAGCAGCGGGATTTGGCTCGTTTGCAGACTGTCTCCCTGCTGTAAATGAAAAGCAATCAAGGGGAAATCCACATAACCGGCGCCCAGAAAGGCCACGGCCAATAGATAAATCCAAAACAGTGTTGGTAGTCTTTTGGTATTCAGATCCTGCACCACCGTTTCAAAGTCCCGTGGCTCTGGGTACCGCCGCTGCGTCACCAATAAAACGACCAGCCCCATCAGGGCAGGGATGGCGAGGACGGCAAAACTCCATTGATAGTGCTGGGTGCGGGCAAAGACGCCGGCCACCATCAGCGGCCCAACAACGGCACCAATTTGATCCATCGCCTCATGGAGACCAAAGCCAAAGCCGCGACCCACTTGGCGAGCACCGTAGGAGAGCAACACATCGCGGGGGGGTGTACGAATCGCTTTACCGGTGCGCTCAGCAATCATGAATCCCGCTAGGACTTCCCAACGATGGGTCAAGGCCATGAGGGGCACAGCTAAGGTATTGATGGCATAACCAAGGGTGGTAATGCGCCAATAGGCACGGGTACGATCGCTGAGATAGCCAATCCCAAGGCGTAGACCATAGCCGATGAATTCCCCCAAACCCGCTACGAGGCCGACAACGGTACCACTGGCACCCAATACTCCTAAATAGACCCCCGTAAGACTGCGGGCGCCTTCATAGGTGGCGTCGGCACAGAGGGAAACCACCCCTAGGAGCACGACAAACCTGAGGGCGGAGCCTTTTTGGCAAACCATGACTCAACTCCTGTATTTAGGAATTTAGGAATGTCCACAGTATATTGAGTGGAGAATCGTTAAGGGCGATCGCGATGGTGGGTGCACTCAGCGCAGCTAGTCCCTTAGTCATTTGGACAAGTCTGGGGTTCATCTGTGGCCGTTGGTTGCCAGCAGTGATTCCCCAATGGTTGGGGCGCAGCCTCTATTGGGTCGGGGTACCCATTCAAATTTTTGCTTTGGTGCGGCAAACCAACTTCGCGGGGTTAATTTGGTTGGCACCGCTGCTGGCCTTTGTGGCGCTCATTGTCGGCTATACCCTTGCCCAAGGCCTTTACTATTGGCAGCAACGCTACTTTCAGCCCCAATGGCTCCACTATACTCCTCCCTTCCTGACAAGTACAGTTCCCGAAGGAGAAAGTCGCCGCTTTCAGGGGAGCTATCTGATTGCCAGCATTCTCGGCAATACGGGCTTTGTCGGTTTGGGGGTCACGATTCCTCTCCTGAGTGCCACGGCATTGCCCTGGGCGGCCTTCTATGCCATTACCCAAAATGCCCTCGGCACCTATGGATTGGGTTCATTTCTCGGTCAGTACTACGGTAAGGGCAATGATCAACCTTGGTGGCGCGCCTTGGCGGTGATTCCAACCGTGCCGACCCTTTGGGCCTCCATGGCCGGCTTTGCGACCCATGATCTTTCCTTTCCCGAGGCGATTGAAAAGTTGTGTGAGATGGATATTCACTTGGTGATTCCCTTTGCCTTTGTCCTCACTGGAATTCGTTTGAGTCGGCTCCCCGGCTGGCAAAGTTTTCGTATGGGGTTGCTGCCTATGTTAGTGAAGACGTTGTTGCTGCCATTGACGATGATGGCGATCGCCTATGGTTTGGGCTTGCGGGGCGATACGTTGCTGGCGATCGCGATTATGACTGGTACGCCCACCGCCTTTGCCGCGCTAATTTTGGCAGAGGAATACGAACTCAATACCGAACTGCCACCGGCGGTGATTGCTCTGAGTACCCTGAGCTTTGTGGCGGTGTTACCGCTGTGGGTGTTCCTGTGCCGCCAAGTTTTAACATAACGCTAACGACTGCTCTCCTTTTCCAAGAACAGTGGCACACTGAAAATACCTGATCCATTGCTAGCCCTCTCACGAGTTTCCCTATGACGAATCCCCAAAGTCCTCCTCCTCCACCGCCACGTGTTCCCAATTCACCCCCGATGCCACCGCCCCGGCCGCCAATGGGGGCGGGTGTTCCGCCGCTGCCTCCCCAACCGGGAATGGCGCCTCCCCGTCCTGCTGCCCCCCCACCGCCTCCCCAAGGGATGCCCCCACAGCCCGGCATGCCGCCTCGACCCATGCCACCACAACCGGGGATGCCGCCACGACCAATGCCGCCGCAGCCGGGAATGCCCCAACAGGCAGTACCGACCCAACCGATGCCCACACCAGCCGCGCGGATCTCTGGCCCGACAATGGAACAACTGGTGCGGGAGGCTTTTGAGCACGGCTATTCCGATATTCATGTTGGGGTTGGCGAAGCGCCGCGCTTTCGCGATCGCGGACGTTTAGAAATTACCAACTATCCCGTTACTGATGAGGAAACCTTTAACTACTGGCTGAATGAACTGCTGACCCCCCAACAAATTGAGCAGTTTCGCACCCACCTTGAATACGATGGTGCCTATCAGTACGAAGGGCTATGCCGTGTGCGGATCAACATCTTTGTCGCCCTCAAAGGCCCCGCCATGGTGCTGCGCTTGATTCCGGTGAAGATTCTGACCCTAGAGCAATTGAATTTGCCGCCGGTCTTCAAGGATCTCTGCCACTACCACAAGGGTCTGATTCTGGTGACAGGGCCAACGGGTTCTGGGAAATCCACCACCCTTGCGGCAATGGTGGACTATATCAATACCGAAATGCCGAAGCACATTATCTCCATTGAAGACCCGATTGAGTTTGTGCACCAAAGTCGCCGTGCCCTGATCCGCCAGCGGGAGGTGGGTATCCATACACTGAAGTTTGACAATGCTCTGAAGGCGTCGTTGCGGGAAGACCCCGATATTATTCTGATTGGGGAGATGCGCGATCGCGAGACAGTGAATACAGCCCTAAAAGCAGCGCAAACGGGTCACTTGGTCTTTGGTACGTTGCACACCAACAGTGCCGTGAAAACGATTGAGCGGATCCTCAACCTCTACAACCCCGATGAACAAGGACCGATGCGGATGCAGGTGGCGGAGTCGCTGGTGGCAGTCATTGCCCAAGCCCTTGTGCGTACGACGGATGGTAAGCGGGCAGCGATTCACGAGATCATGATCAACACCGATGCCATCAAGGACTACATTTTGCGGGGTGAAGTGGAGGAAATTGAGGCGATTATTCCGCAGTGTCGGTATGACGGCATGTGCACGATGAACCAATGCCTCTACGAACTCTATGAGGCGGGGCGCATTGATGAGGAAACCGCCATCGAAAACTCCCCCAAACCCAACGAAATGGCGCAAATTCTACGGGGTCGTGTCTAGAGCAATGGTTGGCCTCAAGCCTGTCTTATACAAGGGGTTGGCCCTCTTTACACCGGGGGAGGATGTGGTCTTTTGCCGTGACCCATCAAAACAGGGGCATTGGCATCAGTCGCTTTGTCAAGCCCTGCAACAACTGTTGGATTTGGAGGAGCCGCCCCTTTTTCTATCCCCCTGCTACACAGCGGCGGTAGATTACTGGTTTGATGAGGAGCAGCAATGCCTGCGAGTGGCGGCGGAGGTCTATCCCTTGGCATGGCCCCATCGTCCCCTATTGAATGCCCTCTTTGCCCCTGCTCATCAGCCCACATTGCCGTGGCAGTTGGTACAGGATCCGCAGCATCCCTGCGATGTCCAAGCCCTAGAGGCCTACCGCAGCAGCTTTCCCCAACTGTGGGAGCAGCACCAACTGATCTATGATTTGCAGGAAGCCACCCCCCTGAGCAGTTTTGCACCGCGTCCTTCGGAACCCGATCGCTATGTCTTTCGCCTCTATGTGCGTGGAGAAACCCATGCCACGGAAGTTGCCCTGAAGAATCTCCATGACTTGCTGAGTCGCTTCCTCAAGGTGCCCTATACGCTCAAAGTGGTGGATGTCACCAAGCAACCCGATCTGGCGGAGGAGGATCAAGTGCAGGCCACGCCAACCTTAGTGCGGGTCTATCCCCAGCCGGTGCGCCGCCTTGTGGGACACTTGGATAATCGCGATCGCCTGCAACGTTTATTAAGCCCTTAGACCGATGACAAATTCTGCTAAAGACCTGCTCGCGGCTGCTGCTGTGGAGCGAATGGCGGGAACTCGTGATGCCTATGTGCCCTATCTGCGCCAAGTCTTTGCCGATGTGGTGGGGGAGGATGACGCGGTCAGTGAAACCCGTGGTGGCTTAGCAGCAGCCCAAGAGCGTTTGGCCAAGATACAGCCTCTACGGTATGGCAAGAGTCGCAACTTTTTGGCGGGGGCAGTAACGGGGCTTTCGGCCTATTTGCGCCACGGGGTGATCAGTTTGGCGGCGGTGCGCGATCGCCTGCGGGAAGTGGTGTCTCACCCCTATCAAGCGGAAGCCTTACTGCAACAACTGGCGTGGCGAGACTATTGGCAGCGCCTCTATATCCGTTGGGGCGATCGCCTGTGGCAGGACATCGAACCCTATAAAACGGGTTGGCAAGCAACCGATTATCAAACCGACTTACCTCCTGCACTCATCGCAGCGGAAACGGGACTGGCCTGTATGGATGCCTTTAGTGCCGACCTACAACGAATGGGCTACTTGCATAACCATGCGCGGTTATGGTTGGCAGCCTATGTGGTGCATTGGTGTCGGGTGCGCTGGCAGGCGGGAGCCGCTTGGTTTTTGCAGCATCTCCTCGATGGCGATCCGGCCAGTAATAACCTCTCGTGGCAGTGGGTGGCCAGTACCTTTAGCCACAAGCCCTACTTTTTTAACCGTCAAAACCTCGAGCGCTATAGCGATGGCAAATACTGTCGCCAGTGTGCGATGGGCGATCGCTGTCCCTTTGATGCCACCTACGAGGAATTGGCAGCCCGCCTTTTCCCCCACAAGGAATAGGGTTATTGGGGAGTCGGCTTCACGGTTTTGCGCAGAATCAAACAGTTACCCGTATTGCCCACGCGCTGATAGTCCAATTCATCCATGATGGTTGCCAAGAGGCGTAGGCCGCGTCCCCCTTCGGCATCGAGGGCAATTTGGCTGGGGAGTGTTGCCAGTTTGGCCATCAAATCAAAGGGATCCCCTTGATCCCAAATGCGCAATTCAATCACAGTATCTGCAAGGGAGAGATCAATGCGAATGGGGGTATCGCTGGCGCGATCGCGATGGGCATGGCGCACAGCATTGGTAAACCCCTCGGCAAGGGCGAGTTCCAATTTCAACCACTCTTCGATGGGCAGCGTCGTGGGGCGATATTGATTGAACCATGCCAAGAGAGCCTCCAGTTGGGTCAGGTCACTGGTCAGGGTTAGGGAAACCGTGGTGAAGGGAGGCGTCATAGGCTGAGTTGTCCTTGCTGGGGTGGAATCAGTTGCAGAGCTTTAGGATCGGATACCAAGAGGTCAAAAACAGCTCCGCAGCTCGCCCTGCCCACTGAATGTAAAGGATGCAAATGGAGCCATGACGAATAGACGTTTCGCCGCTGGAGGGCTGCTGAGATGGGCTGCAGGAGAAAGAGGGTTCAATGGGGCAACGCAGATGGGACATGAAGCAGCCAAATGCAGGAGGACTGATTACATTTTCCTCGTTTTGTTGCCCAATAGGGTGCACCAGAGCGATCGCCAGTTGGGAGGCTGGCACAACCCCTGGGGAAAGAACCGTGTGCCGAGGATAATCAGCAACCCATAGAGCATCAGACGGCCATCGCGGAAAAAAGTGGCCACTGCCACTGGCAAATAGGGTTGATCGGCGAGTCCCCGCAGGAGTTCAGGCAGAGCTGTAAAGAGCATACCGCCAGCGATCGCCCCCACAAACGTGCGATTGCCCCCCACCAGCACTGCTGTCAGTGCCAACACCCCCATATCAAACGTGCCCTGACGCGGATTCCAAGTATTCAAAAGATGGGCCGCCAAAACTCCCGCCACCCCCGCTAGAATTGCCCCCAAGACAAAACCCAAAACCTTGTAGCGAGTGGTATCAATGCCAAGGGTCTGTGCCACCAATTCATCGGCACGAATGGCCTGCATCGCCTTGCCCGCACGGGTCTGTTCCAAGCGACCGATGGCGATCGCCACCATGACCAGCAAGGGCAGCGTCAGCCACAAATAGCCCAAGGGTGTACTAAAGGGTTGGGGAATGCCAAAGATGCCGATCGCCCCCCCGGTCACCTCCAGATTGAGTGCCAACACCCGCAGCACCTCAGAGAAAGCAATCGTGGCAATGGCAAAATAAATGCCCCGTAACCGCAGCACCGGCACCCCCAAGCCCCAGCCCACCACACCACAGACCACAGCCGCCAACACCATTTCCCCCAGCACCAAGGGCACGGGATAGGGGTTCAGGTCAGGAAAAAGACGGGTTGAGACCAAGGCAGCAATATAGCCACCCATGGCATAAAACGCTGGACTCGCAAGGGAGAGTTGGCCACTCATCAGGGGCAAATAGAGTGACAAGGCCAGCATCGCCCCCAAGGTCATTGAAACCAGTAGGAAGTCGTACGTGCCGAGCCAACCCGCCATAATTACTGCTAAGCATCCATTGCACAGGCCGGCACGCTGGCCGCAGCAAGCTGCTGCAACTCCGCAATAATGGCTGCTTCGAGGGCGTTATCCCCAAGGCGAATCGTCAGACGCGACAGCCGCAGGGAGGCCGTAATCCGACCGCTAGGGAAATCGAGCCACACCAACTGTTGAAATTGGCGACAGCGACCACCATGGCGCTGGGCAAGGGTAGTGAGTTCCTCGTTGGTGGGCGATCGCCCCAGATCCACATCAACCACCCATGTACCGCCACATTCCCGCCGTTTAGAGAGTTGAATTGGCATTCTCAGAACTTAACTTATAGGCGTTGAGCATAAAATTCACACCAGGGATCACCCTTTTCCCGCGCCTTCACCTCTGCCCCTTGAAACACACCGCCCCGTTGAAAGAGACGATTGTAAAACGCCTCATCTAAGACAGGCTTCTGTTGAATGCGCCCGTTATAGACAATGTTCATCATTGCCGGTACCGCCCCTTGGGCAAAATAACAGGCCGGTTGCAGGGTATGGGGATAGGAAGCCAAGAAGTAGTTGGTTTCGTAGTTGCCATCAATGGCCACCCGACAGGATTCATTCCCGACCACCTCTAGGGCTTGCCAACGCCCCCATCCCAAACTACTGGCAACGGCATACCCCCCGTGAATCCAATCGGTATCGGTTTTTAACATCGGGCCAACGACCGTTTCCCACTCCAAAGACTCCATGATATTGCCAAAGGTGTAAAAGACACAAACATGGCCTGATTCACGGATCAAGGCCTGCCCCACCTCTAAAAGCTGCGGATCTACCTTTTGCAGCTCATCCAAGAAACGGTACTGAATGCGGTTGTAGTAGTTGGCAGGCATGCGCGTCAGCAGCACATTAAACGCTCGGATTTGACCATTCACATCCCCTTCTAGGGGCAGTCCCCAGAGGGCTTCGTTCACCGCATCGTAGTCCACACTGGTTTCTGGCTGCGGCAGGGGCGCCGGTTGATCAATGAGCTTGCCCATTTGCGGACTCGGTGTTAGGGAGCGGCGCACCGGTGCTTTGGTCACATGGATCATGCAGTGATCCTGCCGCGTCACTACCATACAACTGGTTTCTTCAGCCACATAGGTACCCAACGCCGCAAAGGTGGCATCTAGGGCTGCGGCCACATAACCCACCGCCAAGTGATCAATGGGTTTCGTGCGGCTCACCTGCTCACCGTATTTTCCAAGCCAGCCCTCTGCATAGTGGGAGTGGGTTAATTCCACCTCACCCCCCTCTTCTGTCACCTCAAAGTTGAGGTGGCCAAAGCCCAAAAAGCTAAAAATCTGGGCGGCGGTGGCAAGGCGTTCCGCTGGCGTTTGCACTCCCAACGTATTAAAGGCATTGGCGAGCAAGCTATAGAAAATCTCTTGGGCTGAGGTCTGTAGGATACTGACGCCATCAATCCAGTCGGGGTCTTCAATGGTTTGCTGGAGAAATAGGTTGTAGTGGTGGCAGTGGAAAATCACTGGTTCGTCAAAAAAAGCCACCAGCTTGCGGGGGCGATCGATACGGAGATGCTCAAACATAGGGCCAATCTTTTGTTAAATGGTGAAGGGTGAGTCAAATCAACCTAGGGAAGGGCAACCGGCAGGCGTTCCACACCCAAGATATCGGCCACGCCCTTGTAGAGAATGCGCACTTCCCGTTCATCCAACTGGCCTTTTTCCAATCGCTCGCGGTGCAAGCCCGTTTTCAACGACAGCCGCAGCGCCACAAAGTTGGGATCCGGCGCATAGCGACGGGCATAGCTAAGCAGCAGTTGAGCGACGGAGGTGGTGTTGTCTTGGACAGGCGGCAACAGGGGCTTGCCATCCGCCAAGATCGCCTTGATCCGCTCAAAGACCAGCTTCAGGTTCGTGCTACCCTTGGTGAGAAAGAGGACAAAGTAGGGAGTTTTGCTAAAGGCTTTGATGACCAATCGCACCTCTGCCGAACCCGCTAGCAGATAGTCTGCCTCTGAGGCCGGATCCACCACTTGGCACACGCGATTGTTGGCTCGCAGCAGATCGCTGGCATAGGCACCCAAAGAACTCAAGGACTCATTTTCAAGGCTATTGCCACTGTAGTTAATTTCGGCAATGGTTGCTCCATCCGTCGTGCGGCCAATTAACACAGCTAACACGCCCGGGACTCCGGCAATATGTTGCTCTAAAACACTCTTGAGTGTACGCACCAGCATTGCGAATTTCCCAATCAAGATTAAGCTTTGACTAACTCTACTTTATAGAGGTAATCAATTGTTGCGCATCCGTAGAATTTCTGATATTCTAGACTTTTATTAAAAATTAACAATTGTATCCAAAAATACTTTTTACACTATTTTGCAGCGGGTCTGCAGCGGATCCCTTGCCTATGGCGCCGATCAAAGAACTGCCTATCCCCGATTTTTTTGATGCCACTAAGGTTGCTCAAGTGTGGCGCGTTCCCTACCAAGAGCGAGCAGTGCAGGCGCGGCAATGGGCACAGCAGTATCAAATTCCCCCTGCCGCTGAGGATCGGCAGCGTACGATCCTTTTGCTCATTGATGTGCAAAACACCTTTTGCCTACCCGACTTTGAGCTATTTGTCCAAGGGGCGGTTGCGGATAATCAACGCCTCTGCCGCTTTATCTACACCCACCTTGCCCACATTAGCGAGATTATTGTTACCCTCGATACCCATACCGCCAGTCAAATTTTTCATCCCCTCTTTTGGCGAGATGCTACCGGGGAACCGCCGCCACCTCTAACCACGATTACCGTTGACGATGTTGAGCGGGGGCGATGGCAACCCAATCCCCATCTGCTAACCTCCCTCGGCATGACTGATCAAGAGAGTTTGCAGGCCTATGCCCGGCACTACGTTGCCCAGTTAGCCGCCAAAGGCAAATTTCCGTTGACGATTTGGCCTTACCACTCGATGCTGGGGGGGATTGGCCATGCCCTTGTGTCTGCTGTGGAGGAGGCCTGTTTCTTTCATACTGTGGCGCGACAGCAGCAAACCCGCATCGAACTCAAGGGGAGCCACCCCCTGACGGAGAATTATTCGGTGTTGCGTCCAGAGGTGAGCCATGACCTCCAAGGGCGTCCTTTAGTGGCGGTGAATAGCGCTTTGATTGAGCATCTGCTGGCGGGCGATCGCCTGATCATTGCCGGTCAAGCCAAAAGTCACTGTGTTGCTTGGACGGTGGCCGACCTGCTCAGTGAAATTCAGCAGCGCGATCCCCAACTAGCGCAACGCGTCTATCTCCTTGAGGATTGTATGTCCCCTGTGGTGGTGCCGGGGGTCGTGGACTTCAGCGAAACTGCCAATGCAACCTTTGCCCAGTTTGCTGCTGCCGGCATGCACCGCATCAGTACTAGCAGTGCTTCCCTGAATCTTTAGTTGATCTAAAGACTTACCACTTCTGAAAAGAGACAGTTTAGGATCGGGGCTAGATGCATCCTCACTAGGGAGGGGCTATGACTGATTTTGCAGCTCACGAACAAGCCCTCGATCGCGATTGTTTGACCCTATCTCGCCACGTTCTCCAGCAACTCCAAAGCTTTGACGCCGCTGCCCAAGACCTGAGTGCCCTGATGAATCGCATTGCCCTTGCTGGCAAACTGATTGCTCGCCGTTTGAGTCGAGCGGGTCTCATGGAGGGGGTGTTGGGCTTTACAGGGGCAGTGAACATCCAAGGGGAAGACGTCAAAAAAATGGATGTCTATGCCAATGAAGTCTTTATTGCGGCCTTCAAGCAAAGTGGCTTGGTGTGTCGCCTTGCTTCTGAGGAAATGGAAAAGCCCTACTACATTCCCGAAAACTGCCCCATTGGCCGCTACACGCTGCTTTACGATCCCCTCGATGGTTCCTCCAATGTGGACATTAACCTGAACGTAGGCTCCATTTTTGCGATTCGCCAGCAGGAGGGCACTGATCTAGACGGCACCGCTGCTGATCTTCTACAAGATGGCCACAAGCAAATTGCCGCGGGCTATATTCTCTATGGCCCTAGTACGATGCTGGTCTATTCCCTGGGCAGGGGCACCCATGTTTTTGTCCTTGACCCTAGCCTCGGCGAGTTTATTCTGGCGATCGAGAACCTGCAAATTCCCGCTAGTGGCTCCATCTACAGTGTCAACGAAGGCAACTTCTGGGCATGGGAAGAATCCATTCGTAACTATGTCCGCCATGTCCATCGCCAGCCCGGCTACAGTGCCCGCTACAGTGGTGCCCTTGTCGGCGATATTCACCGCATCCTCATGCAGGGGGGGGTCTTTCTCTATCCGGGCACCCAGAAAAATCCCGCGGGGAAGTTGCGTCTACTCTACGAAGCGGCACCGATCGCCTTCCTCGTGGAACAGGCCGGTGGCAAAGCCAGTACCGGCACCCAACCCCTCCTCGATGTCGTGCCTGATCATCTGCACATGCGCACACCACTCATTATTGGCAGCCCTGAGAACGTTGCCCTTGTGGAATCCTTTATTCAGCCTACCCCTGCCAACGCAACTGTGACACAGGTGTAACCCATGGTAATCCTATTTGAAAATCCCCTGCGGGTCGGATTACGCCAAGAGCGCACCCCAGAACCACTGATTCTAGTGATCTTTGGTGCCAGTGGAGATCTCACCCAGCGCAAGCTCATTCCCTCCATTTATCAACTGAAACTGGAACGCCGTCTGCCCCCAGAACTCACGATTGTTGGTGTGGCGCGTCGCGACTGGAGTGATGACTATTTTCGCGAGCATCTGCGCCAAGGGGTCGAGGAATTTGGCGGTGGCATTCAGGCGGAACCCCTGTGGCAAGAATTTGCCCAAGGCCTGTTTTACTGCTCTGGCAATATGGATGATCCCGCCGCCTACACCAAGCTGAAAACCCTCTTGGCCGAGCTGGATGAAAAACGCCAAACTCGCGGCAATCGCGTCTTTTACCTTGCGGTCGCACCGAACTTTTTCGTTGAAGCGATTCAACAACTAGGGGCAGCCGGTCTATTGAGTGATCCCCAAAAGCATCGCCTCGTCATTGAAAAGCCCTTTGGCCGCGATCTCACCTCTGCCCAAGCCCTCAATGAAGTGGTGCAGTCGGTGTGCAAAGAGGAGCAGGTTTACCGTATTGACCACTACCTCGGCAAAGAAACCGTTCAAAACCTGATGGTGTTTCGCTTTGCTAATGCTATTTTTGAACCCCTCTGGAACCGCCAGTACATAGATCATGTGCAGATTACCGTTGCCGAAACCGTGGGGGTTGAAGACCGCGCGGGCTACTATGAAACTTCGGGTGCTCTGCGGGACATGGTGCAAAACCACATCCTTCAGTTATTGGCCTTGACCGCCATGGAACCCCCCAATGCCCTCGATGCCGATAGTCTGCGCAACGAAAAGGTGAAGGTGCTCCAAGCCACCCGTTTAGCAGATTTGGATAATCTCGATGCCTGTGCTGTCCGCGGCCAATACCGAGCCGGCTGGATGAAGGGCAAACCTGTGGTGGGTTACCGCGAAGAACCGGGGGTGAGTCCCACCTCCACCACGCCCACCTATGTGGCACTCAAACTGGTGATTGATAACTGGCGCTGGCAGGGGGTGCCCTTTTATTTGCGCACGGGTAAACGCTTGGCAAAAAAAGTGACGGAAATCTCGATTCAGTTTCGCGATGTGCCCCTGCTGATTTTCCAGTCGGCCGCCCGCCAAACCAACCCCAATATTCTAACAATGCGTATCCAGCCGAATGAGGGGATTGCCCTGCGCTTTGAGGCAAAGATGCCCGGTGCAGATCTGCGCACGCGCACGGTGGAAATGGACTTTAGCTACGGCTCCTCCTTTGGAATGGCAACGGCGGATGCCTATGCGCGGCTCTTGCTGGACTGCATGCTCGGGGATCAAACCCTGTTTACCCGGGCGGATGAGGTGGAAGCGGCTTGGCGGGTGGTGATGCCGGTGCTCAGTGCTTGGGATGCCCCTACGGATCCAGACACGATTCCCACCTATGAAGCGGGGACATGGGATCCCGATGCCGCAGAAGCGATGATTAATGCCGATGGTCGGCGGTGGCGGCGACTGTGATCTTTATCCATCATGGGAAGAGATGGGAATCAAGGCCGAACTTCATTCACAGATAGGTACCTAGGTATGGCAACTGAATCAACTCCCCTCGTAGCGCTCCAAGATCCCGTGGATGTCTCATTAGATGATATTGAGCAAAGTTTGCGGCAAATTTGGCTCAGCCATGGCGGGGATGGTACGGCGCCAGCAGCAGTGCGGGCAACCACCTTTACCCTAGTTGTCTATGAGGCGGATGATACCCAACAATTGCTAGCGGCCTTGGGCTACTACACAGGCCCCATTGATGGTATTCTTGGCCCCCGCATGCAGTCGGCGATTCGTGCTGCTGAAAAGAATCACAACTTGCCCTTGACGGGTCGAGTCACGCCCCAACTGCGGCAGGCCTTGCAGGCAGAATATGCTCAGGGAACCCCTCGGAGCGATCGCTATGCCGTGGATATGCGCGGTAGTGGCATTGCTGACGCGATCGCCAGCCAAAATCCCTGTCGGGTGATTGCCCTGTGTCCTACCCTTGGCGAAGATACGGGAATTACTGCTCAGGTGGCGGCCTACTGCCCGATCAACAAAAAGATGCGCAGTTCCCTCGTTTGCTGTGAATACATTACCCTCAAGGGCACCCATAGCGCCTTCCAGCGGGTGGAACCCCTGTTGCAGTCTTTAATCATTCGCGAACTCCCCCGCTTTTTGTGGTGGAAGGGGGACTTGTTCAATAACTTTGAGTTGTTTCAAACCCTTGCGCCCCAATTTAGCCGCGTGATTGTGGATTCCAGTGAATTTCTCGATCCGCTGCGGGGCTTGCGGGCAATTGCCCCCCTCCTTGAACAACCGCTTCCCCTAACAGATCTAAACTGGCGCCGTCTGGGGGCATGGCAAGAACTGGCGGCTGAAGCCTTTGATCCCCCCGAACGCCGTTTGGCCATTCAGGAAATTGATCAGGTGGTCATTGACTACGAAAAGGGCAATCCCGCCCAAGCTTTAATGTACCTTGGCTGGTTAGCTTCCCGGCTTCAGTGGCAGCCGCGCCAGATCCGCCACGAGTGCGGTGACTATGATGTCTATCACGTGGAACTGGTGGCCTCCGATCAACGGTTGATTAAGGCAGAATTAGCAGGCATTCCCACGGGTGATGCTGGCCTCGTGCTGGGGGATTTAATTGACCTCAAACTCACCTCCTCCAATCTCCAAGCCGATTGCTGTACAATCATTTGCTCAGAAACCCGTGGCTGTATGCGCATGGAGGCCGGGGGCAGTGCTCAAATGTGCCGTACTTATCATGTGTCTCCCCTGAGTGATCTCACGGCTGAGGTGCTCTTGAGTCAGGAACTTCAGCGCTGGGGACAAGACTTCCTCTACAGTGAGAGTTTTGCCGTTGTGGCTCAGATGCTAGCCTTGATGCCCTAGCATGAGATCCCATGACCGAAGATTTTCGCCTTGTCATTGACCTCAGTGTGGTACTGGGGGCAGCGGCAGTAGGAGGTGTGTTGGCGGCTTTGCTGCGACAACCGATCCTGCTGGGCTACCTTTTGGCCGGTATGTTGGTCGGGCCAACGGGCTTGGGACTCCTCAAGGAAGTACCTCAAGTGGAAGGTTTGGCACAACTGGGGGTGGCCTTTTTGCTCTTTGCCCTAGGGGTGAGCTTCTCCCTCGGTGAAATTCGCAAAGTTCAAGGGGTTAGCTTGGGGGGCAGTGCCCTGCAAATTTTCCTGACCATTGCAGTTACAACGCTCATTTCCGTTGGGGTTGGCTGGGTAAGTTCCCCCAATCAGGGGATTTTCCTCGGTGCTGTCCTCTCCCTCTCTTCAACAGCAGTGGTGCTGCGCAGCCTCATGGATCGCAATGAGCTGGAGTCGATCCAAGGGCAAATTATGCTGGGCATCTTGGTGGTGCAGGATCTGGCGGTGGGCTTGATGATTGCCGTCTTACCCGCCCTGAACAAACCCCCAGAGGAGTTGGGACTTGCCCTCGGCCAAGCAGTCTTGACCATTGCTTTGATTGCCGTGGGGGCGATCGCCGCTGGGATGTGGTTGCTGCCGCCTCTGCTACGGCTACTGGCCAAAACAGAAAGTCGTGAGCTTTTCCTTTTAGGCGTCGTTGCCCTCTGTTTGGGAATTGCCCTGCTGACCCAGTATTTGGGGCTTTCGATTGAGATTGGTGCCTTTATTGCCGGTCTGATGATCTCCGAGGTGGAGTATGCCGATCAAACTCTCGATTACGTGGAATCGATCCGCAATGTCTTTACCACGCTCTTCTTCGCTTCCATTGGTATGCTCATTGATCCAGTGTTTCTCTGGCAGCACTTGGATCGCATTATTGAACTGGTCAGCCTAGTGATTCTGGGTAAATTCCTGATCACCACCCCCATAGTCAAGCTCTTTGGCTATTCGTGGAAAACGTCATTACTGGCGGGGATTGGGCTGGCTCAGATTGGGGAATTTTCCTTTGTGCTGCTGACGGCAGGGCGGGGCTTGGGATTGGTGTCCCAACAAGTTTATCTGCTCACCCTCGGCACGACAGCAGTGACGTTGCTGGTGACGCCCTTTTTGTTAAAGCTGGTGCCTGTGCTGTTGGAACTGCCCCTACTGCGCCGCATCCTCAAGGAAGATGAAATCCTCGACATGGATTTAACGGGGTTGCCGCAGCGGAACCATGTGATTGTCTGTGGCTATGGTCGCGTCGGCAAGAGTGTGGTGAAACTCCTTCAAAAACAAAATTATCCCGTGTTGGTCATTGAGCAAAGTGAAACGGTGATTAACGAAGTGCGCGATGCCCAACTGCCCTACATTTACGGCAATGCCGCTAGTACCACCATTCTGGCCAAAGCAGGCGTCGATCAAGCCCTTGGTATGGCGATCGCTCTCTCGGATAGTATGAGTACCCGCCTCTGTCTCAAGCGTGCCCTAGAGTTTGCCCCGGAACTGGATGTCATTGTGCGCGCCAATAGCGATCGCGACATTGAGTTGCTTTATCAACTGGGGGCACGGGAGGTGGTGCAGCCCGAGTTTGAAGCCAGTCTGGAGTTGGCCGCTCATCTATTCTTTACGCTAGGCATGGGTGAACGCCACATTCAGCAGCAGGTACAACAGGTGCGCGACAGCCACTACGCCAATTTGCGCGGCGATACTCCCCCGGAGGGAACCGCCCGTCTCCTGCGGCAAGCAGCTCAGGATATGAATAGTCGCTGGCTGACCGTCCCTGAGGATTCCCCCATTCGGAGCATGAGTCTTGCGGAAATTCAACTGCGCCAGTTGACGGGGGTGACTCTGTTGGCCATTGTCCGTGCCAATGGTACTGAGGTGGATTATCCCAGTGGTGAAACCTGTCTTGAGGGGGGCGATCGCCTCCTGATTGTTGGTCAGCCAGCAGAGTTTGCAGCTTGTGAAGCCCTGATCAATGGCCGTGTCAGTGTGCCCCAAGGGGAAACCTTGTTTCTTTGGATCATGTTGCCCAAAGAGATTGGCGAACAACATCGCACCATTGCCGATCTGCATCTGCCTGAGACCATCACCATCCGTGCCCTGCGGCGAGAGGGAACGCTGCTCTTGGAACCCAAGGAGGACTGTCCCCTAATGGCGGGCGATCGCCTCCTCCTCACTGGCTCTATGGCTGCCCTACAGCGCATTGGCGATCAACTGCAAGCGCGATCCACTCCGCTGCCACCGTGAGCACGCAGCAGCCAGCACTGTAGAGATACTCATGATCCTTGACTATAGACTATAGCTAGAAAACTCACCCCGACGTGCCCCAAATGATCTTCTGTTCAGCCACAATCTCACTGCTAGGAGCATAGATCCAACTCTTGGATCATTTTCAGACCCAACAGTACCGCCAATGTCATTTGCCCAAACTTAATAAACTCTATTACTAACCAAATTAGCTTTAGCTTCTGTTAATAAGAATCAGCGCCTAGTATAATCTTAGACGAAGAATTATTCCTCCTCTAAAAACGGATATACAAGAAGTCATGCTACTAAATCGATCTTTGTCAAGAGGGATTGAGAAAACGATCAGGGCTATTAGACTGTTTCTGATTGCACCTGCAAGAAACCCAATTACAAAACTTGAGTCTTACCTATATTTGCCCTACATAGAAAAGAATGCAAACATACTTCAGTTTGACCGGGATATTAATAACGTAGATATCCCTATGAGAATTTGCTATCACTTAGTTCCGGAAGAATTTTCACAAAACTCACTCTATGGTATATCCAAAACAATCAAGCATTATGCTGGCATTCAGCCTAAAAAAAAGCTTCTGGCGCCTATCGAACATGGTTGCTATCTAGATGATTCCGGAGCACCTGACGATGATCCCTTTGCAAGGGCAATTATTACATTCAGTGAGTTTAGAAAAGAAGTTATTTCAAAGTATACAGAGAGGAAAGTATTACCTATAGGGCCATATATACATTACGCAGAGTTAATCGATATTGAAACACTAAAGGATTACAAGAAAAAACTTGGAAAAACGCTACTATTTTTCCCTGCACACTCAACCCATCTAATTAAAACTTCATTCAATCATTTACAGGCTATCGAATGGCTTAGAAGAGTATCAAAGGATCATCAGTTTGAATCAGTACTTATTTGTTTTTACTGGAAAGATTGCCGTCCTGAAATTGTAGAACTCTACCTGAATGCAGGGTTTCACTGCACAACAGCAGGTCACATTTATGATTGGAATTTTCTGAATCGTCTTAAATCAATCATCTGGCTGTCAGATGTCACTGCTTCTAACGCTATTGGTACTCACATTGGGTACTGTATTTACATGAATAAACCCCATTGGCTATTTGAACAACAGATAATCTGTACAGCAGATGTTCTGATCAACATTCCCTTGAAAATCAGGGTAGAGAATGGTATAAAATTTTATCAAGAAAGAAAAACATATCAATCAATTTCATCACATTTAACGAATTTATTTCGCGATATCTCACTGAGTGTTACACATGATCAGTATGAAGCCTGTAACTATTTTTGGGGATTTAACTGTATCAAGACAGCAGAAGAAATGAAAAGAGAATTGACTCCATTAATTGAATAAAATTGAGTAACCCCGATAGTGACAAACGACTGTTTCTTTTCTTGAGGTAGCCATTCCAAAACAGCGTCATCGGCAAGATAGTAGTGGATTGTTTCTTCCACAGAGATTTTGGCACGACCATGGACTTTGGCGGCGGTAGCCGCTGTCAACCATCCACTCCGCTGCCACCGTGAGCACGCAGTAGCCAATGCAACTGATAAACATATCGCGCGGTCGTTGCCACTTCTCGGGCAAATTGTTCGCTTTCCAGAACCCCCAAAGCAGTGCCAATCACGGGGATCAACTCGCCACCCAATTCTTCCCTCAACATCACTAATGCGCGACTCAACACCGCCTCCACTGTGTTGTCGGTAAAAACTTCAAAGGCACTGTCTTCCAAGAGGCCGGCGATCGCCCCCCGTTCACTGTCCTCAGAAGGATGCAGCAAACTCAACAATAGATGCTGACGTTCCTTGGCAGTGCCGGCAAAACTGATCCCCAATGTGCCCCAGATGATGTGCTGTTCAACTGTGGTCTCACTGCCAAAGCCATAGCACAAGCCCACCGCTTGAATGGTTTTGAGACCCAATAGCAGAGTCAACCCCACATCCACCAGTTCGCCCAGAAAGTCAAAGGGAGCAGTGATCAGGGCTTCCAAGGCAGCGTTGGTCAAGGCCGCACCGGCAACCCTAGCTTGCAGGCGATCGCACACCTCTAGGGGTTGATCCTTGAGATCCTGCCAATGATCGACTGGCATCCGAGTGTTCCCCAATCGCTGTTTCAGGTGTTGCCAAGCCTGATCACTATTGGCTAGTAGGCGATCGCCCGCCTTACGCAGAATCGCTAGATGTTCAGGGGACAACATCCGACTGATATGACGCTCGACTGTGGCATTGACCGATTGCACCGCCTGTTGCAGAGGGTTCGTTTCCTCCCGCAGCCACGCACTGATTTTTTTAATTTGTTGCCGCTCATAATCCGTAAGAGCAAGATTGCGGGTCATCGTGGCCACACCCGGCGATAACAAACCGTAAGATGAGAACCTTGCTCCTGCCGCAGCAATTGCCAAGCCGCCACAAACCAGCGCCATAATTCCCCCATAGAGTAACCGCGATAGCGACAAACCACTCCACGAATCAGGGCACTGACCTAGGGCGCGCCAAGCCTCGACACTCATGCTGGGGAAGGGCAGTACGAACGGCAGAGCCGTCCTATAATAGAGAATCCCTAATCCCAAATCAAGGTGAAATCCATTACAAAGTTAGGCAACAGGGGCTCTCCTGAAAGACAAGGGGGATGTTCCAAAACCTGCACAGCTTGCCCAGATCGATAACAGTAAACCTGTCGCATTTCGGGATCAACTAACCAACCCAGTTGGGCACCATTGTCCACATACTCCTGCATCTTGACTTGGAGAGCAGCCAAATCATCGGTTGGCGACTTGAGTTCCAACACAAAATCAGGACAGATGGGGGCAAAGCGGCGCCGTTGCTCAGGGGTGAGGCGTTGCCAGCGACTTTTTTCAATCCAAGCAGCATCAGGGGAGCGAATGGCGCCATTGGGTAAACGAAAACCAGCGGAGGAGTCAAAGGCTACACCCAGCTTTGTTTGTTGGTTCCAGTGCCATAACTGGGCACTGAGACTGAGGTTTTGACGGCTACTTTCACTGCCGGCAGGCGCCATGGCAATCAATTCTCCCTGAGCGCTACGCTCTAGCCGTAGCTCAGGGTTACTACGGCAAAGTTGCTCGAAGGCTTCATCAGTTAATTCAATCGTGGGACGCAGGTTCAGAGCAATCATGGGTTTGTTTTGCAAAAAAGGGAGCTTTTGGCCAAGGGAGATGCTTGCTCGCTTCCCCAACTGGGTTGCCAGAAGTATACAGGGGAGCTTGATGTCTGACATAGGACAACTCTAGTTCAGCCGGCCACACGGTTCTAGCTCCCCACCGCCGTTAGGGATTGCCGCTGCTGTTGCACTTGGAGATAGACCAAAAGGGCATTAATATCTGCCGGGTTGACCCCACCAATACGGCTGGCTTGACCAATGGTGAGGGGGCGGATGGTACTGAGTTTTTCCCGTGCTTCCATTGAAAGGGTGGGGATGGCAAAGTAATCCAAATCCGCAGGGAGCGGACGCTGGTCTTGACGGGCAATCTGCTCAATTTCCCGTTGCTGCCGTTCAATGTAGCCGGCGTATTTAATGGCAATTTCAACCGCCTCTTTCTCTTGGGGAGTCAGATCGGGATTGCCAAGGCCATGGCGATCCAGTAGGTCGTAATGTACCCCCGATCGCCGCAGCAACTCATCAAGGGCAATGGCACTCTTAATCGCTTGACCCGTCGCGGCCACAATCGCTTCGCCCACGGGTTCATGGGCTTTAATGCGCGTCATTTGCAGGCGTTGGGTCTCCGCCGCAAGGCGCTGTTGCTTTGCTTGAAACACTTGCCACTGGGCTTCACTCACCAAGCCAATCTCGTGCCCCAAGGGGGTGAGCCGCTGGTCAGCATTGTCCGATCGCAACACCAAGCGATATTCCGAGCGGCTGGTGAGCATGCGGTAGGGTTCCCGCAGTTCCTTCGTGCACAGATCATCAATCAGGGTGCCGATGTAGCTCTCTTGGCGTGGGAAGGTGATCATCGGTTTCCCCTGAACAAAGCGAGCCGCATTGATCCCGGCCACAATCCCTTGGGCGGCGGCCTCCTCATAGCCGGTGGTACCGTTGATTTGTCCGGCACAAAACAGCCCCTGAATCTTTTTCGTCATCAGGGTGGGAAAGCACTGGGTTGCCGGCAAGTAGTCGTATTCCACTGCATAGGCCGGACGCAGCATGATGCAGTTTTCTAGCCCCGGCAGGGTGCGCAACAGTTGCAATTGCAGCGGTTCCGGTAGCCCCGTGGAAAAGCCTTGGATATAGAGTTCTGGTGTATCGCGGCCTTCGGGTTCAATGAAAATTTGATGGCTTTCTTTGTCAGCAAAGCGGACAATTTTATCCTCAATACTGGGGCAGTAGCGGGGGCCTTTGGCATCCACCCAACCGCCATAGACGGGCGTCAGGTGCAAATTTTCGCGAATGAGTTGGTGGGTAGCAGCGGTGGTGCGCGTCAAGTAGCAGTTCATTTGGGGTCTTTCCACCCATGCGGTGGGGTCAAAGCTAAACCAGCGTACCTGCTCATCTGGGGGTTGCGGTTCCATCTTGCTGTAGTCCACCGATCGCCGATCTACCCGTGCGGGTGTTCCTGTTTTCAGGCGATCCACCTCAAAACCGAGCCGTGCTAAGGTTTGGGAGAGTCCCTCAGCGGCAAATTCGCCAGCCCGACCAGCGGCCATGGATTTATTTCCCACCCAAATGCGGCCACCGAGGAAGGTTCCCGTTGTCAGGATCACTGCTTGACAGCGAAAGGCGACGCCAAAGTAGGTTTCAACCCCAATCACCGTGTCATTGGCATCAAGGACTAAATCCGTGACCATGCCTTCGCGCACGAGCAAGTTGGGCTGATTTTCCACCACCTGCTTCATGACGGCGCTGTATTCGCGCTTATCGGTTTGCGCCCGCAATGCCCAGACCGCTGGCCCCCGTGAGGCATTCAGGAGCCGCTTTTGCAGATAAGTGCGATCGGTCACACGCCCAATTTCGCCCCCAAGGGCATCCACTTCATGCACCAGTTGCGATTTTGCGGGGCCACCCACGGCAGGATTACAGGGCTGCCAAGCAATTTTATCGAGGTTGAGGGTCAGCAAGAGGGTACGACAACCCAACCGTGCCGTTGCCAAGGCCGCTTCACAGCCGGCGTGACCGGCACCAACAACAATGACATCAAATTCATCCTGAAACGCAGGCAGCGTTGACATGGCGATTGCACCCTAGGCTAGCGATGGTTTAGAAGAACGTGGCGCTACTGGAGAACCCCGATAAGAGTTGGACAATAAATTGCAAGAGGAAGAAGGCAATAATCGGCGAAAAGTCAAGGCCACCGATGGGGGGAATCAGGCCACGAAAGATATTCAGGTAGGGATCCGTTAACTGACTGAGAATCGAAAAGGGCGGATTGTACCAGTTGATATTGGGAAACCACGACAGCAGAACCCGAATCAGCAGCACAATTAAGTAGATCTGCAAAAAGTTCGCAATCCCCATCAATAGAATGGGCAATACAGGTGCCTCGGTCATTGGTCTTCCCCTTGCAAATTCAAGTGCATCCCTTATTGTACCAATGCTGGCAAGAAGCTAGCCCCAGCGGTCATTCTCCCTCGCTAGACTAGGAAATAGAAGTTTCTGCATGCATTCCCATAAAGTTATCGCTGTGCCCCTGCATAGGGGAGCGATCGCCAAAGGATAAAGAGATAGAGGCCTGTCCGACAGCGGCTTTGACTGTTTTGGGCGGGTTCCATCCTTGGGAAAAGGGCTGTATTCTGGATGGCGGCGTTTTCATTGACATTCAACTGAAGTTCAGGGGTTCAATATGTTACAGATGTCGGCCACGGGTCATATATTGGTGGGCACCTATGCCCTGATTGGATTTACCATCTCTGGCCTATCGTTTTTGCGGGCTTGGGTACAGCGGCAGTACAAGGGTTCTGTGCAACGTTTGAAGGAAGAGTGCGATCGCCTGCACCGAATTGTCAGCGAACAAGCCCAGCGCATCGAAGGGCTAAAGGAACTGGTCAGCCGTAGTGAACAGGAGCGCGATCGCCAGCGCCAAGAAATTGAGCAATTGCGCTCAGAGGTGGAACGGTTGCAAAACCGCTGTCAAGAGCTAGAAGACCAACAACAGCAACTACACACTCAAGTTAGTGACTATCGCCAACAGGTGGTGGAATTGACGCATGCCCTCAACACTAGCCAAGCGGAAAACGAAGCCCTACGGGACAATTGCGATCGCTATCGCCAAGAGCTAGAAGACCAACAACAGCAACTACACACTCAAGTTAGTGACTATCGCCAACAGGTGGCGGAATTGACGCATGCCCTCAACACTAGCCAAGCGGAAAACAAAGCCCTACGGGACAATTGCGATCGCTATCGCCAAGAGCTAGAAACCGCCTACCAGCGCAGTAGCAGCCTCGAAGAAGAATACGCCAGTCAAACGGCGACATTGACCGCTTCTCTGACCACGATTGAAGCCACCTGTCGCGAAAAAGAGGCAAAACTAGCGGCTTGTCATGCCACAGTCAGCGAGCGCGATCGTGAAATTGACGGGCTACGCCATGAGATTACAGATCTTAACCAAGAAGTTGAGCAGCTTCAGCAAACTGTTGAACACCTGCAAACACAGAAGCAAGGAGCAAATATCTACGCCCAATGGCTGACATGGCTCAGCAGCACCGTGGCGATCGCAACTCTAGTACTCAACCTTGGGCCTTGGAGTCCGCTGTGGACAGCCATCTATTCTCACCTGCCGATGTTTTCCTAGAGATTCAAATTGTTCGCTATAGTTTGCTAATACTAGGGGGCATAAAACTGCCCCTTTTTTATTTGGGGGTTAAAACAAACTAAGCTGAACATAGGGATTTGACAGCTTTTCTATAGCAAATGGAATTAAGTTAGAAAGAGGATAAATAAACGCATCTTCTGTAAAATCTATTATTTCCTTAGCGATAAAAGACCGATCAAAGAATTTCAACATTCCGCGTTGCTGAGGGTTATTAATTTCGTTATAAAAGTTTGTTGTTGCAAAGCAAATAATCGGAACTACTGACGATCGATAGGAGATATTATATTTTTCGCATAATTCAGGGCTATGTAGAGCAACTTCCATTAGGAGTTTCCACTTATAAGTTTGAGCCGCCCTTTCCCTTAAGGATGTTTTAAGAGACAAAATGATATAGCTTTCAGGTGTATGTTTTTGCTTAATATTATTATTTGCATAAATCACAATATCCATATCTGGTTTTTGCACTTCATTTTGGATATTGATATTAATTGACTACCTGAAATTTGGAACACTTGATAGCTGAGATGTTATGAACATCCATTCAGGTATGTTTTTGCAACACTTGTTAACAAGAAAGATGTAAATTAAGGCGTTTGAAAAAGCATTGCCAGCAATGCTCTTTATTGCTTGATTTTTATTCTCTATTTTCCCCTGTTGAACCTTTTGATCTAAAAGTATTTCCACATCAATCTGAGAAGCTCGTATGATGTCGTGTAACTGGTTAAGCACTAATAGCCATGCTTCCTTAATGTTTTTCTGACTAGCAACCCATTGATTAATTCTCTTAACAATAGGCTTCATGTAATACTTATTGCCTGAACATATCTTTCTTAAAACTTTCTTTTCCTGCTTGCTTAAAACCTTGAATGACATATCTGAACTAAAAGAGCGTAAGCTGCCTAGTTTGTTTTAATAATTTTCCCTGCTTTAGGGATTTTAATATCTCATCAGCAATAACTTTCACCAGCGGCACCACAACTGAATTGCCAAACTGCTGGTATGCCCTTGTATCACTCACCACAATTTTGAAAGAGTCGGGAAACCCCATTAAGCGGGCACATTCCCTTGGCGTCAGGCGGCGGGGATTCTTGTTTTCTTGGGGAATGAGGATTTCCGAGCCATCTTTGTAATACCTTGCGCTTAATGTTCGGGTTACTCCCTCTAAATCAACTAGCCCATAGCCAAATCCATTACCACGGGCACGATGCTTTTCAGCATAGTTTTGCAAATACTGCCACAGATGATTGCTCAACGTATATTTAGCATCTACTGACGGTTCCAGAATATCCCTAACTCTATGTTGCTGAATTGGTACCTGAGGAAATGTAAATTCAAGGGGTTCTCTAAAACCCACAATAAAAATTCTTTCTCGATGCTGGGGCACAAAATGAACAGCATTGATGACTTGGTAATAGATGTAGTATCCCAAATCATTTAGAATTTCTTGAATCCTTTGAAAGGTTCTACCGCGATCGTGGCTTTGAAGATTTTTAACATTTTCTAGCAAAAAAGCCCTAGGACGTTTATCGTTGATGATCCTCGCAATTTCAAAAAATAGATTGCCTTGAGTCGGGTGCTGAAAACCATGATTCATTCCTAGGGCATTGTGCTTGCTGACACCCGCAATGCTAAAGGGCTGACAGGGAAAACCCGCTAATAATATGTCATGGTCAGGAATCCTCTCCGAGGGGATTTGAGTAATGTCTCCTGCTGGCACTTCGCCAAAGTTTGCTTCGTAGGTTATTTGGGCAAACTTATTCCACTCTGAGCTAAAAACACAGCAACCACCTGCTTGGCTAAAACCGAGCCGCATACCACCAATGCCAGCAAATAGATCAATGAAGGTTGGCTGCCCCATAGCAGTCTAGAGTTAAGTGTCGTCTCTATTTATCCTAAGGCCTAGGTATTGGCACTTAGCCATGTGATGGCTTCCCGTAGCCATGCCTCTGGATCGCTATTCTTGGCGAGGGTGCTCGTTTGGCCGATGGCAGTAAGGGCAGCTTCAATCTCGCGATCGCTATAACCCAAGGCTAAAAGAGTCAACTCCAGTTCTTCACGCATCGCTTCCGTGGGCAGGCCAGCGGGAGCCGTTGTTAACCCCGTTTCCTGTCGCCAAGCACTCAGGGCGGCTTTCAGTTCCAAGGCAATGCGCTCAGCGGTTTTATTGCCGACTCCGGGCGCGCGGCTGAGACGACGGGTATTGCCACTGACGATCGCTTGGACTAGCTCTGGCAAAGGTAGGGTATCCAGCAACGATAGCGCCATCTGTGGCCCAACCCCATTGACACGGATCAAACGCAAAAAGAGATCCCGCTCCGCTGCCGAGGCAAAGCCATAGAGGAGCATCTGATCCTCACGGACACTGAGATGGGTAAAAATCTGCACCACCTCAGCACTCGGTGGGTACTGCCGCAACAGATGGGACGGGACCAGTAAGCGATAGCCGACCCCATTCACCTCTAGGATGAGGGCAGAGCGATGGCTCCCCTCCGATTGATGGGCAACAACAGTTCCTCTGAGGTAGGCAAACACAGTCTGTTCCTGCTCGCAGACGATTGGAAATGGGTGAGCCAAGCCGATGATGAGATTCGAACTCACGACCGCTCGATTACGAATCGAGTGCTCTACCACTGAGCTACATCGGCATTCAAAGCATTATTTATGCTAGCACGATCGCCCCTAGGACGGGCAGGGCAATGGCAAAATTTTTGCGATCGCGCGCTTGTGTGCATTTGCCCCAAGGGTTACAATAGACGATTGTGTTAATTAACGAGTTAAGAAAATCACTTGGCAAACGTCGTCGTTGTTGGTGCCCAGTGGGGCGATGAAGGCAAGGGTAAAATCACCGATCTCCTGAGCAAGTCTGCCGATGTGGTAGTCCGCTATCAGGGCGGTGTCAATGCAGGTCACACGATTGTCGTCAAAGACCAGACCCTAAAATTGCACCTGATTCCGTCAGGGATTCTCTACCCCGATACCCAGTGCATCATTGGGGCGGGAACGGTGGTGGATCCTAAGGTGCTCCTTGAGGAACTCGAACAACTGGAACAGTTGGGGGTGAGCACTGAGAATCTGCTGATTGCAGAAACAGCCCATGTGACGATGCCCTACCATCGCCAGTTGGATATTGCTGCTGAGGAACGGCGTGGCTCACGGCGCATTGGTACCACAGGACGCGGCATTGGCCCCACCTATGCCGATAAATCCGAGCGCACGGGGATTCGCATGCTGGATCTGCTGGATGCTGATCAGTTGGCCGCCAAGCTGGAGTGGGCGATCGCCCAAAAGAATTTGATCCTCGAAAAGCTCTACGGACTGGCGCCCCTCGAACCGCAGCCGATCATTGAAGAGTACTGTGCCTACGGTGAGCGCCTGCGATCGCACATTGTCGATGGTTCCCTCGTGCTGGATGATGCCATCCGCCGGCGGCGCAACATTCTCTTTGAAGGTGCCCAAGGTACTCTTTTAGACCTTGACCATGGCACCTATCCCTACGTCACCTCCTCAAACCCTGTGGCCGGGGGTGCTTGTGTCGGGGCGGGGATTGGTCCAACGATGATTGACCGCGTCATTGGTGTGGCCAAAGCCTATACCACGCGGGTCGGCGAAGGGCCTTTTCCAACGGAATTACTGGATGAGGTGGGAGAACTCTTGGGCGATCGCGGTGCTGAATTTGGTACCACAACTGGACGGCGCCGCCGCTGTGGCTGGTTTGATGCCGTGATTGGCCGTTATGCGGTGCGCATCAATGGCCTCGATTGCTTAGCAATTACGAAGCTCGATGTCCTCGATGAGCTGCCAGAGATCAAAGTCTGTGTTGCCTATGATATTGACGGTGAGCGCTGCGAACACTTCCCCAGCAATGCCCTCAAATTTGCCCGCTGTCGTCCCATCTATGAAACCCTGCCGGGGTGGCAGCAATCCACCCGTCATTGCCGCTCCCTTGATGATCTGCCCAAGGCGGCATTGAACTATCTCAAGTTTTTGGCTGAAATTATGTCTGTGCCCATCGCCATTGTCTCGTTGGGGGCAGAGCGCAGCCAAACCATCATTGTTGAGGATCCGATCCATGGTCCGAAACGGGCACTCCTCAAGGATGATGGCACCCAAGTCCATCCCGTTTTATCTTAATTGGAGTTGCAGCAATGTCTCGTTCCTTAGCTATTGAGGGGCACCTACGCCCTGCCGATGCTAAACCCAATGCCCTACGCCGTGAGGGCAAAACCCCTGCCGTCCTCTACGGCCCGACGCTTGAGTCTTCGATTTCCTTGGTGGTGGATACCCATGCCGCCGAATTTTTGGTGCGGGATGCCCGTCTCCAGAAAACCCCGATCCAGCTTTCGATCCCCGATTTGCCGTGGCAGGGAACGGTGGTGCTCCAAGAGGTGCAAGCCCACCCCGCCAAGGATACCCTTTACCACCTCTCCTTTTTAGCCAAAGCTGAAAACTAGGCTGCAAGGGGGAATTTGCTATAGTGGGGATATGTTAAGTGATTGTTAACAATGCCAGCCACGCTCCTTCGTTCTGCAGATCTTGCCCACCTTAGCTATTCCCCCGAAGGCGATCGCTTTGATGGCTCTTGGGAATCTCCCCTCGCTACGCTCCTTGGCCTTGGGCGGGCGGCTGGCGCTGATTTTGTCGAGATTTTCCTTGAGCGCAACCATTACCTTAGTACTCTTGTCGAGGACGATCGCCTGACGAGTGTCTCCCCTCGCTTGAGTTTAGGGGCGGGTATTCGCGTTTTTCGCGGTACTAGTGATTGCTACGTGAGCACCAATGACCTCAGCTTTAAGGGGTTGCAGGCAGCTTTAGAGAAGGCTCTGGGCTTAATGGGGTTGCTCTTACCCAGTCCGCAAGCTTACGTGCCTGAAATCCACCTTGAATTGCTGCGGGACTATGCCCAAGGCCGCAAGGAAGGCTGGCTAGCCGCCTGTAGTTCTATTGCTGAAGTGGCCGATATTCTCTTGGCGGGCAGCGATCGCCTACGCCAGAAAACCCAGCATCTGCAATCCCGCCGCCTCAGTTATTTTCGCGATTGGCAAGAGGTCATGGTGGCCGCCAGTGATGGCACCTTTGGTCGCGATATTCGCCTCACCCAATCAGCAGTGGCCTCTGTTCTCTGTGCGGATGGCGAGCACCGCGCCTCCATTGGTGAGCGCAATGGCGATACCAGTAATCCAGACTTTTTGCGCCAGTGGGACTACACCACCTTGGCCGATACCGTTGCCGAAGCGGCGGGCAAAATGCTCTATGCTGACTATGTGGAATCGGGCACTTACCCGGTGATCATGGCCAACCAATTTGGCGGGGTGATCTTCCATGAAGCCTGTGGTCACCTCTTGGAAACCACTCAAATTGAACGCGGTACGACCCCCTTTGCCGATAAAAAAGGCGAAAAAATTGCCCATGAAAACTTGACCGCTTGGGATGAGGGAATTACCAGCGGTGCCTTTGGCAGTATTGATATGGACGATGAGGGGATGCCGGCGCAGCGCACGTTGCTGATTGAAAATGGCATCCTTAAGAATTTCCTGAGCGATCGCGCGGGTTCGATGCGCACAGGGCACCCTCGCACGGGCAGTGGCCGCCGCCAAAGTTATACCTATGCTGCCGCTTCGCGGATGCGCAATACCTACATTGCCCCCGGTGAATACCGTGTTGAGGACTTAATTGCCTCCATTGATCGCGGCATTTACTGCAAACGCATGGGGGGTGGCAGTGTCGGTGCCACGGGGCAATTTAACTTTGCCGTTGAGGAAGCCTACTGGATTGAACATGGCCAAATCAAACAGCCCCTCAAGGGAGCCACACTGATTGGCGAAGCCAAGGAAATCATGCAGCGAATTTCAATGTCAGCCAACGATCTCGCCCTTGCCCCCGGTTTTTGTGGCTCGATTAGCGGTAGTATCTACGTCACCGTTGGTCAACCCCACATTAAAGTCGATGCCATTACCGTCGGTGGCCGCTAAACTGATTACCTGCGGTTATGGGTTTGAGTAGAAATGCCTAAAGATTTTATATGTGAATTTTTGTGACTCTGGCTACATTATCATGGAAGAAGAAGAGGAGCTAAGGCAGTGCAGCTTTTTGATCGCCCTCACCGCTTTGTGTGCGCCTTGACTTCTCTTCTGAGACAAAAACATTGGACTGAATGACCAGTAATCCGCTGGTCTTTTTTTTTGGCGGTTTTGCAGCTCCCTTGGTTAGGCAGTGGTTGGGGTTTTTACTTGGCTCAGTAGTTCGTGGAGTTCTTCGCCCTCAATCACTTCTTTTTCCAAGAGTTTTTGGGCGATCGCTTCGAGAAGGTCACGGTTCTCCTTAAGAATACTGAGCGCCTGCTGGTGAGCTGACTCGACAATTTCTTTGACTTCGCGATCGATGGCTTGAGCGGTTTCCTCACTGACTGCCCGTAGCATCATGCCATTGTTCGTCAAAAAGCTCGCCTGTTGTTGCTCAAAGGCAAGAGGACCAAGGACTTTGCTCATGCCGTAGCTGCGCACCATCCGCTCTGCCAAATCTGTGGCCCGTTGTAGATCGTTCGCGGCTCCAGTTGTGATCGTGCCAAAGACAATTTCCTCTGCCGATCGCCCCCCTAGCAACGTGGCAATTTGGGCGCGCAATTCTTGCTCATCAAGGAGGAAGCGATCCTCCGTCGGCAACTGCAATGTGTAACCAAGAGCTGCCATGCCACGGGGCACAATCGAGATTTTCTCTACCCGACCACTGCCTGGCAGCGCACAGCCGACAAGGGCATGACCGACTTCGTGGTAGGCAACAATTTTCTTCTCCTTGTCGTTGAGGACACGGCTTTTTTTCTCAAGGCCAGCCACGATGCGTTCAATGGCTTCAGCAAAGTCCTGCTGCGTCACCACTTCCCGTTGATTGCGCGCCGCCAGTAGGGCTGCTTCATTGACTAGGTTGGCCAAGTCTGCGCCAGCAAACCCCGGTGTACGGGCAGCGATCGCGTGTAGATCCACTTCAGGAGCCAGTTTCACCTTTTTGGCATGGATTTTCAAAATTGCCTCCCGACCAGTCAAATCGGGGCGATCGACCAAGACTTGGCGGTCAAAGCGTCCAGGGCGCAGCAATGCCGGATCAAGGGTTTCGGGGCGGTTGGTTGCCGCAAGGACAATGACCGTTGCCCCCGTGGCATCAAAGCCATCCATTTCCGTGAGCAGTTGGTTGAGGGTTTGCTCCCGCTCATCGTTACCGCCATAAAAACCGGCACTGGAACGGGACTTACCAATGGCATCTAACTCATCAATAAAGACAATACAGGGGGCTTGCTTTTTCGCCTGCTCAAAGAGATCCCGTACGCGGGCCGACCCGACACCCACAAATAGCTCGACAAACTCCGAACCCGAAATGGAGAAGAAAGGGACATTGGCTTCGCCAGCAACAGCTTTGGCCAGCAGGGTTTTCCCTGTTCCCGGTGGCCCCACCAGCAGCACCCCCTTGGGAATGCGGGCACCAATTTGAATATAGCGTTGGGGATTTTTCAGAAAATCAACAATTTCGACCAGCTCCGCCTTAGCTTCCTCAACCCCAGCCACATCATCAAAGCGAATCCCCGTGTTGGCACCCTCGACATAGACCTTAGCGCGGCTTTTGCTGATGGAGAGAACCCCCTGAGGACCACCGCCCGCTTGGCGACTGGCAAAGAATTGAAAGATGAGCACAAACACAATCGGCGGAATGACCCAACCAAGGACATTCAACAACCAACTGTTGCGCGGTGGGGGGGCAGCGGCAAACTCAACACCTTTTTCCTGTAGGAGTTTCGGTAGCTCCAGATCAAAGATTGGCGTTGTCGCTAGTACTTGGGGCGGTTTATCTCCCTCTGGCTTTAATTGGTAGAGAATTTCATTTTGGCTGACATAGGCACGCGCCACTTTCCCCTCTTGCACCTGATGGATAAACATACTGTAGGGAACCTGAGGTGGACGGGGGGCAAAAAGTCGGGGGAAAAGTAGGTTCAATAGGAGAAATCCCAACCCCACGAAAAGAAGCAGATTACCAATCCAGCGATTACGGGGTACTTCGGGCGGGTTCTTGATGGCCATAGGTTAGATTCCCCAGAGTTCACCTACCGATCATGGTGACACTTGGAAGGGACTCAGGGCAAGGGCAAGAAGCTTAACATTCGGTCACTCAACCCCGCAGCTAGCCTAGAAATGCCCGACACTACAGTGAGGAAGCGGGCAAGCCTTTGATAAAATATCAACAGAATTCCTCTCTTTTGCATCGTAGAATGATTGATTTAAGTACCCTCAAACGCGATTTTTCTTTGTTGCGCGATCGCCTGGGTCATACCCAGGACTATCTTTGACCCGGCGGCCTTAAACGCCAAGATTCACGACCTTGAGCACACCGCCGCTCAGCCAGACTTCTGGAATGATCAAGCGATCGCCCAAGTCACACTCCAACAGTTGACCGAAGCCAAAGACGCCCTCAACCAACTTCAGCAGTGGCAAAAAACGATTGAACACGTGGAAACGGCACTGGAACTGCTGGAGCTAGAACCGGATGAAGGGCTGGTGACAGAGGCGACTACGCTGCTCAAGGATTTAGACGCCCAGTTGAGTCGATGGGAACTGGAACAACTCCTCAGTGGCCCCTACGACAAAAACAACGCCATTCTCACGATCAATGCTGGTGCTGGCGGGACTGATGCTCAGGATTGGGCAGAAATGTTGCTGCGAATGTACACCCGCTGGGCGGAGCGCCATGGTTACCAAACCCATCTGGCCGAGTTATCGGAGGGGGAGGAGGCGGGCATTAAGTCAGCCACCCTAGAAATTCGGGGGCGCTATGCCTACGGTTATCTGCGCTCTGAAAAGGGCACCCATCGGCTGGTGCGCATTTCTCCCTTTAATGCCAATGGTAAACGGCAAACCAGCTTTGCCGGCGTGGATGTGATGCCCGAACTGGATCAATCCGTTACGGTAGAGATTCCCGAAAGCGACTTAGAAATTACCACCTCTCGCAGTGGCGGCAAGGGAGGACAAAACGTCAACAAGGTGGAAACAGCCGTGCGCATTGTCCATAAGCCAACGGGCTTAGCCGTCCGCTGTACGCAGGAGCGATCGCAACTACAAAACAAGGAAAAAGCCCTTGCCATTCTCAAGGCCAAGCTATTAGTCATTGCCCAAGAACAAAAGGCCAAAGAAATTGCTGATATTCGCGGTGATGCTGTTGAAGCGGCTTGGGGCAACCAAATTCGCAACTATGTCTTCCATCCCTATCAACTGGTCAAAGACCTGCGCACGGAGGTGGAAACGACAGCCATTCAAGAGGTCATGGATGGTGACCTCGATCCCTTTATCCAAGCCTACCTGCGGCAGCAAACGGAGGAAGCCAGTTAAACAAAAAACTCCCCCTAGGGGGAGCAATTGCAGTTCAGCAAATCAGGGAAAGAACCTAAATCTCGACCACGCCCCCTGCGGCCTGCAAGCGAGCACGGGCACGACGAAAGGCTTGGGTAGCTTGAATTTTGGCCTGTTTAGATTCCCCCTGTTCGGCTTTAACGAGGGCGGCCTGTGCTTCAGCAAATTCGGCCTTGGCTTTTTCGAGGTCAATTGTGTCCCCGCGCTCAGCACCGTTGACAAGAATGGTCACTTCGTTGTTTTCAACTTCGGCAAAGCCCCCCATGAGGGCGATCGCCACCCATTCGCGGTCTTGGCGCACCCGCATCACGCCCGTTTCCAAGGCGGTTAAGAGAGGGGCATGATTTGAGAGAATACCCAATTGCCCCGTTGTGCTGGGCAAAATCACTTCCTCAGCGGGGGCATCCCAAACGGTTTTATCGGGTGCAATTACCCGGACGGTCATCACCATAACGCTTCCCTTGCCACTCAATGATCAAAGGGCGGGTTGCCCCACCCTGTATGGACACCTGTGAAACCTAGGCTTTGAGTTTTTCAGCCTTAGCTTTGGCTTCTTCGATATTGCCCACCATGTAGAAGGCTTGTTCGGGCAGATCATCCAGCTCACCGCTGAGGATCATCTGGAAGCCTTTGATGGTTTCTTCGAGGGTGACGTATTTGCCGGGGGCACCGGTGAACACTTCCGCCACAAAGAAGGGCTGAGACAGGAAGCGCTCAATTTTGCGTGCCCGCGCCACGGTTAGGCGGTCTTCCTCAGAGAGTTCATCGAGACCCAAAATGGCAATAATGTCCTGCAGCTCTTTGTAGCGCTGAAGGGTCGCTTGCACCGCCCGTGCTGTTTGATAGTGCTCCTGACCCACAATGTCCGGCTGCAACATGTTGGAGGTGGAGCCAAGGGGATCCACAGCGGGGTAAATCCCTTTTGCAGCTAGACCACGGGAGAGCACTGTTGTTCCATCCAAGTGGGCAAAGGTCGTGGCCGGAGCAGGGTCAGTCAGGTCGTCCGCAGGCACATAGACCGCTTGAATCGAAGTAATCGAACCTTCCGTGGTCGAGGTAATCCGCTCTTGTAGGGCACCCACATCGGTACCGAGGGTGGGCTGGTATCCC
Source organism: Thermosynechococcus sp. HY213 (assembly GCF_031460975.1). Lineage (NCBI taxonomy): Bacteria > Bacillati > Cyanobacteriota > Cyanophyceae > Acaryochloridales > Thermosynechococcaceae > Thermosynechococcus > Thermosynechococcus sp. HY213. Next base: position 71,972 of record NZ_JAVKVB010000007.1, on the reverse strand, counting down.
ACCGCAGAGGGCATCCGACCGAGTAGCGCCGACACCTCAGAACCGGCTTGCACAAAGCGGAAGATGTTATCAATAAAGAGCAGCACATCCTGCTTATTGACATCGCGGAAGTATTCGGCCATCGTCAGCCCCGACAGACCCACACGCATCCGTGCGCCGGGGGGTTCGTTCATTTGACCGTACACAAGGGCGATTTTAGATTTGCTGGGATCGTTTTTGTCGATCACGCCCGATTCAATCATTTCGTTGTAGAGGTCATTGCCTTCGCGGGTACGTTCGCCCACGCCAGCAAACACCGACACTCCACCGTGTTGGGTGGCAATGTTGTTGATCAGTTCCATCATGATCACGGTCTTGCCGACGCCCGCACCGCCAAAGAGGCCAATTTTACCGCCACGGCGATAGGGGGTGAGCAGGTCAATCACCTTGATGCCCGTTTCAAACACCGAGGGCTTGGTTTCCAGTTGCGTAAAGCTGGGAGCAGGACGGTGAATGGGCAGGGTTTCAGTGGCACTGACAGCGCCTTTTTCGTCCACGGGTTCACCCAGCACGTTGAAGATGCGACCAAGGGTGGCTGTCCCTACGGGCACGCTGATGGGGGCACCGGTATCTACGGCTTCCATTCCCCGCACTAAGCCATCGGTGCTGCTCATGGCAACGGCACGGACGCGGTTATCGCCAAGGAGTTGTTGCACTTCACAGGTTACAGCCACGTCTAAGCCGGCCTCGTTTTTGCCTTGAATCCGCAGGGCGTTGTAAATGGCGGGCATTTTGCCGCTGGGAAATTCAATGTCAACGACAGGGCCAATGACCTGAGTAATAAAGCCTACATTGGTTCGTTCTGCTGATATGACCATGGACGTTTGCCTACTGTCTAGGTAAATTCATTTGCGTTTTTTCAGAGGGCGATCGCTCCCCAAGGGGCACAACGATCGAGACTGAAAGTGGAATGCAGCGTTTGGTGCAAGCGCACCACAATACAACGTACCACTAATGCAGCCTTTTTCTATCGGATTCAGTGGGATCCAAATCTGAGGTCTTATTGACCCCGCTCAGTTGCTGTGAAAAAGGCGGCAGGGCAGGAATTAGCCGACGACTTCAATTTCGTCCTCAAAAAACCAAGTGCTGGAGCGATCGTCGAAGGTGACAATGACGCCAACCCCACTGCCATCGGTCATCTTAAAACCAGTAATTTGACCCACTTGGCCGAGTTTTTGAATGATGTCTTGGGCGACGCGATCGCGAATTCGACAGACGCGCACTTTTTGCCCCACGTCCATAGCAACTCCCAAACTTTGTATAATCCTTGAAAATCGTACCAAGAAACCGTCACATTCACACGGGTTTGTCCTATGGGTCGTCTGCGGGTCGGGCTATTGTTTGGCGGTCGCTCACGGGAGCATGAAGTTTCGGTGGTCTCGGCGGCAGCGATCGCCCAAGCCTTTACCGAGGGCGACAATCGCGATCGCTATGACGTGATTCCGATCTACATCCAAAAAGACGGTCGCTGGCGCTCCACAGACCGCGTTGGCATCCCCGAGGGCGCAACACCAGAGGACTCCCTGTGGCAGTTTCCTGCGGTTGCCGAAACCATTGACGTTTGGTTCCCGATTCTCCACGGCCCCAATGGTGAAGATGGTACGATGCAAGGCCTGCTGCAATTGATGCAACGCCCCTACGTGGGTTCGGGGGTGGCTGCCTCGGCCATTGGTATGGACAAAATCTTGATGAAAACGGTCTTTGGGGCTGTGGGCTTACCCCAAGTGCGCTACGTAGCCCTGCAGCGCAGTGACCTGTGGTCGGATCCCTGTCGTTACAACCATTTGTGCGATCGCATTGAAACTGAATTGGGCTATCCCTGCTTTGTCAAACCTGCCAACCTTGGCTCCTCCGTGGGCATCTCCAAGGCCAAAAATCGCCAACAACTGACAACTGCCCTTGAGGCCGCTGCCGAACTGGATCGCCGCATCATTGTGGAAGCGGGTGTGGTTGCCCGTGAGCTAGAGTGCGCGGTGCTCGGCAATGATAAACCCCAAGCTTCGGTGGTGGGGGAGATTACCTACAGCAGCGAGTTCTATGACTACGAAACCAAATACACCGATGGCCGCGCTCAACTCCATATTCCTGCGGAGATTCCCCCAGCGGTGAGTGAGCAGATCCGCACGATGTCCCTACAGGCCTTTCAAGCCCTTGATGCCGCTGGCCTTGCCCGCTTTGATTTTTTCTATGTACCCAGCACTGGCGAAATCCTGATTAATGAAGTAAATACCCTACCGGGGTTTACCGCCCTGAGTATGTACCCCCAACTGTGGGCGGCGAGTGGTGTGCCCTTTCCAGAATTAGTCCATCGCTTGGTGCAATTGGCCCTAGAGCGGCACGGCTAGCTATTCCCCTGAGCAACGTAAAGAGTCATAAAGACACTGCATCTAGGCCTTGATTTTTTCTATTAAATAACTCTATAGTCATATAAGACTATAAAACTAGGCAGGTTATGAAGCGATCGTTGAGGGGCAAGCCCAGTCAGTGGGCAATGATTTGGCTATTTTTTCTAATTGCGATCGGTGGCCTCTGGTATCCGTGGCTGGGGTACCTCATGCTGGCCATGATGCTGGGTATTCCTGCGCTGGCCTATTTTCGTAGCCGCTATTGGTGTGGCAACCTCTGCCCGCGTGGCGCGTTCCTAGACATTGTGCTTTATCACTTTAGTCCCCACCGTCCCTATCCCAAACTCTTCAAAAAACAAAGTTTTCGCTGGGCGGTGTTTAGCTTCATCATGACGGTTTTTGCCCTTCGCATGACATTGGCATGGGGCAACTGGGTGGCGGTAGGTGGCCTCTTTGTCAATATGTGCGTCGTCACCTCCATTGTTGCGATTCTCTTGGGGGTGATCTTTAATCAGCGGGCATGGTGCGCGATTTGCCCGATGGGCACACTCCAAGAATCCTTGGGTAAACTGGGAAGTGGCCAGACGAAGGCGAAAAAGGCCAGTGCGAAAGCCACAAAATTGTTGCCCCCTGTGGAATGAGCGCGCGATCGCTAGAATTGAAGATATCCACCAACAGCGGCAACCAAGGTGAATAAACTGCAAGAGTGGGGCTTCAGCAAAGACTGGTGGCGCAATCAACGGGGAGAATTTTGGGTCATTGGCCAAACGGTACTCAGTATCGGCTTTATTCTCTTGCCAGTGGTCCGAGTGGTTAGCCTGCCCTTGGTGGTGCGCCTAGGATTGACCCTTGGCTTGGGTCTGATTGGCCTTGGTCTAGGCATGGCTGGCTTGTTTCACCTAGGGAACAACTTGACGCCCCTACCCCATCCCAAGGAGGACAGTCAGTTAGTGACCACGGGGGTTTATGGTTGGGTGCGCCATCCGATCTATAGCAGTGTGATCTTTTTGGCCTTGGCCTATGGTGTATGGCAAATGAGTCTTTCCCACGGGCTGGGGGCGATCGCCCTCTTTATCTTCTTTGACCACAAGGCCGCTCAAGAAGAACAGTGGCTGTTGGCCAAGTTTAAGGACTATGCCACGTATCGGCAAAGGGTGAAGAAACTGATTCCCTTCCTGTACTAAAATACTTAACACTAATTTTTGTACTCATTTATTGCCTAGGCCATTAAGCTACGCTATGATTGCAATCCCCTTGCGGAATCTTTGATGGATGTTGTCCTTTGTCATCAAATTGCTGATTTTGACACCCTTGGGGCAGCCGTCGGTGTCACACGCCTTTATCCGGGAACCAAAATTGTCTTGACTGGGGGAACCCATCCCAAGGTGGGGGAGTTTTTGGCCTACCATCGCGATGAATATCCCCTCATTGAAGCAAGAGCCGTTGACCCCAGTCAATTGCGCCAGATTTGGGTGGTGGATACGCAGTGGCGTCGCCAGTTGGGGCAAGCCGCAGGATGGCTGGATCAACCCCAAGTCCAAATTGGCCTGTACGATCACCATTTGGAGATGACGGGGGATATTGTCTCCCAGCAGCAATGGTTAGAACCCGTTGGAGCCACCAGTACTATCATTTGCGAGCAGTTGCAGACCGCAGAGGTTCGCCTCACACCCACAGAAGCAACGGTTCTTGCCCTAGGGATTCACGCCGATACGGGTTCCTTGACCTTTGAGCAAACCACGGTGCGGGATGTGCAGGCCTTGGCATGGCTGTTGAGCCAAGGTGCCAATCAGCGGGCGATCGCCACCTATTCCGAGGCTGGCTTGAGTGCAGACCTGCAACCTTATCTACGCCAAGCATGGGCAAATCTCCAGCAAGTAGTTTATCAGGGCTATCGGCTGGGCTGGGTGCTGCTGCATACGGCGGAGTATCTCCCCGGCCTCTCGCGGTTAATCACCCAATTGGCGGATCTCAGTGAATGCGATGCCATTCTCCTTGGGCATAGCTATCGCCAACATCATCTCGCCATTATTGCCCGCAGCCAAATTCCCAATGTCAATGTTGCCCATTTGCTGGCTCCCCTTGGCGGGGGTGGCCATGCCCAAGCCGCCGCAGTGACGATGACCACAGACCAGCCAGAGGCGGTGCTCAAAGAGATATTTACAGCGCTTCAAGCACAGATTCCCCATCCGCCAACAGCGGCAGAACTCATGTCCTCACCCGTACGAACAGTACGTCCAGAAACCCCCATTGCCGATGCCCACCGCGTCTTGCTGCGCTATGGCCACTCTGGTCTGTCGGTGGTGAGTGCTGCAGGGGAATTGCTGGGGATTATTTCACGGCGAGATTTGGATGTAGCGCTGCACCACGGCTTTGCCCATGCCCCGGTCAAAGGATACATGAAAGCACCGGTGCGCACGGTTTCCCCGACAACGCCACTGCCAGAGATTCAAGCCCTAATGGTGCAGTACGATATTGGGCGATTACCAGTGGTGAATAAGCAAGGTGATCTTGTGGGAATTGTCACCCGTACCGATGTGCTGCGCCACCTCTATGCCCTCAGCCGCGAAACGGAAACGGTCTGCCCCTTGCCAACCCTAAATCTTTACGAGGCACTGCAACAACGGCTGCCGGAGCAACTGTGGACACTACTACAACGGGCGGCAGCGATCGCCAAGGAACGCGGCTGGCAACTATACCTTGTGGGTGGCGCAGTGCGGGATCTACTGCTGGCGATCGCCCAAGGAAATCACCATTTACCGACACGGGAGTTTGATTTGGTGGTGGATGGGGTGCAACAGGAGGAAGCTGCTGGCGTGCATTTGGCACAAGCGCTCCATGACCTCTACCCAGAGACCGATTTACAGATCTACGGTCAGTTTCAAACCGCTGCACTTCACTGGCCGAAGGCCTTGCCCTTAGCCGGGTTTGCTGTGGATATTGCCACCGCCCGCAGTGAGTTTTATCCCTATCCAGCCGCGCATCCGGAAGTGGCTGCCAGTTCGATTCGCCAAGATCTCTACCGCCGCGATTTTACCATCAATGCCCTAGCCATGCGCCTAACACCACCGCGCCATGGGGAAGTCCTTGATTTTTTTGGCGGACGGGAGGATTTGCAGCGGCGACTGATTCGGGTGCTCCACCCCAATAGTTTTATTGAAGACCCGACGCGGATTTTTCGAGCCGTGCGCTTTGCTGTGCGCCTTGGCTTTGACCTAGAGCCGCAAACCCGCCAGTACATTGAATATGCCCTCACCAGCGGTGTCTTTGCCACCCGCGATCGCCCCACCTCAAAACGGCCTTCCCTCCAAAGTCGGCTGCGCAATGAACTGCGCCACATCCTTGAACTGCCCCTTGCGCCAACGGAACACTTTGGCGGTGAGCGTGCCTTGACGTTACTCGCGGAATTGGGTGCCCTTGAGTGTTTAGATCGCCAAGTCACCTTTGATCAGGCGGCCAAGGTGCGCTTGAAATTGGTTTGGGAGTGGTGGCCAGAAGTGCCTGAGCGGCAAGAGTGGCAAACCTTTCCCCTGTGGGAGCTAGAACTCTTGGCCTTGATTGTGACTGTCCCCACGGCGGGGGCGATCGCCCGTCAACTGCAACTGGGGGAGCACATCTGTGAGTGGCTGGACACTTTTCCTCAATGCCAACAGGAGTGGCAGAGATTGCGGCAGAGCCAGCAACAGCGCAGTCGCTACTGTGAATTTTTAGAGCGTCACCCCTTACCCGTCATTGTGCTTTTGGCCGCAGTACAGCAGGCAAAAGGTAGCGCAGCCGATTTAGGGGATGTCGCCCTATTGCGGGAGTATCTCTGGCATTGGCGATTGCAAAAGCCGCCCCTAAATGGCCATGATCTGCAACAGTTGGGCTATCCTCGCGGACCGCAGTTACGGCAAATTCTCCTTGCCCTGCGATCGGCAATGCTTGATGGCCTTGTCAGCGATCGCCCCAGTGCCATTGCCTATGTTGCAGCCCATTTCCCCAAACCATGAATTGGTTTCGCTCTGTCATTGGTCAACCAACCGCTGTGCAACTCCTGACCCATGCCCTCGATCGCCAGCGACTCGCCCCCGCCTATCTCTTTATTGGACCTGAAGGGGTAGGCCGTGCCCTCACTGCCCGCTGTTTTCTGCAAGCAATTCTCAACGAGGCCAGTGATCTCAGCAACCACCCGGATGTCCTCTGGATTGAACCCACCTACAGTGTCCAAGGGACGCTCTACACCCGTCGCCAACTCCTCGCCGCTGAGAAGGAGATTCCCCGCAGTGCCCCCCAGATTCGTCTAGAGCAAATTCGCCAACTTAGCCGTCACCTCAGCCAACCGCCGATGCGTGCGTCGCGATCGCTAGTGGTCTTGACCCAAGCTGAAACCATGAACGAAGCCGCCGCCAATGCCCTGCTAAAAACCCTCGAAGAACCGGGGCGTGCCACGTTGATTCTCATTGCTCCCAGTCCGTCAGCACTCTTGAATACGATAGTTTCCCGTTGTCAGAAAATTCCCTTCTATCCCCTCAACCGTTCCGATCTCGAACAGGTCCTGCGACAGGTCGCCCCCCCTGAATTTTGGCAGGAGGTTAGCCCCGCCCTCTTTGACCTAGGAGCTGGCTCCCCAGGAGCAGTTCTGCAAGCGTGGCAAACATGGCGAGAGATTCCTGAGCCGTTCCGCCACCTCGGCAAACAACTGACCACACCCCTCCCTTTACAAACTGCTTTGGAATTGGCACGAGATATTAGCCAATCCCTTGATGTGGAACGACAGCTCTGGCTCCTCGGTCTAATGCAGCAGCAAATTTGGCAAGGGGGATCGTTCCCGCAGAAGGTGTCTATGCTTCAGCAATTGGAGCGTGCCCGTCAGTATTTGCAGCAGTACGTTCAGCCTCGCCTTGTCTGGGAGGTGTTACTGATGCAGTTGGGGACGGTGTGATAGGCTATCGGCAGCAGTTGGGAAGATAAATAGACAGATGATGGCGAAACAACAATGGCTGGGGGCGATCGCGATCGCGGTGCTCTTGGGGGGATGCCAGTCGGCAATAAATCGCTTAGAATCACCGGCAGTCGCGCGTCCGGAGAGTGAAGGGGTTACTGCTGATGTGGCGGTGGCACGCTTGGAACGGCTGGAAACAGGCTCAACCCTGACAGGTACCACTCACCCCTACCGTGAAGTGATGGTGCGATCGCAGGTGGAGGGACAAGTTCTTCACCTGAGTGTAGATGTGGGCGATCGCGTGCAAGCGGGGCAACTGTTGGCGGAGGTGGATCCCGTTGTCCTCAAAAATGCCGTCTTTGCAGCAGAGGCAGAACTGGCTGCCCGTCGCAACGAGGTGATCCAAGCCAAAGCCGCCGTCAATCGCGCTCGTACAGCCGTCGAAGAAGCCCGTCTTACCCTCCAACAGGCGGAAAGTGACGCCCGCCGCCTTGAAACCCTGCTGCGGGATGGTGCCGTCTCAGCACAAGCAGCGGAACAGGCACGCACAACGGCGCAAACAGCACGGCAGGTACTGCGGTCTCGTGAAGCAGAGGTGGTGACCGCCCAACAGGGGGTGGCCGTTGCCCAAGGTCGGGTGCAAGCCCAAATCGCCTTTGTCCAACAGGCACGGGCACGGTTGAATCAAGCCCTCCTGCGATCGCCCCTCAATGGCGTGGTGCTAGAGCGACTGACAGAAGTGGGCAACCTACTGCAACCGGGGGGAGAAGTTCTTCGCCTTGGCGATATTCGTCAACTCAAAGTTGTTGTGGAAGTCTCGGAACGGGAATTAGCGAGATTAGCTCCCGGCCAAGGGGCAACAGTGACGTTTGATGCCGTGCCCAACCGCACCTATGAAGGACGGATTACGCGAATTTCACCTGCCGCCGCCGCTGCCCGTCTGATTCCTGTGGAAGTCGTGATTGACAATGCCGATGAACGCTTGGGCAGTGGTTTACTGGCACGGGTGGCCTTCCAAGGAGCGAATGCGCCGCGCTTGATGATTCCGCAATCCGCCCTCAGTGGTTTTGAGGAGGGGCAACTATCCTCACGGCAAGGCAGCGTTTTTGTGGTGGTTGGCGATCGCGTGCAGGAGCGGCAGGTCACCCTAGGCCAACGGCGGGAGGGCAAAGTGGAAATCCTCAGTGGTTTGAATGCCGGCGATCGCTATGTCGTCCGTTCGGGTCGGCCCCTGCGGGACGGGGATAAAATTCGCCCCAGCATCCTCTCTGAAGGCTAACTAGAGGTTTATTGGCGCACAATTGTCTCGTAGGGGTGCCACGAGTGCAGTGCCCGCAGTTGCGGTGTTTTCTTCTGCTGGTGGGCTTCCATGCGGGCAAGGACATCATCGAGGATATCTACTGCCAGTCCCACATAGGGGCCTTTGTTGAGCATGACACACTCCGCTCGCTCCGCCATCGCCGCATCCGTGATTTCTGCACGGGAGGGCACGCCTTTTTTCACCAAGTTTTCAAGGACTTGGGTGGCCCAAACCACGGGCACATGGGCGGCTTCACAGAGCCAGAGGATTTCCTCCTGCATTTCTGCCAAGCGTTGGTAGCCAATTTCAACCGCGAGATCACCCCGGGCAATCATGACGCCAAAGGGTTGCCGACCCGCCGCTTGGATGATCAGTTCTGGCAGTGCTCGAATTGCTTTCGGGGTCTCAATTTTGGCAATGATGCCCATCTGGTCGGCGCGATCGCCACAACAATGCTCCAGTTCCCGTTGCAGTAGGGCAATATCCTCGGCGGACTGGACGTAGGAGTAGCCAATGATGTCGGCATGGCGGCAAGCAAAGGCCAGATGCTCGCGATCGCTTTCGGTCAGAGGACACAGGCGCAAATCACTGTCGGGGAAGTTCAAGCCTTTGGCCACTTTCAACCGCTGTCCTTCTTTGCAGTGGGTGATAGTCAGTTCCACCCCTTGCTCATCTTTGCTGACAATGCGACCGCCAATGTGGCCATCATCAATCCAAACCCGCTGCCCCACCGCCAATTGCGGCAAAATTTCTGGCAAGGAGCAGGTGAATTGCGGTATTTCTCCACCATCAGGGCAAATTTCCGTTGTCAGCCGCAGGCGATCGCCGCCGTGGACGCGCACCGTTTCCGGAAAAATGTCGGCAATGCGGGGTTTTGGCCCCCCCAAGTCCATGAGAATTTTGCAGGGTTGACCCGTAATGTGGCTTGCCGCTTGCAGGTGCTCAATCATCGCTTCCCAAGTGGCAGGGTCATCGTGGGCACAGTTGATGCGGGCACAGTTCATGCCCTTGCGCAGCAGGGTAATGCTCCATTGGGGGTCAGTCGCCGCCTCAGGGGGCAGGGTCACCATGATGCGCCCATGGCGTTTGCCGCGAATGGGTCCAAAGAGTTCTTCCGTCTGGCGGCGCAGTTGGCGATCGCCCGCAAAAAAGGCATCTAAGGGTGGGCGGGGGGGCAGTGACTCATGGGTATGGCACAGGGCGCCCAAGGTATTGATCACCGCATCCAAATTGGGGAGCACCCGCGACTCGATCCGTCCTAAGGACGATAACCCCCAAGGCATCAAGGCCATTTGAATTGCCCGTAGATCCCGCCAGCGCAAGGCCAAATAGTAGGCAAGATTGCGGGCACTAGGTATAAATTCGGATCGCTTAATTTTTGATTGCCACTGTTGAAAACGGGCTTCCCCCTCTTTAGTAATTTCCTGCCGCAGTTCTAACAAGCTATGGAGCAAGGCAACCGGTGAAACCGGTACAGTCGGTGCCTCCAGCAACATAACCGCCTCCTAGATGATTTTAAGGGAATTCATGATTCGGTTGGACTCATGGCAAAGCCAGATTTCATGGGGATTTGCGGGAAATTTAGTGATTCTTGAAAACCATGAATTGATGGCTTAACAATACCCCTCACTGCAAAACATAAATAAATACTTCTTTACATCACTCGGCTGCAACGAACGGTGGTGTAGGAACCGTTGTGCTTTCTGACACAACTCTATCTATCTTTCAGTATATCTGCTGACCTTTTTCGGGAATCTTAATTTTCTCCCAAGCAAAAGGATTAAGAGTTACTACAAGGGTTCCAAACCGATTTCCCAGTTCTGTTATGTTCTCAATAGAGATGTTCATTGTCTGGCCCTGACCAGTGCCCCTATGGATCGTCATTCTTCGTTGCAATTACTCAAATACTCCTATCAGTCCGCAGTGGCTTGGTGCCAAGAACATGGGTGGACAGATCTCTTTATTGAGCAGTACCAGTATTGGGCGTTTCCCCCTGGCGGCGTGATGCCCTTACCTTTGCCCACCGATGGCTTGCAATTCATTGACCTGCCGGCTGCCCCATCCCCGCAGCAACGCCGCCTACAGATGTTGGCACTGGCGATCGCCCTAGTCACCACGGGCTTGAGTGGCTGGCTGCAGTCTTTGCTCCCCCTCGTCATTGGCTTTAGCTGCTGTGCCCTTTTGATTGCCGCCCAAGAACCCTAGGGGGGATTCCTGATACACTGGAAAGCTGGCCTGCACGTTAGCGCATCCCCTTGATTGGCTTAGATTCAACCATAGAACAGCCACCTGTCTTGGCGAGTGGGACTCAATTCTACAGTCCCGGCTATTCATTCAGCTATGAGGTCGTGGGTGCCTGTTGTCGCCTTTTTGACCGCGAGCAGTTACCATGGCCCTGTTGCCGCATTGCTTGGCGCAGCAAAGAACCCAGTTGGCGGCGCATTGGGCGGCGGCTTATTCTCGACAGTGCCACAAAACGGCATCCCAGCTATTGGGTGCGCCACCTCGAAACGGGCGCCATGATGGTGATTACGCTCTATTGGGTGGAGTTATCCCCTAGCGATCGCCAGTGGTGGTACAGCAAAGACTTAACTTATTGCAACTAAATTGCAAAAACAAAGCCATCGTCCTAGAATATTTCTCAGATTGCATTTAGGAGAAATTCTCAACTATGCAGAAAGTCGGTCGCCGTGTACTCTTGGGCATGGGCGCTGGGGCAACGGCCTATGTCGCCCACCACCTCTGGAACCAAAAAGCAGAATCGAGCAATGCTCAACAGCGGCAGGCAGGGGGTGTGATCAATGTCTATTCAGCACGGCACTACGATACCGACAAAGCCCTCTACAACGGTTTCACCGAGCAAACTGGCATTCGGGTCAATCTCATTGAAGCTGAGGCCGATGCCCTAATTGAACGGATTCGCAGTGAGGGCAGTCGGAGTCCTGCCGATGTGTTGATTACGGTGGATGCTGGTCGCTTGTGGCGAGCCCAGCAGGCCGGTCTTTTGCAGCCGATTCAGTCAAGGGTGCTCAACAGCGTGGTGCCAGCCAACCTGCGGGAACCCCAAGGTCACTGGTTTGGCCTCTCGCGGCGCGTACGCGTTCTAATCTACAACAAATCCAGCGTCAATCCCAATCAACTGTCCACCTACGAAGACTTAGCTAATCCTAGGTGGCGGCGGCAGATTCTCACACGCAGCTCCAGCCATGTCTATAACCAATCCTTGGTAGGCTCACTGCTGGCGATTCATGGTTCTCAAAGAACAGAAGAGTGGGTGCGGGGATTGGTTGCCAACTTTGCCCGACCCCCAGAGGGAAATGACACTGCACAAATTCGCGCTTGTGCAGCGGGTGTTGGAGGTATTGCAATTACAAATCATTACTACCTCGCTCGATTAATGGCCTCAGATAAAGCAGAAGACCGCGCAGTTGCTGAGAAGGTTGGTTTGTTCTTCCCGAATCAGCGCGATCGCGGTGCCCACGTGAATATCTGCGGTGGTGGCGTGGTGGCGGGTGCCCCCAATCGGCAAGGGGCCATTCGTTTTCTCGAATACTTAGTGAGTCCCAAGGCGCAGGAGATGTTTGCCATGGCCAACTTTGAATATCCCGTGCGCTCCGGGGTACCCTTGCATCCGGTTGTGCGGCGCTTTGGCAACTTCCGTGGCCAAAATGTCAATGCTGCAGTGTTTGGCCGCAACAATGCCGACGCTCTGCGGATTATGGACCGGGTGGGGTGGCGCTAAGGTTCTAAAATGAGCGATCGCCCCCGTTGATCGTTCCTGTGTCTTGCGCCTTCATTGCCTACACGATTCTTCTGGCTGCTGCCCTCCTTGACTTTGGCCTTGGGGATCCGTGGGGCTGGCCGCATCCCGTGCGCTGGATGGGAGCCTATATTCAATCCCTTAGCAACGGGTTCAACTATGGCCAAGGCTGGCCAGTTTGGGGACAGCGGTTGGGGGGGGCGCTGCTGACACTGAGCTTAATCCTAGGTTCTGCCCTCATCAGTTGGGGGGTGGTGGCACTGGGAATGACGATTTCGCCCCTCCTCGGTTGGGGGATTGCAGTCGTGGGCACCGCCAGTGGCTTTGCGGGTCGTAGTCTGCGGGATGCAGCGGCAGAGGTATTGGCACCTTTGGCGGCTAGCAATCTTGAGGGGGCACGCCAGTCCTTGGCTAAGTATGTGGGTCGCGAGACTGCCCACTTAGAGGCGCCTGAGATTCTGCGGGCGGTTCTGGAAACGGTGAGTGAGAATACGACCGATGGCATGATGGCACCGCTGTTTTATGGGGCGATCGCCACCCTTATCGTTCCGCAACTAACCCCCTTGCCCCTCGTCATGGCCTACAAAGCTGCCAGTACCTTGGACTCAATGATTGGCTATCGCGAGCCACCCTACACCCACTGGGGATGGTTTGCTGCCAAAACCGATGATGTGCTCACGTGGTTGCCCTGTCGGTGGCTCGTCTTTCTAGTTGCCCTTTGCTCTAGGCAGTGGCAGCGGGTATGGCAGTGGTGTTGCCAGGATGCGCCCAAGGATCCCAGTCCCAATTCCGGTTGGAGTGAGTGTGCCTATGCAGCCGCTTTTGGCGTACGGCTGGGGGGTACGAATATCTATCGCGGCACGGTGAAAGTGAAACCCTTTTTAGGAGAACCGCTGCACCCCATTGATCAAGGCACGATTATTGCAGCTCTGCGGCTCAGCCGTTCCCTCTACCTGATCACCCTTACAGCCACAGGCGGCATCGTTTTGGTGTGGCATTTGGTGTGGCATAAAGTGTTTTCCATTTAGCAGTTCATCTTGGCCAGAATCGTTTAGAGTAGATGGATTAAGAAATAAAATTTAGAAACATTGGCCGTGGTTCAGCCCTCTCCTCTGCAAGGCCAGACACTGGCCGCTTCCTCCCTCTCCATGGCCGATCGCCTGTTGGAGATTTTTTTTAACTACAGTGCCCAAGGGCTACTACTGATTGGTGTTTCTGCCACCCGCCCACCCCAATATCAAGTCATTAGCGCCAACAGCATTGGCCAGCAGCTTTTGGGGAATCACCTCTCCGTAGCTTCACTGCTTCAGGATGGAGCACTGCTAACCTTTTTCGACCCCCTGACGGAGATTCCCCAGGCCATCCACAAGGTGCTGGGTCTTTTGGGGGAAATGACGGAGGCCGATCGCGCTTACCTCTTTGAACGTGACCCCGGTACCCAAGGGAGCTTTTCCAATACCTACGAATGGTGCGCCCCTGGCATTGAACCTCAGCAGGAACAGCTTCAGGGGATTGTGACTCAAGACTATCCCCGTTTTTTCGAAGAAATTCAGAGCCAGGATCATGTCATCTGGCCTTGCATCCAAAACCTGCCCAAGGATTCCCCTGATCGCCAAGGTCTAGACGTCCAGCAAATTCAGTCCCTCCTTGTGGTTGCCCTCAATCGCGGTGAGGAGTTGATCGGCTTTTTGGGATTAGACTTTGTACGTCAGGCTCATTCCCACCTAGAGACCCTCCTACCACTGCTGCAAGTGATGGGTCAAGTATTTACCAATGTGCTAGAGCGCCAAGAGATCGAGCGATCGCTCCGCCTTGCCGAGAGCCAGTACCGCAGTATTTTTGAAAATGCCACAGAGGGGATCTTGCAATCTAGTCCCAATGGTCATTACCTCAAGGTCAACCCCGCCTTGGCTCGCATCTACGCTTATGACTCCCCAGCGGATCTACAGGCTCACATCACTGACATTGCTGGTCAGCTCTATGTCAATCCGCGTCGCCGCGAAGAGTTTATCCAAGCCCTCACCGCCACTGGTACTGTTACCGACTTTGAATCGCAGGTCTATCGTATAGGTGTGAGAGCAGCATCCCTTGTGGAGTTTTCCACATAAGGTTAGGATGATGAATCGATTGGCCACTCCGCTTCCCTACATTGCCGCGCCTTAACCCCCACCTGCGATGCGAGGATTAGGGAGTGCAGGCTAAACATGTTCAAGGTCTGCTTATGCGTTTCTATTGGCTGAGTGCGGCAAGTTGTCTGAGTCTGATGTTTTTGGCAGTGGGCTGTCAAGCGGCAACGGTTCCCTCAGCACCAGTAGAAGCATCTGCAACGGTTACAACGTCCCCTGTGGCTGTATCTCCCCTGTACACCGTGCTGGATGAGTTTGGCCAGCCCCAGTTTCAAGTGGATGGGCGGAACCTGTTTCGCGATCGCCCCCTGCCCGCCCACCGCATTAGCACCGCCCCGATGAAGCTGCTGCAAGTGTTGCGTAGCACTCGCCAGTATTTTCAAGACTTTAGGGAAACAGACCCCATTACCCAGCGGGAGGGCATTCTGGCGATTCAGGGGGTGACGCTGCCCCAAGTCCTCGACACCCTAGACTTTATGATTGCGACGCTCACGGAGGATATTAGTCGCAAGCGCCCAATTCGTTTGCAAGACCCCGCATTTATTAATCGGCACTTTCGCGTCATTCAATGGCTGCCCCACAACCCCCGCAATCCGCATCAAACTAAGGAATTGCGCCTCACCAACTATGCGGTATTTACCCATCGCGGATCACGCACCCGCACAGAGACGTACAATACGGCGCTTTATGCTCTGCCGCCCCGTGTTCCCGATCAACCCGAGGACTTATTTTATAAGCAACTGACAAAGCAACAGGTACTGGAAGGGATTTTTGAACCGGGTGGCTCCCTCTATGGACGGGTGAAGCCTTTGGCCTACTTGACGAGGAGAGGGCTTGAGGATGCCCTGATGCAGGGGACGATTCTGGTGCAATTTACCGATGGCACTGAAGCCTTTTTCAATGTGGATCGCAATAATGATATTCCCTTCGTCAAGGGGGTTGATCCCTACGAGCAGCGACGCTACTGGTATTTTCGTGAAGTCCCTTTCCTTAAGGGCTATGGCAGCACCATTGAAAACAAAATCAATACCCAACCTGAGGTGACCTTTGCGGGGGATGTCTGGAATATCGGTCTTGGGCGAGTCATTGTGGTTGAAGATACCCAAGGCGGTCAGCCTAAACTGCGCCTCGGCGTGATTGCCGATACGGGGGGAGCCTTTATGCCCAATCTCTATCAGTTGGACTTTCTAGCGGGAATTTTTCCAGACCGTGCTACCTACCAAGCGGCTGCCCGTCGCATCCCCAATTATGTCCGTGCGTACATTTTGATTAAAAAGTAATTAAAAAATACCCCTAGCGCTGGCCGAGATATTTATGGGTTTGGGGGACGACGCGCACTTGGGTCAGCTGTGCCTTCAATTGCGCTTGCCACCTGAGGAGTTGTTCCGGGGTGGGTGGGGGGGTACAGCGACCGGTACCTACGGGCGTTACAGGTTGGAGAAAGACCGGGATATGGGGATTGACGCTGGCCACAAGGGTAGCGAGGCGGTCTAAATCAGCAGGATCCGTTGTTTGGGAAATAATCACTTTGCAAAAGACCTCGACAGGGGCGCGATCGCACAGGCGCAAAAAGGCTTCATGGGCTGACCAATGGCACTCACCACTGACGCTGGGGAGCTTAATGTCCATGCCGACACTATCGAGATAGGGAAGAATTTGCTCCAGTGCTTCTGGATGGTGTCCGCCAGTTTCAAGGTAGAGGGGCAGGGAGCTATGGGCTTTGAGGAGGGGCAAAAATAGTGCCAGTGTTGCAGCATGGAGCAGCGGTTCGCCGCCGGTGAGACTAATACTGTCGTGGATGGGGGGAGTATTGAGCTGCTGTACGGCTTCGAGAATATGGGCGGCAGTGACGGGATTGGGTACGGTTTGAAAGTAGCGATCGCCCGCTTGTGCTTCAATTAGGGCATGGGGGGGAACAAACCATGTGTGGGCACTGTCACAATAGGTGCAGCGGAGATCACAACCCGCCAAGCGAATAAAAATTTGCCGACACCCCACATTAGCGCCTTCCCCTTGAATCGCTGAGAACATCTCCACCAAGGGAAGCGTGATCGGCGCAAGGGAGGAATGATTGCTCGTTTGCTGCTCTTTTACGGAAATCACAGGGGATGTGCAAGCCTGATCACAATCGGGTTTTCTTCCCGATAGTACCTTAAAGATAGTTAGCATGTTCAGTAGGTAAGTGCTATGTCTACCCACCGTTTTGGCCTTTCGTGGCTGCTTGTCGGTACCTTGGCAATGGGGATGGGTGCCCTGCCAGTTATTTTGCCATCGTTACCTGCTGTTGGCCAAACTTCCCCTAGCGAAGCCAGTGAGTTCGATCGCTACATGCAGCGGGGGTATCAACTCACCGCCAAACGCGACTATCCATCCGCCTTGGTGAATTTCCGCCGTGCCCTCAGTCTGCGCCCCGGTAACCGCTATGCCCTCACAGCGATTAGTAATGTCGAGGCCTATATTGCTCGCGATCGCTACGCTGCCCAATCGAGTAATCGTCTCACCTTTGTACCCTCAAATCGCGGCATGCCAGGGCAACGGATCGCAGGCGCCACCCGCTTTGGGGAATGTACCCAAGGCTATCTGACAAAAATTGTTGCTCTTGTGCCCGATAACAACTTGGGGATGACCGCTGCGGCCAATCCCAGTCTCTTTTTCTTTGTTCCCCAAAGCACGGCCAAATCGGCGGAACTGATGCTGCTCTCAGAAGCTGGCGATCTGCTCCTCACCCAACAAGTGCCCCTGAATGGTAAAGCCGGCATTTTACCTGTGACAGTGGATGCCAGTAAGGCGAAGCTACAACCGGGGCAAAAATACCAGTGGATCTTCTCCCTCACCTGTAAGTCCAATGAACCCGATGCCAATCCCTTTGTGACGGGCTGGATTGAGCGGGCTGAGCTGGACAGCAACCTTGCCCAGGTAATTACCACCATGCCTCCGGCTGATCGCCTGCCCCTTTTGGCCACCAGTCAACTCTGGAACGATACCTTGGCAACCCTTGTGGAGTTGCAGCAAAGCAATCCCAATGACGCTGCCATCAAACAGCAGTGGCAAGATGTGCTCAAGAGTGCCGGTATTGATCCCCAAATTGTTAATATGCCGCTGTTGCGATAGCTGCCCCTGTGCCGATATTGAGGGCGGTTGGCTGACCCCAAACCCCACATCAAGTTGCAGTAGGATGGAGAGTAGGCTGCATTGACAGGAGCGTGCGCCATGCTAAAGATAACTCGATCGCCATTTCCCCTTTGGCTAACCAGTATTGTGCTTCTTGGAGCGATCGCCCCCCTCCCTGCCTTGGCACAGCGGGCTGCGGGCGACATTGTGATTATTGGCAACTCTCCCTATGAGTGGGGACGCAATCAACGCTACTGGAATCATTTGCTCAACCTTTCTGGCGCAACGGCAGCCGCTTCTACGCCAACACCATCAGAGACGCCCCAAGAAGTCGATCCCAAAGTTCTGGAACAACAGCTCCTACGCAATATCCGTGTGGGGCAGCCGCAGCTTCAACCTGTACTGAAGTTACCAGGCTCTTCAGTGGTGACCGGTACCGTGACGAACAATAACCGCCAACCGGTAACGATTCAATCCGTTAACTATGAGGTCGTGGGGCCTAATGGCCAAATTCTACAAACGGGTGCAGCGACGCCAGAACCGGCAACTGTCGGTCCCGGTCAGACAGTGACCTATCAACAAATGCTCCCCACTGTGCCAGCGGATATTGGGGCACGGGTGCGCTTAATGCAGCCAGCGGTGCGGCTCCAAGGGGGTGTCTAGACCGCTTCGCCTCGGTATCACGGGGGGAATTGCCTGCGGTAAATCGGTGGTGGCTGCCTATTTGCAGCAGCAGTATGGTGTGCCTATTGTCGATGCCGACCAGTTAGCGCGGCAGGCGGTTGCCGTCGGAACGCCCATTTATCAAGCGATTCTCGATCGCTATGGTGTTGAGATTTGCCGTGATGATGGCAGCCTCGATCGCTCCCGTTTAGGGGAAATTGTCTTTGCCCAACCCCAAGAGCGCCACTGGCTAGAAGCGCAAATTCACCCTTGGGTTATTGCCCAGATGCAGCAAGCCATTCAAGCATGTGATCAGCCCCTGCTGACCCTCGTGATTCCCCTATTGTTCGAAGCCCACCTCGAAGGGTTAGTGGATCAGATTTGGGTCGTTGCCACCACACCTGCACAGCAGTTAGCTCGCCTTCAGCAGCGGGATGGTCTCTCTGAAAGTGCCGCCGCCCTGCGCCTAGCCAGTCAACTTCCCCTAGAAGAGAAAATTCGACGAGCAGACACCGTTCTTTGGAATACAAGTGGTCTTCAAGAACTCTACCGTCAAGTGGATCAAGCCTTTTCCCTACTGGGCAGGGATCGCAAGGGAAGTTAGCCCCATCGTTACCTGTTGCAGAAAACTTTCTGGATGAATGGGCAGAGAAATGTGGCGATCGGCCCCCCGATAAGGGCGCTCTGATCCCAAAATAAAAATCTTCAGTTGCTCAGGGGTACAGCGTTGTCGCAATTGATCTACAAGCTCCTGCAAATCCCCAGAGCTAAAGGGTTCTGCCAAAAGAACGGCAATGGGCGTCAGGGCTAGCAACCGTTCCACTTCACCATCGACGAGCCAAATCACTTGGTAACCCGCTGTGGTTAAAATCGAGCAGATGAGGGTGGCTGTGGCTTCCTCTTCACTCACAAGCACAATTCGCCCCTCCGGTTCGACCAGTACATCCGTTGTGGCGAGGGGCGGCACATCCAATTTGACTTTGGTCGGCTCCAAGAGGGTGTCCGTAGAGGTTGCAGGTAAGCCAACGGTGAAGGTGCTGCCTTTGCCTTCAGTGGACTCAACTTCAATCCAGCCATTGTGCAGATCCACCCATTGCTTGGTGAGGGCTAAGCCGAGACCAGCGCCGGTATAGGCACGGCCAAAGGAGCTATCCAACTGCTGAAACTTCTGAAAGAGCAAGGGTTGCAGGTGCGCAGGGATGCCGATGCCATTGTCCTGCACTTGGAAAATCAGTTCATCCTCTTTCCACCATGCCCGCAGAATCACTTCCCCCATCGCAGGCGTGAACTTAATGGCATTACTGAGCAGGTTAATGAGAATTTGCTGGATGCGGCGGTAGTCTCCCCAAAAGCGATCGCGACTTGGCGGGATCATCAGTTGATGCTGCAAGTGAATTTGATGGCGCTGGGCTTGGGATTTGACCACTTCGAGGCAGTCGGTACAGAGTTGCCGAATCGAAAAGGCACTGTAATGCAGCCGCGATCGCCCCAATTCCGCTTGGGAGAGATCAAGAATGCTGTTAATTAACTCCAGCAGGTGCGTGCCACTCTCATGGATAATTTCCAAATACTCCCGCTGTTTTTCCGTTAGCGGACCGAGGGGCCAGCGCAAGAGGGTGGCCGAAACCCCAATCACACAGGTGAGGGGCGTGCGCAACTCATGACTCATGGTGGCCAAAAAGTCATTCTTAATCCGATGAGCGGCTTCCATGGCACTCAGGGCTTCCCGCAGGGCTTGGGTGCGTTCATTCACGCGCTGTTCAAGGGTAGCCTTTTGCTGTTGCAGCTCGCTGTAGAGTTGCGCTTGGTAAATGGCAATACTCAGGTGTTGACTCAAATGGGTCAAAAACTCAACTTCTTGGGGTTGCCATTGGCGGGGGCGATCGCACTGGTGGGCAATGAGCACTCCCCAAAGTTTTTCTTGAACAATGATTGGCACAATTAGCCAAGCCTTGATCTGCCAGCGGGCGGCAAAGGCCTGTAGGCAGGGAACCTCTTGATAAAATTCGTCAATGTCACTGACTGTGATGGTTTGGCCACGACTGAGACGCTGATAGCTACTGCTGGGTAGGGCAGACCACTGCCAGCAGTCATCCCAGAGCCCAAGAACCGACGGAATTCCGCCATGGCGGCAAGATTCGTAGGCAATTTGCCCCTGCAATTGACCAGTAGAATTGTAAAACTGTCCCACCAGTAGCCGATCGGCACCTAAAAATTCGCGAATCCGATCCACTGCCATCTTCAACAGTTCTGGTAGCTCCAGACTTTGGCGAATTTGGGTGGTGACCTGATGCAGCAGGCGCTCTTTGGCCTGTCGTTCGCTCAAGGCAGCAGTGACAAGGGGAGCACAATTTTGACACTGCTGAGCCATGTCTTCGCTGAGCACATTCATCAGCGAAAGGGCCAAGTCGGCGGGCAACGTTTGGTCTTTGGCGGTCAAGGGAATCAACTGCTGCAAAACTGAGCGGATCAGGGAACGCTGGCCTAGGGGTGTCTGGCTGCGAATTTTGCGCAGAAAGCGAGCGATCGCCACCGGCTCAGTGAGGATTTTTACCCGATAGGCACTCATCTGCGGTACGGTTTCTGCCTGCAACAGCAGCGCAAAGGTCTCTGCCACGACGACGAGAAAAGGGGCATCGGCAGACGCTATCACCTCTTCACGGGTAAGGACAGTTGCGCCGCGATGGCTAGCTTCTGCGAGCAGGACTGTGGCGATTCGCTCGTAGAAAAATGCTGGTAAAATTCGATCAAAGACGGGCTGGCGCATAGTTTTTGAAGTTCAATCCTTGATCGGTTCATCACAGAAAGTGGCATTGCCATGCGGGTTGCGATCGCTAGAGGCTTTTCCCATTAATTTCTGTTGTAGCGGCTCAAGGGGGACAGGGGGGAAAACCCACCAGTTTCTTTAATGATTGTTGTCAACGCATGCATCGAATTCTTACATTAAATGATCTGACTGTTGCCACAGATAACAGCGATGTTGCATTTCTACAGCAAAGCAGTGCTCCCGTTATTATTTTAACGGCAGCGGATACGGATATTGCCCTGCTGGCTCAAGCCTACAAGCAGCTACCCGAGAACTTTCCCCCTCTACGCTTGGCGAATTTACTGCATTTACAAGCAGCAGCAGCCATTGATGACTATGGCGATCGCGTCCTAGCCAAGGCCGACGTGGTCGTGATTCGCCTCTTGGGGGGACGGGGCTATTGGAGCTATGGCCTAGAGGTGGCGCAGCAAATGGTCAGCGATCGCGGTGGGCAGTTGATCTTATTGCCGGGGGACGATCGCCCCGACTTAGAACTCATGAGCCTCTCCAGTTGGCCGCTGGCCCAAGTTGATCGCCTCTGGCAATACTTCCGTGAGGGCGGACAGGAAAATATTCAGCGTGCCCTAGAGTTCATTGGCCACTACGGTTGCGGTTGGGGTCAGCCCCCCCCACCCCCCCAAAGGATTCCCCGCTGGGGCAGCTATCCGATTGCGGGGCAGATAGCCAGCGACTGGCCGCAGGTGGGGATTCTCTTTTACCGTGCCCATTACTTAGCGGGCAATACGGCGGTGATGGATGCCCTCGCTCAGGCCTTGCTGCAGCGGCAATTGGCACCTGTCCCCCTGTTTGTCTCCTCGCTGCAAGATCTAGACATTCAACGGGAACTGCTGGCGGCATGGCGGGGCAAGGTGGAATTGATTCTCAATACGACGGGGTTCGCGATCGCCAAGCCCAAGGAGGTCAACTTTTGGCAGCAATTGGATGTCCCCGTGCTACAGGTCATTCTCAGCAGCAGCACCCACGAGACTTGGCAACACCATCCCCAAGGACTGACGCCCCGCGACCTTGCCATGCACGTCGTCCTGCCGGAGGTGGATGGCCGCATCATTACCCGTGCGGTGTCCTTTAAGGCGGTGTCGCAAATTCAAACAGATGTGGAAACCACCGTGACCACCTATGCCCCGGCGGGCGATCGCCTGCACTGGGTCAGTGATCTGGCAGCCAACTGGCTGAAACTGCGCCACAAAGCCCCCCATGAGCGCCGCATTGCCCTGATTTTAGCCAACTATCCCTGCCGCGATGGTCGTCTTGCCAATGGCGTCGGTCTCGACACCCCCAACAGTACGGTAGCACTCCTGAAGGCATTGCAGCAGGCTGGCTATGATCTGGGTACTGACCCGTTGCCCAAGGATGGCGATGCCCTGATCCACCACCTCAGCCGCTACCGCACCAACGACCCCGAAGGCAATCACTGGCGGCAGCCCCGCTACACCCTTCCCCTTGAGGCCTACCAGCACTATTTTCAGAACCTACCAAGGGCGGTACAGGCGGCCATTAACGAACGCTGGCCGTCGCCCACCACAGACCTCCCCATTGCTGGTGACTGTTGGGGCAACATTTTTGTCGGTGTCCAACCCAGTCGGGGCTACGATCGCGACCCCAGTTTGAATTACCATGCCCCCGATTTGGAACCCACCCCAGCGTATCTCGCCTTTTACTTTTGGCTGCGCCATGTTTTTGGGGTGGATGCGATTGTCCATGTCGGCAAGCACGGCAATCTAGAATGGCTCCCTGGCAAAGGCATTGCCCTCAGTGACACCTGTTTTCCCGAAATTGCCCTTGGCCCTGTCCCCCACTTTTACCCCTTCATTGTCAACGATCCCGGTGAAGGTGCCCAAGCCAAACGCCGTGCTCAAGCAGTGATTTTGGATCATCTGACTCCCCCCCTCACCCGTGCTGAGCTGTACGGTGGTCTAGAGACCCTCAGCCACTACATTGAGGAATACTACGCCGCTGAGCAGTTCGATCGCCCCCGTTTGAGTGTGCTGCGGCAGCAGATTGAAGCCCTCGTCAAAGAACTCGATCTCGATCAAGAAATTGGTGCCCCCAATCCTGAGGAAACCTGGACGGCGTGGCTAGCGCGCACCGATGGCTACCTCTGTGATCTGCGGGATGCCCAGATTCGCGATGGCCTGCATATTCTTGGCCAATGCCCCCAGGGACGGCAGTTGCGAGATCTGATGGTGGCGATCGCCCGCAGTCCCAGTGGCCAGCACATGGGTCTCACTCGTGCCTTAGCAAAGGATCAAGGGGTTGATTTAGATCCCCTGACCGCTAACCCAACCGATCCAAGTCCTGTACCTGGATACCGTTCCGTTGGTGAGTGGCAGCATGCCCTCGAGGAAACCGCGGCAAAACTGGTGGAGGACTTACTGAAGGGCACCCCTGATCTCCCCTGTGGCCGTGCAACTCAGCAGGTACTGGATTGGATTCGTACGGTGCTCTACCCTGCCCTGCAACAGACCCGCCAAGAAATTGACCACTTTCTCCATGGCCTCAATGGCGGCTATGTTCCCAGTGGCGCTGCCGGTGCCCCCAGTCGTGGTTGTCCGGATGTCCTACCCACCGGACGGAATTTCTATGCAGTGGATTTGCGAGCGGTACCGACGGAAGCTGCTTGGGCGTTGGCGGAGCGATCGGCGGCAGCCCTCATCGAACGCTATTGTCAAGAGCAGGGAGAATTTCCCCGTACCCTAGGTCTTTCGGTATGGGGCACCGCAACCATGCGCACCGGGGGCGACGATATTGCCCAAGCCCTTGCCCTGTTGGGGGTTCGTCCTGTCTGGGAGGGCGCCTCGCGGCGGGTGGTGGATTTGGAGGTGATTCCCCTGTCGCTGTTGGGACGACCGCGTGTGGATGTCATGCTGCGGATTTCTGGCTTTTTCCGCGATGCCTTTCCCAACCTGATTGCTCTTTTTGATGAAGCGGTGCAGCGGGTGAGCCAGTTGGATGAACCCGCGGATCAAAATCCCTTGGCAGCCCAAGTGGCCAAAGAAACGGCCTATTGGCAACAGCAGGGTCTCTCCCTGAATCAAGCTCAGGAACGGGCACGCTTTCGCATCTTTGGTTCCAAGCCCGGTGCCTATGGGGCGGGACTCCAAGGACTGATCGAAGCCCAAAACTGGCAGGGGGATGACGATCTTGCCCGCGCCTATATTCACTGGAGTAGCTATGCCTACACCGGCGAAGCCCACAGCCACAATGCAGCGGAAGCCCTAGAGCAGCGGCTGAGTCAATTGCAAGTGGTGCTGCAAAACCAAGACAACCGCGAGCATGATCTATTGGACTCCGATGATTATTACCAGTTTCAGGGGGGCTTGACCGTTGCCGTGCGATCGCGATCGGGGCAGCAGCCCACGGTTTACTTTGGCGATCACTCACGGCCAGAGCAGCCAAAAATTCGCACCCTCCAAGAGGAACTGCTGCGAGTCTATCGCTCCCGCGTCATTAATCCCAAATGGCTAGCCGGCATCAAGCGCCATGGCTACAAAGGTGCCTTTGAAATGGCCGCCACAGTGGATTATCTCTTTGGCTATGCCGCTACGGCTCGCTGTGTGCCCGATTATGTGTTTACAGGCATTACTCAGACCTATTTGCTTGATAGCGAAATGCAAGCCTTTGTGGCGCAGCATAATCCTTGGGCACTGCGGGACATGGCGGAGCGACTCCTCGAAGCTGCCCAGCGTCAACTGTGGCAAGCACCGGATCCGCAGATCCTAGACCGCCTGCGAGCGATCGCCCTAGAGGCCGAAGGTTTAATTGAAGGCAAATTTTAATGGTTTAGCTTTAATACAGCAAAATCAAGCGCAATACCCGCGCTACCGCTGCCACCAAGCAGACAATCACCAACTGCCCTGGCAAGGCAAAAAGCGAATACTGCTCTAGTAGCTCCACCAAGGGTTGACTCAACTGCCCTGCAAGAGCCAGACCACTGAGGTAGAGGGCACCGCAGACATGAATGAGCACCAGTCCCCCTAGGCCACTCAAAGCAAACCATTCTAAACTCACTCGCTTTTGGGGGCGAAAAGCCAGCCAACCACAGACCCAAGCCCCCGGCACAAAACCCAAGAGGTAACCGAATGTCGGTTCACGCCAGTAGTCCAGACCTCCCCCTTGGGAAAACACCTGAAACCCGCTGAGACCCAGAATCAGATAAGCCACCTGAGAGAGGGCGGCGGCTTGCCGTCCCCCCATGCAGCCCACTAGAAGAACTGCCGCAACTTGATAGGAGACGGGTAACCCATACACGGGAACGGCGGCCCATGAACTGGGCAAAACAAATTGCCCTTCCTCATTGAGGAGGTTGGGGAGGGCGATCGCCGCCTCCATGAAGGTTCCAGCCACTGTCAGCAGGAGGCCTAAAATGGCCCACAAAAATTCATCGAGGGGTGACAGGTTGGTTCTCAAGAGCACTGCAACACATTAGGCGGGACAGACGGGGTCGGACTTGTATAGTGAAACGCGAGATCCGTATCCCCCATCATAATAAGGTCTCCATGGTATAAGACTCGCTCCTCCGACAGGGGTGTACCGTTAATTAATGTGCCATTGCGACTATTGTTGTCACGGATCAGGTACACCAGGGCATTGCCCCGAGGGCGTAGTTCAATGGTTGCCTGATGTCGGGAAATATAGGGGTCGTGAATAATAATGTCACAGTCGCTGGCGCGGCCAATTTTCCAGAACGCCTTTCCTGCGAGGTGATACTTGCCGACCACCGTACCTTGGGAGCGCACAATTAGCCATGCTTGTTTGTCAACGTCTGGAAGGTGGGTCATAGGGGTCTGCCACGGATACTTTTATCATACGTACTCTATCCATACTTTTGGGGCGGGCTAAGGCTCTGAAAACCTGTGGTAATCCAAGATTGGATGTCTGTCAGCTTCAGTAGTTGTACGGATAACAAAAGGTTAGTGAGTATGTTTAGATGAAGCTAGTAAAAAAATATTCAAGACTCTTTAAGGTTCAATTGTGAGGGAAACATGAGGCGTTTTTAGCACAAAGCTTTTACCTGTCAATTATGCAAAATAGCTGGGCGATTTTATTCACTTTAATTGACTTGTTGTGAGTTTTCTATGAAAAAGCCAGCTTCAGATTCTGCATCTAGTTTAAGCCAAGTCTCCCCTTTGACGGAGATTAAAAATCAGGTTGTACCGACTCAGCAACTGAAGCTACGGCGATCGCTCCTTGCCAATTTGTTAGTGTTCGCAGCCGGGTGTGGCATCCTTGCCTTTGCAGGCTTGTTTCTCTACCGCCATTTAACAACCGTGCGCAGTCGTGATGCGGTCATTAATGGCGTCATTGTCAATGTGCGGGCTCCGGAGGAAGGAACCCTCCAGCAACTGAGGGCAAAGGTGGGGCAATTTATCAAGCCAGCGGAGGAGACGCCCCTAGCCGTGCTAGAAAATGCCTACCTTAGCCAAGGCAACCTCAAGGAAGTTGAAAAATGGCTGGAACGGCGGCAGGGTGAACTAGAAGCCGCTCAGGCAAAACTGGCTCAGTTGCAGGGACTCCTCGCCTCTGCCCAAGGGGATGAACGCCATCAACAGCTGCTTGAGGTAAAACAAACCAATCGCCAAGTGGCGGCTGCCCAAGCGGAACTAGGGGCTGCTAGAGCGAATCTGGCCGATGCCAAGGCACGCTATCGATTGGCAAAAATTAACTACCAGCGCTTTAGCCAGTTGGCGCAGCAGGGAGCGGTACCCCAAGCCCAAGCAGATGCGGCTCTAACGGAATTGCAGCAAAGCCAAGCGCAAGTGGCTGCTCGCCAACGGGAAGTGGAGGCTGCCGCTGATAGGGTAGAGGCGCTCAAGGCCGATGCCCGTGCCGCTGAATTGGGACTGACCCTGCGCAACACTCGCAGCAACTATGACCCCCGCCTGCGGCTTCAGGAGCTAAAAATTCAGATTAGCGAACAGCAGGCGATCGTCCAAGGGCTGAAACGGGAAATTGCGGCTCAACAGCGACAGGTTGCCCAAGCCTGGCAGGAGGTTGCTCAGCGCAAGGTGGTGAAGGTAACGGCTCCCATTGCCGGCTATGTCTGGCGGGTGGATGCCCGTCCGGGGATGTTTCTCGGCAAAGGGGATCAAATTTTGCAGTTATTGGATTGTCAACGGCGCTGGATTGATGTGTTTGTAGAGGAACAGTCCCTGCGGCTAATCCACCCCGGTACCAAGGCCAAAATTGAACTCTATGGCAGCAAAGGCAAGGTGGTTTGGGGCACAGTCACCAACATTCGCTCTGGCTTGGGTCGCCTCAACCCCGGCGACGATCAGGTGATCCCGATTCCCGAAAACTATCCGCGTCAAAGCCAAGTGCGCGTTGAATTAGACGCTGATCAAGACTGGGGTGAAGGCAATTTCTGTTATGTGGGCTACACTGCACGGGTGACCTTTCAAATTTCCCCCTAAGCGTTTATAGCTATCCTAAACAATGCTCAATCCTTCATAGTTGCCTTTTATCTGGGCGATAAGAGATATTGATGCAACTTTGCACTTAGCCCTGGAAGGTCTGGTGCCATTCATAGATAAGATTAAATCTAATTAGTCTTGTCCATAGGCATAAGCGGGGTTTATGTTGCAATCATTTGCGGACACAGTATGGCTCATTCCCTTTTACTCGCTGGCGGGAATGGTGCTGTCCTTGATTTGGTCACCGGGGATCACCCGGAAAACGGGACCTCGTCCAGCGGGCTATTTGAATCTCTTGCTCACGTTGTTCTCCTTTGTTCATGCACTGTTGGCCACGGTGGCGATCGCCAACCAACCGCCGCAGTCTTTGCACTGGACGTGGCTGGATGTGGCGGGTCTGCACTTTGACATTCCGGTGGAAATTTCCATCTTGACCACCACCGCCCTGATGCTGATTACGGGTTTGAACCTCATGGCTCAGATCTTTGCCATCGGCTACATGGAGATGGATTGGGGCTGGGCGCGCTTTTTTGCCCTATTGGCTCTGTTTGAGGGGGGGATGGGGGCGCTGGTGCTGCTGGATTCTCTGTTTTTTAACTATGTCATGCTCGAAATTCTGACCCTAGCGACCTATTTGCTCATTGGCTTCTGGTTTAACCAACCGCTGGTGGTGACCGGTGCCCGCGATGCCTTCCTCACCAAGCGGGTGGGAGACTTGGTGCTGCTGATGGGGGTGTTGGCGATTTATCCCCTTGCTGGCTCTTGGAACTACGACGATTTAGCGGCTTGGGCAGCTACGGCTCAGGTGGATCCCACCCTCATTACCCTAATTTGTTTGGCGCTGATTGCTGGGCCAATGGGGAAATGTGCCCAATTCCCATTGCATCTGTGGTTGGATGAGGCCATGGAAGGCCCTGTGCCTGCCTCTATTCTGCGGAATGCCATTGTTGTGGGCACGGGGGCATGGGTGCTGGTGAAGCTGACGCCGGTGCTGAGCCTTTCCTCTGTCGCTCTAACAGGTTTGCTGGTCATTGGTAGCGTCACTGCCTTGGGAGGAACCCTGATTGCCATTGCCCAAGTGGACATTAAACGCGCCCTCTCCTATTTGGTGAGTGCCTACATGGGCTGGGTGTTTATTGCCGTTGGTCTCAAGGAGCCGGGCTTAGCCTTTGTCTTTATCCTCACCTACGGCGTGGCCATGGCACTGCTGATGATGAGCATTGGCAGCATTATTTGGAATAGCATTACCCAAGATCTGCGCCTATTGGGCGGGCTGTGGTCGCGGCGCCCCATTTCCGGTATTTCGTTTCTCGTTGGTTCTGCAGGGTTGCTGGCGGTTCCCCCCTTGGCCAGCTTTTTCCCACAGGCAGAATTGCTGGATACGGCCTTTGCCCAACTGCCTTGGGTGGGGGTGGTGCTTCTATTGATGAATGCGTTTGCTGCCTTTAGTCTTGGTCGCACGTTCTGCCTGATTTGGGGCGGTGAGGTCAAACCAATGACGGCGCGATCGCCCGAGGTCTTTTGGCCGATGATTTTGCCGATGACCGTTGATCTGGGTCTGGTGCTGCACTTGCCCATTCTCATGGGGCGCTTTGATTGGGTGATTTGGACAGATCCTTCCTTAACCACAGCAGCTGCCCTGACGGTAACCGCTATCTTGGGCTGGGGTGCAGCCGCATGGGTCTATCTCGGCCAAGCCATTCCCAAGCCGGTGCAGTTTCCCCTACCGTCGGTACAGGATCTGCTGGCCTACGATTTCTATACGCCCAAGCTCTACAAAGCCACCGTGGTGGGAGCAGTGGATATGATTTCCCGCATGACTGCTTGGTTTGATCGCACGTTTGTGGATGGCACTGGCAATGCCTTTGGCGGGGCAACCCTGTTGGGGGGCGATCGCCTGAAGTACAGTACAACGGGTCAATCCCAAGCCTATATCCTCACCATTTTGATGGGGGTCGCCCTTCTGGTGATTGCCATTTGTTGGCCACTGCTGGCTTAGTGCTCCATTCCTTGAGGTTCTTGCCCTATGCTGACGCTGTTAATTGTTTTGCCTGTCATCGGTGCGCTGCTGATGCCGCTGCTGCCAGAACGAGCCTTGCGTTCGGTTGCTTTGGTGAGCGCTGGTGTCACCTTTGCCCTGTCCCTCTGGATGCTGACGCAGTTTGATGTCCAGCAGACCGCACTACAATTTACGGAATTTGTGCCGTGGCTGTCGCCCTTGGGATTGAACTATTCCCTTGGTGTGGATGGGTTGTCCCTCCCGCTGATTGTCTTGGGAACGTTCTTAACCCTTGTGGTTGTGTTCACGGGTGAAAAAAGTGGCCATCGGCTCTTCTATGCCCTTGTTCTTTTGGCCAATGCGGGAATTACCGGGGCGTTCGCAGCACAAAATCTGCTGCTGTTCATTCTCTTTTACGAAGTTGAGTTGGTGCCCTTTTACCTGTTGATTTTGATCTGGGGCGGGCAGCGTCGCGAGCAGGCAGCGATCAAGTTTCTGATCTATACGGCAGTCTCAGGAATTCTCGTGCTAGCTGCCTTTTTGGGGATGGGCTGGCTCACCCACGCTCCTAGCTTTGACTATCAAGATATTCAGGTTGCTGGCTTGGCACCGACGACCCAAGGGATTCTGCTGCTGCTGTTGATCCTAGGTTTTGGCATCAAAATGCCCTTGGTGCCCCTCCACAGTTGGTTGCCCGATGCCTATGTGGAAGCCTCAATGCCAACCGCCATTCTCCTTGGGGGGATCCTAGCTAAGCTGGGTGCCTATGGCCTAGTGCGGTTTGCCTTAGGCTGTTTTCCAGAGGCTTGGGGGCAGTTTTCTGGCCTGCTGGCCCTTGTGGCGGCTCTTGGCATTAGCTATGGAGCACTGGCTGCGATCGCCCAAAAGGACATTAAACGCATGGTGGCCTATAGCTCCATTGGTCACATGAGCTACGTATTGTTGGCGGCAGCAGCCCATACCCACCTCAGCATCGTCGGCGCCATTGCCCAAATGATTAGCCATGGCCTGATTTTGGCATTGCTGTTCTATTTGGTTGGCGTCATTGAAACGAAAGTTGGCACCCGCGAACTCAATGTGCTCAATGGCTTGCTCAATCCTCTGCGGGGGTTACCGACCACCAGTGCTCTCCTCATTTTGGGGGGGATGGCCAGTGCCGGTATTCCAGGATTAGTGGGGTTTGTGGCGGAATTTTTAATCTTCCAAGGCAGCTATGGTACCTTCCCGATGCCAACTCTAATTGCGGTGGTGGGCACCGGCCTCACGGCTGTTTATTTTGTAATTTTGATTAACCGCACCTGCTTTGGTCGTCTTGACAATGCCACTGCCTACTACCCACGGGTGGTTTGGTCAGAGAAGTTCCCCGCTATGGTACTGACACTGCTGATTCTGGTTCTGGGCATCCAACCAACATGGCTGGTGCGTTGGAGTGAAACCACCAGTGCGCAGCTGGTTGCCGCCATCCCCACTGCCACCGAAACCGTTGCCAGTTTACCCCTATAGCTCAGAGAGGAAACCATGGTTGAAACAATTGAGCGTCCCAGTTCGGCAAAACTGCCCCCACTGGATCACCCCCTCGCCGACATTATTTACCGCCTTGAGGCGGGGGGTGCCCTCATTCCCGACACGCCAGTGAACCTGATGAAGATCATCGGTATGTACAAGGCCTACGCCATTCCAATGGACTTTTACTGGCGGAATTTGCTGTACCTCGGTGAGCGGGTATTTATCCATCCTTTTCCCTTCTTCAAGTATTTTCCAACCAAGGACTACTTTGAATTGGCCAATCACTATGCTGGGGATACAGCGGATCTGCGGATTTGGCGTGGCCCTGCCCATGCCCACCCCGAATTGATGGAATTTATTGCAAAGGGGGAAACAGGGAAAATGCCGCGTCTGCTCCACCACCTTTGGCACGACCGCATCAACATGGAGTTTTCCGAAAGCTTGGCGCGCTCAATGATGTGGCATCGCATGGGCGGGCAGCTGGATATCTACCTTGACTCTGAAGAGTACAAAGCCGCCGCCGATAGGGCAATCCGCGCCTACTTCAAAGGCAACCCGCTGATGCTCGGGCTGTACAAGCTCTTTCCCGACCTCTTCTTGGAGCAGGCTCGCCAAGCCACCTACATGAACGTGCTGGGGCTATTTTGGGAAGTGATGGCACCCGTCTTCTTCGAGATGAGCGATCGCTATGACGAGGGCAGCATTACCAGCGTCAAGGATGCCATGAACTTCTTGGTCAATGGAATTTTTGCCATTGCCGGTCGCCCGATTTACCACCACGTCTATATTGATGGCGAGGTGCATGTCCTTGTGCCCAAGGAAAAGGGCTTTATGTGGCTCTATGAAGCAGCCTTCCCCTATGTGGAAGCGGTCTTTTACCGCACGGCGCCCTTCCGGGGAACGAAGTCCTACAATGCCCAAGCCAATCAGGTGCCCACTGATCAGGTGGACTTCCACTATGGCATTCTCTTTGCCGATAAATTCCCGGTGGGGACGGCGGGGATTCCCCCCACACTGCTGCATCAGGACATGTATCACTTCCTACCCCAGTACCTGAAGGATTACTTCCACCAGCACTGTCGCGGCGAGGATGATATTTTGGTGCAGTTGGGAATTGCCTTCCAGCATGCGATGTACACGGTGACCTCCGCTGTTTTGCAAGCAACCCGTGCCGCCTTCTACTACCCCTTAGATGATCCCAATCCGGAGCATCTCATGGCCAACCGGCGTTTCTTTGTGGCTCAGATGGATCGCTTTTTGCGACCGCAGTACGGCATTGCTGAAGCCTGCAAAATTCGCAATGTCCAAGATCCCAATTATTTGTAGGGAGTTGTAGGACAGGACATTAGGGAGAGGGGGTGTGTCTCTTCTCCCTTTTTGCTAGGCTGGAATCAAAGTGAATTTTTGTAACGAGGTAAAGTTGTGGCCAACGTCGAAATCTATACGTGGTCTCGTTGTCCTTTTTGTATTCGAGCAAAGCAATTGCTGACGCGCAAAGGGGTGAAATTTACCGAGTACGTCATTGATGGCGATGAAGCGGCTCGTGCTGCAATGGCTCAACGTGCCCATGGCCGGCGATCGCTCCCGCAAATTTTTATTAACAACGAACACATTGGCGGCTGCGATGATCTTTATGCCCTAGAGGCACAAGGGAAATTGGACGCTCTGTTGCAAGCGGCAGCTTAATGACGGTGGATATTGCCTTTATTATTGACCCGATCGCCCGCCTTGACCCCGGCCACGATACCAGTGTGGCCTTGATGGAAGCAGCGCAAGCGGCAGGCGCACAGGTGTGGGTAACGGAAATTTCCCAACTGCTGATCCGCGAAGGTCAGGTATGGGCAGCGCTCACCCCGATCCAGTTATCGCCCGTGCAACTAGTGGCCAGCCAGTGGCAGATTCCCCAACCTTGGTTTCAGACGGGGGCAGTGGAATGGCGACCCCTCAACACCTTTCGAGCGGTGTGGATGCGCAAGGATCCCCCCGTGAATACCGCCTACCTCTATGCCACGTACTGTCTTGATTTAATCGATCCCCAGACCACCCTTGTCCTCAACTCGCCCGCAGGGTTGCGCCATGCCAATGAAAAGATGTATGCCCTGCAATTTACGAGTGTGACTCCCAAGACCATTGTCACAGGAGATAAGCAGCGCATTCGGGAATTTGTGCAGCAGCAGGGCATGGCCGTTCTCAAGCCCTTGGGGGGCAAAGCCGGAGAAGGCATTCTCTTTTTGCAGGCGGGCGATCGCAACCTCAATTCCATGATTGAAATGAGTACTCAGTGGGGACAGCTACCGGTGATGGTGCAGGAGTACCTACCCGCGGCCAAGGAAGGCGATAAACGAATCATTCTCCTCAATGGGGAACCCATTGGTGCTGTGAATCGGATTCCCACAGGGGATGACTTTCGCGGCAATATGGCCACCGGCGGACGCGTGGCAGCAGTGGAAATTACCGAGCGCGATCGCCAGATTTGTCAAACTTTAGCCCCTGCCCTACGGCGCGATGGCCTGTACTTTGTGGGGATTGATGTCATTGGTGGCTATTTGACAGAAGTGAATGTCACTAGCCCCACGGGCGTTCGTGAGATTGATCGCCTCAATGGGACTTGCCTTGGTCAACAGGTGATGGCTTGGCTATTAGGCTAACATTGAGTTATGCTTAG
This sequence comes from Thermosynechococcus sp. HY213, assembly GCF_031460975.1. Classification (NCBI taxonomy): domain Bacteria; kingdom Bacillati; phylum Cyanobacteriota; class Cyanophyceae; order Acaryochloridales; family Thermosynechococcaceae; genus Thermosynechococcus; species Thermosynechococcus sp. HY213. The sequence continues at coordinate 38,297 of NZ_JAVKVB010000007.1, read as the reverse complement.
CCACTCAGGGGATGTGATTCAAACCAGTAATCAAGTTTTGATAAAGCGATATGGTTCACAGCAAAGAACGCGCCCCCAGAAATAGAACAATTACGTTGACCGAGCAAGAACAAGCGAAGTATCGACAGCGACTCCTACGGTTGAGTCATCCTGTGAGCTTATCAGAAATCATTAACCGCACCATCCATCAAGATATCTTTGAGGTCATCAAGTTTCTCCCAAGTCAATTTGTTGATTTGCTGTTTATTGATCCACCTTACAACCTGAACAAAGTATTTAACTCAATTAGCTTCAAGAAAAAAAGTTTAGAGGATTACATCAACTGGCTAGAGTCTTGCTTGTCGAGTCTTGAAAAAATTCTAAAACCAACTGCATCTATTTACATTTGCTCTGATTGGGAATCCTCAACTGCTGTATTTGAAGTCATTAAAGACCGTTTTCAAATCCGCAACCGAATTACATGGGAGCGCGAGAAAGGACGAGGAGCAAGCAAGAATTGGAAAAATGCCTCCGAGGATATATGGTTCTGCACTGTTTCTAATGAGTACACCTTTAATGTTGAGGCTGTTAAGCTCAAGCGTAAAGTCATCGCTCCCTATAGAGTCAATGGACATCCCAAAGATTGGGAAGCCACGGAAGAAGGAAATTACCGCCTAACGCATCCTTCTAACCTGTGGACAGACTTAACTGTGCCCTTTTGGTCAATGCCAGAAAATACAGATCATCCCACCCAAAAGCCCGAGAAACTACTGGCTAAGGTCATTTTAGCTAGCTCCAATCCAGATGACATTATTTTTGATCCATTCCTCGGCTCCGGAACAAGCTCTGTCGTTGCCAAGAAGCTCGGTAGGCGTTTTTTGGGGGTTGAACTGGATGAGACTTATGCTTGCCTAGCGGAGAAGCGCCTTGAAATGGCTGAAGTAGATGCTTCGATTCAGGGCTATGCTGATGGCGTGTTTTGGGAAAGAAACACATTAAGTGAGCAAGGACGTTTTACGCAAAAGCAGTATCAGTGCGAAAAACTATTTCACCAACCAGAGCTTTTTCCCTAGGAGAAACATAAGAATCAATGGAAAAAAGACATATTTTCTATGGTGATCAGATTGATCAGATCGAAGAAAACATCAAAGAACTCTTAAACTCACAGGAAGATTTCTTGTCTGCTGTGACAATCAATAGCCCAAGAGCTGTTGGCGATGCTGTTCAGCAAATTCTTGCCAATCATCTACAGGCGGTTCTTGGTGAAGAGATTTGTAAAAACTATTCAGCACATTTTGCCCGTAGAGCCATGGCTGATCTCGCTTTCAAGGATGATCAAGGATTTTACTATGTCATTGACGTGAAAACCCACAGATTGAGTACACAGTTTAATATGCCCAATTTAATTTCTGTAGAACGCCTCACTCGTTTCTATCAATCAGATGAAAATGTTTTTGCAATTTTGCTGATTGCCTATGAGGCTCAAAGAACTCGTATCGGTATTGAAAATGTTCAATTTCTGCCAATCGAGTTTTTGGGGTGGGACTGCTTAACAATTGGCGCTTTGGGTTGGGGGCAAATTCAGATTGCGAACTCTAATGTTTTAACGATTAACCGTGGCTACTCCCGTAAGCAGTGGATGCTTGAGTTGTGTGATGCATTAGCTGAATTCTATCCCCGTGAAATTAGCAAAATTGAAGGGCGGTTGAAATACTTTACAAAGGTTCGCGAGTTTTGGCTTAATCATAGCGATTAAAGCTTTTTTCATAAAGTTAAACATCATAAACCAAGCTGCAACATGGCTGTGATGCGACTGAAAACGGATAGTTGCCTTGTATAATCACTGTACTGAATCTCTTCCTTTTGCCTATAATTGATAGGCTGGATTTTTTCACGAGTCTATGAGTCGCGGCACACTCTTTGATAAGGTTTGGGAACAGCACACGGTGGCGACACTGCCCTCAGGGCAAACGCAGCTCTTTATTGGCCTGCACCTGATTCACGAAGTGACGAGTCCCCAAGCCTTTGCCATGCTGCGGGAGCGGGGATTGGCGGTGCTGTATCCGCAGCGAACCGTGGCGACGGTGGATCATATTGTGCCGACAGATACGCTGGCGCGTCCTCTCCAAGATGCCCTTGCCGAAGAGATGCTGCAAGCCCTTGAGGCGAATTGCCGTGCTCACAATATTCCTTTCTTTGGGATTGGCTCTGGTCGTCAGGGCATTGTCCATGTGATTGCTCCCGAGCAGGGGTTAACGCAACCGGGGATGACGATCGCCTGCGGGGATAGCCACACCTCTACCCACGGTGCCTTTGGGGCGATCGCCTTTGGGATTGGCACCAGTCAAGTGCGGGATGTGTTGGCGACTCAGACCCTCGCCCTCAATAAGCTCAAGGTTCGCAAAGTAGAAGTGAATGGCTCCCTTGGCTCTGGGGTCTATGCCAAGGATCTCATCCTCCACATTATTCGCCACCTTGGTGTTAAAGGCGGTGTTGGCTATGCCTATGAGTTTGCTGGCAGTACCTTTGCCCAGCTCTCAATGGAAGAGCGGATGACCGTCTGCAATATGGCCATTGAAGGGGGAGCCCGCTGCGGTTATGTCAACCCCGATGAAACCACCTTTGCCTATTTACGAGGCCGCCCCTTTGCTCCCCAGGGCAAGGCTTGGGATGAGGCGCTGGTGTGGTGGCGATCGCTCGTCAGTGATGCCGATGCTGAATACGATGATGTTGTCACATTTGCAGCTGCGGATATTGCACCGACGGTCACTTGGGGCATTACCCCCGGCCAAAGCGTTGCGGTGGATGAGACCTTGCCCACCCTAGAGAGTTTGCCCGAGGCAGAACGGGCGATCGCCGCTGAAGCCTATGCTTACATGGATCTGCAACCGGGGCAGCCCATTCAAGGCACCAAGATTGATGTCTGCTTTATTGGCAGTTGCACCAATGGTCGCATCAGTGATCTGCGGCAGGCTGCCAAAGTTGTCGAAGGGCGCAAAGTCAAACCCGGTGTCAAAGCCTTTGTGGTTCCCGGTTCAGAACGGGTGAAAGCGCAAGCCGAAGCGGAGGGTCTCGATGTCATTTTCCAAGCCGCAGGGTTTGAATGGCGCAATCCTGGTTGCTCGATGTGCCTCGCCATGAATCCCGACAAGCTGCAAGGGCGTCAGATCAGTGCCTCATCTTCCAATCGCAACTTCAAAGGACGCCAAGGATCAGCAGCGGGACGGACACTCCTCATGAGTCCAGCGATGGTGGCCGCCGCAGCTATTACGGGTGAAGTTACAGATGTGCGGGCATTTCTTTGATGTCCTGCTTAATAGATATCAAGTTCTTTATCAGCCCTGTCACATTCCCTAAAGTATGAAATTATCCTCCTAGACAATGACAATAGAGACAAGGGGAGGAGCGGTTTATGTTTCCAATCTTTCCAAAAGGAGGCTGTCTATGAAAATGTTACAGGGCTTGCTGGGGGCAGTGGTTCTGGGTATGGCCTCTATTTTGCCTGCTGCTGCTGAGACGCTAGTTTCTGATAGCGGGCTGACTGAAATTTACGGCTACCAGCTTAGCCCCTTGCCGGGAGATATCTTGCCCTACACCACCAAAGTCAATGGACGAGTTTATGAGGGCACCATTAACGTCACGGCAAGCGGCAATGGCTTCGTGCGCGGCTTTTTTAGCGATCGCGATCTTGGCGGTAATTTTGGCTGTAGTGGCGAAGTAACCATTCAATGGGTACGGGATAATCGCTATATTTCCGTGTGGCGAGTTGGCGGTACTTATACGCCGCGTCTGCAATGTCCGCAAGCGGGCACCACGGCTCGTCTGAATATGCGCCTCTATCCCTAGAGAAATCAACCATACTCCTGCTCTGTAATGCGCCAGCGCGCCGAAAGAACACTGGGTTCTAAACTCAAGCGGCTCACCAGCCCTTCTACAAAGTCATCATTGCGCTCTTGACTGAGGAGTTCTGCTTCAATATGGACGCGATCGGGGGTGTCTTCAATATCCTCGCTGAGGAGCGATCGCAACTTCAGCCGACTGCCCGCTAATGACTGCAACAGCAGTGCCCGCAAATGAGCCTCTGCCTCAGCACGGCAGACAATATCACAGCGATAGCACAACTCCACTTCGGTGCCCTTGAGGGGCTGCTGATTGATGCGATAGCCGAGGGGACGCAAGAGCAGATTGGCCACGAGCACTGCCACTGCTCCTAAGGTTGCCTGATAGAGTAATCCCGAACCACACAGTGCCCCCACCGCCGCTGCACACCAGAGAGTAGCGGCCGTATTCAAACCCCGTACTGAGAGGCCTTCCCGCAGGATCACGCCCCCGCCGAGAAACCCAATACCAGAGACAATTTGGGCGGCAATCCGCGTTGGACTCGCTTCCCCCGGCGTCAAAGCCGAGAGCATGACAAATAGTGCTGCCCCCGTTGCCACGAGGGTATTTGTGCGCAGACCGGCCATGCGTTGCCGCCATTGTCGCTCCAAGCCGAGGGCTGCCCCAAGACAAAAGGCTGCTACCAAACGGACAATAAAATCACTCGTTGACATCGGTTAAAACGACAGCCCTAGGAAGACACTCACCAGATAGAAGTAGAGCAACAGCCCTGTAAAGTCCTTGATGGTTGTGATAAAGGGATCCGCCGCTGGCCCGTGGTCAAAGCCCAACTTCAGCAACACCCAAGGAAGCAATGCCCCTAAGATCGCCGCGAAGGTAATTACAACAAAAAGTGAAATCCCTACAGCCAGTCCCAGTTGGGGAATGTCGTTGGGTAGCCCTTGCCAGAAGAAGGCAATCAAGCCGCCAGCAGTTCCCAAGATAAGACCCATGATCGCACCAATGCGAAACTCGCGAAAGAGATAACCGCCATAGCGACGAATATCAATGTGCTGCCAAGCAAGACCACGGGCAAAGACAGTGGTGGATTGGGTACCGACATTGCCTCCCATGTCCATGACCACAGGAATGAAAATGGCTACGGCAACGACGGCTTCCAGAACTTCCTCAAAGTACTGAATCACGCCGCCAACAATCATACCGCCAATGAGGGTAATGATCAGGCAGATAATCCGCAGTTGCACTGCATAGCGAATGGGACCGCGCACCAGTCGTTCACTCCAAGCTTGATCGCGGTTGAGCAAGTTGCCCACACCTGCTTGCGCCAAAATGGTGCTCGTTGCCTCCTCCTCAATCAGGTCAATCACATCATCAAAGGTGATATCGCCCACCAGTCGCCCCTCTTGATCCACCACAGGAATAGCAGGGACATCGTATTCCTTGAGGAGTTTGGCTGCGGATAGTTCCGGCGCGGTCACAGCGATCGCCAGTTCCTGTCCTTGCACCAAATCTTGAAGCGGCTGGTGGGGATTTGCTTTCATCAACTGGATCGGCTGCACAAAGCCACGATAAAAGCGCTGTTCATCAATGACAAAAATAATGCTCAGGTCATTAATATCCAAGGAACTCTCACGGATAGCGGCGATCGCCTGCTCCACGGTCAAGTCTTGCCGCAGCGCCAAGTAGCGCAGATTCATGCGCCGACCAATTGTGCCCTCAGGATAGCCCAACAGCAGGTTCACGGCGTCGCGGGATTCTGAGCTTAACTGGCTGAGCAACCGTTTGGTGACCTTGGCAGGTAATTCCTCAAAGAGCCGCACCCGTTGATCGGCCTCAAGGGCTTCTAGAAAATGCAGAATCTCAGGATCCGTCATCCCTTCAATGAGGGTTGCCTGCTCATCGGGAGTCAGGGCTTCAAAGACTGCGATCGCCTTGTCTTTTTCGAGGAGGCGAAAGGCCAATACCCGCTTATGGGGGTCAATTTGGCGCAGGGCGCGCACTAGCTCAGGAATCGTCAGTTGGTTGGCTGTCCGCTTGGCAGCACCGAGACCCTGCGGATAGGTCAGCAGATCATCGAGGGGATTGATTACCATCGCATTGCTCCTTCTATGGTTGACAATTTAGGGTGGGTGAGACAGGGGCATAGGCTTCGCTCAATTGATGCCAGAGATCAGCCAACTGGTTGTAGGCTTCGGATGTAGAAAGTTTCCCACTCGTATGGAGAGCAGCAATAAACCCTGCCCGTTGAGCAAATTTCTGCAGGTAGGCATCAAAGGTCAGCGCGTCTAGGGTGACGTGCCCACGGTAAAGGGTATAGGGGCACAGAAATGCCTGCTTTGCATCGTGGGTTATCATGGTTCTAAGCTCCATTGAGAAACGACAATAGGATGTTTTAGGGTTTAACGAGACAACTCAAAGGGTGAGAACTCTCCCAAGTGGGCGATCGCTTGGCTCATGACCGTAATCATCAGGTGGCCAAGGGCAACACCCAGCACTTCCGAAAGGGTAATTCCCAGCATTTCGGCCATCATGCTGAACAAACAAACTTCAAACATAGAAACTCTCCGTTGCTAATGGTTTTGCCACGCAACAACTTGAGCGATGAAAAGTAGTCGTTCAATAAAAACGCTTGACTACGGGCGATCGCTCTCAACAACAAACAGATTTGAGCCAGCCAACCTTAGGCAGACTCAGGTAGATACGAGACTGAGACCTATTGACCAATTTGCTTCGTGATCCATCTCCATTTGCAGATCGACTGCCTTGGAACGCGCGGAGATGAACCAGAAGTTCAAGCCATTAGGCAGCAGACAAGTCTGAATTCACCTCGGCGATCCTTAGGGGAGAGAGGCTCCACCTATGGCAGGGATCTTCATTAGCGGAGATGGGGTCACCAGAAGCAGCATTACAGTGACTCCTACTAGACTCCATTAAGAAAATCTCCAAAAATAGACAAATGCCAGCAGCCTAGGAAATCTTCCAACTGCCAATAGGCATTTTAGGGGGTGAGCAAGTCTTTGTCAAGGATCATATGAACAGCTAGGGCATTGCAGTGGGGCATTTCTGGTCGTATCGCCCTTTTCACAGCGATCGAACACCCTCACCCCGGTAAAAGCCCCGATGGCAGAGCACCGCACTCCCGTTATGTCGCTGATATTTCAGGAAAGGGCTGTCATTCGCTAAAATTGTTAATCATTACTTAAAGTTTTATAGTGTAAAACGTCCAGAAGTATCTTAATGCGTGATAAAAATTGTGGATTCTAGCGAATGATTATAGATGAATTTGAGCACTTTACTGAATTATTGGTCAACTACACCGATGATCTCATTTGCCTGCACGAACCGGATGGCAACTATTTATATGTGACTCCCTCCAGCAAAACCCTTTTAGGCTATTCTCCTGGAGAACTGATTGGTAAGAGTCCCTACACATTATTTCATCCTGAGGATGCAGAGCGCATTCGCAGTGGTGCCCATGCCCTCGCCCTGCAAGGCAGTGTGAATGTGATAGAAACCTATCGCATCCGCAAAAAGCATGGCGGATATGTTTGGTTGGAAACCCTCACGCACCCCATTTGTGATGCAGGGGGAAATGTTTTATTTTTAGTCTCCACATCGCGGGATATTACCCGTCGCCGTCAACTCGAGCTAGAGCTACAAGCCAAGCAAGAACTACTGGAAGCCTTTTTTCAACAATCCCTTGAGGCCTGCTTCTTCATGATGTTGGATCAGCCCATTCGCTGGGATGACACGGTCAACAAAGAGGAAATCTTGGAGTATGTCCTTGATCATCAGCGGATTACGCGTGTCAACAGTGCCTTTGCCCAGCAGTATCAATTACCGCCGCAGGAGCTGATTGGCCTGACGCCGCGCATTTGCTTTAAGGATGATCTGGAACTCGCCAAACGGCTGTGGCGAGCACTCTTTGATCTGGGCTATTTTCACATTGAAATTGAACTGCACCGCCGCGATGGTAGCTCCTTTTGGGTTGAGGGGAATTATGTGTGTCTCTACAACCAAAATAAGGAAATCATTGGCCACTTTGGTGTGCAGCGGGACATTAGCGATCGCATGCGTCTGCAAGCAGAAATTGCCCAAAAAACGGCTGAATTAGAGTATTTCTTTGGCTCCTCCCTAGAGCTATTTATGATTGCCGATAGTGAGGGACGGCTGCGGCGGGTGAATCAACACTGGCATACCTGCCTGGGCTATGACCTGAATCGGTTGGCAGGGGCAAAGTTTGAGGAATTTCTCCACCCCGGCGATCGCCCCCGCCATCGGGAGATGCAGCAACGTCTCCTTGCTGGGGAGCAAATCAGTAACCACACAATTCGCCTGCGCACCCAAGGGGGAGACTATCGCTGGTACGAATGGCAAGGCCTGCTCAGTCAAGGGCGCATCTATGGTGCTGCACGGGATGTCACGGAACAGCGCCAATTTAGCGATCGCCTGCAAGCGGCCTACAACCAAGTGACTGATATTTTGGAGAGCATGTCGGATCACTTTTTTGAAGTGGATCGCGACTTCACAGTTATCTATGTCAACGGGAATTTTTGCCGTCTAGTGGGGAAATCTGCCTCAGAGATGCTGGGGCAAAACCTCTGGGATCTCTTTCCCGATGAGCGCAACTCAATTTTTGAAAGCCAAAGTCGGCGGGCAATGGCAGAGCAAACTCCCGTCCAATTTGAAGCCTTCTATGAGGGGCTGAACCAATGGTTTGCGGTACGGGCTTTTCCCACTGGCCGAGGCCTTGCCGTTTTCTTCCGGAATATTACGCTTCAGGTGGACTCCACTACTTCGTTACAGCGACGGCAAACCCAAGCGGAACTCCTGCATCGGCTAACCTTGAAAATTCGCCGTTCCCTTGATCTGGAAACAGTTCTTAAAACCGCCCTTGAGGAAGTGCGTCAACTGCTGGGGGTCGATCGCACACTGCTTTTCCAGTTCTATGCCGATGGCCGGGGTGAGGTGGTGGCTGAATCGGTGGCGGCACCGCAGTTTTCTCTCATGCACCGCACCTTCTATGACCCCTGTTTCGACCGTGAGTCTGCCGAAGCCTATCTTCAGGGACGGGTACTGGCGGTTGCTGATATTAACACCGCTGAAATAACCCAGTGTCATCGCGACTTTCTCAACCAATTGCAGGTGCGTGCCCTCTTAGTGGTACCGATTATTGAGGAGGAACGTCTCTGGGGATTACTCCTGTGCCACCACTGCTCTTCTCCTCGACCTTGGGCAAGTGACGAGGTCGAATTGATCCGCCAACTGGGCGAACAACTGGGCTTTGGCATCAACCGCGCCGAACTGGTGACTGGGCTGCATCAGGAAAAAGAACGCTATCGGCGGGTGCTGGAGGCTCAAACAGAACTGCTCTACCGCTGTACCCCTGAAGGACACCTCACCTTTGGCAATCCCGCCTTCTTTCGCTATCTTGCTGCTGCGGGCATCAATTGTGATCTGGGGGATGTGCTCCAGCATCCCTTTGATGCGGTGACCCAGCAACGCTTCCAACAGCATCTGCAAGCCCTCACACCAGCGCAGCCCCTCAGCACAATTGAGTGTGGGGTGACATTGCCCCAAGACCAGATTCTTTGGTTTGAATGGACAACCCGCGCTTTTTTTGATCACCAGGGTCGCTGTGTGGAGTATCAATGTGTGGGACGCGACATTACCCGCCGCAAGCAAATGGAGGAGCAGCTGATTCACGATGCCCTCCACGATGCCCTAACGGGACTGCCGAACCGTACGCTGCTCCAAGACCGATTGCAGCATTGCTGGCGGCAGTATCAACGCCATCGCGATCGCCCCTTTGCGGTTGTTTTTATTGATATTGATCGCTTTAAGCGGGTTAACGATAGCTTGGGACACCAAGCAGGAGATCAGGTGCTGATTACCCTTGCCCAGCGGATGCAAAGTGTGGTGCCGGAGGGGGATACCTTGGCTCACCTGAGTGGCGATGAGTTTGTGGTGCTGTGTGAAGATCTGGATCCTGAGCAAATGGTGGCTCAGGTAGAAGCACGGGTTGCCGATCTAGAGCGGGTGATTCAGGAGCCCTTGGTCATTGATGGCCATCTGTTAAGTCTCAGTGCCAGCATTGGCGTCACCTTTAGCGATCGCGCCGACACCTCGGCCACTACCCTGTTGCGGGATGCCGATATTGCCATGTACCAAGCGAAAAAACAGGGGCTGGGGCAGTATCGGATTTTTGACCCGCAAATGCACACCCAAGCCCAGAGTTGCTTTACGCTGGAGAGTCAACTGCATCAGGCGATCGCCAACAGTGAGCTACAGGTCTATTTTCAGCCCATTGTTCAACTGGAGACGGGGGCGATCGTGGGTCTTGAAGCCCTGAGCCGTTGGTTTGATCCTGAAAAGGGTGAAATTCCTGCCGCCGAATTTATTGGCCTTGCGGAGCAAGCCGGTCTCATTGTTAGCCTTGGCCGACAGGTCTTTGAACGGGCGATGCAGGAATTCAGCCAGTGGCGGCAACAGGACAGCCGTCGCCAGACCATGACCTTGGGCATTAATATCTCGCCTCAACAACTGGTGGATGCCAACTTTGTCAGTGATATTTTGGCAGCGCTGCGCCGTGCCCAATTGCCCCCCCATCTCCTTCATCTGGAGATTACGGAAACGACCATGATCCGCAACCTTGAAGCCACATTGCAGGTGGCCGAGGAACTGCAACAACTGGGGGTTGCCCTCAACATTGATGACTTTGGCACGGGCTATTCCTCCCTGAGTCGGTTGCATCAGTTGCCGATCCACGCCCTGAAAATTGATCGCTCCTTTGTCCAGAACTTAGAGAAAAGCCAAGCGGCACGGGAAATTATTGGTGCCGTGATTGCCCTCGGTAAAAGCCTGCGCTTAGATGTGGTGGCAGAGGGGGTGGAGACAGCAACCCAAGCCGCCCAATTAATCGACCTCGGTTGTCGCTATGGCCAAGGCTACCTCTTCTATCCACCATTGCCGATTAATCGCTTGTCCTAGGACTTGCTGCTGGTATCCTCATGGGGAAGAAAGGGCAGGCTTTCCCACCAACTTTGATAGTTTTTCGTCATTTCCTGCCACCAGTCGGCGGGCTGTTGCAGTGCCTGTTGCAGGCGATCGCGCTCCTGTTCGAGACGTTGAAGGTTCATCTCCAGTTGGTGATAGGTGGTTTCTAGGGTGGTGAGTTGAGCATTGAGGGCTTGGTGTTGCTGTTGCCAGTAATCGCTGCCTGCTCGCAATTGTTGATTTTCGGCGGCTATTGCCTGAAGTTGGTGCTGGAGTTGATTGCAGTGATCTTGCAGTCGCACGACTTCGGCTTCGAGGGCGGCTTTTTGCGAGGGGTGTTGTAGCGATCGCAGAATTGTCCACAGCAGAATCAGGGTGGCAACCACGCCATAGCTGGCCAGTGCCCAAGTCCCCTGTGCAGATAATGCCGCCCACACCATGGATACACCCTAGGAAAGAGATACCGCTAAGGGGGGGGCGATCGCCTCTGCAAGATATTGCCGCAGCACCATGGCCAGCCAATCGACATCGGCAGCGGTGGTCTCTCGCCCCAAGGTAATGCGTATTCCCGCTTTGGCGGTTTCAGGATCGTAGCCCATGGCCAAGAGGGTGGGACTGGGTTGGGTTTGACCACTTTGACAGGCGGATCCCGCACTAATGCCAATGCCCGCAAGGTTGAGTTGCCGTACAAAGGTTTTGCCATTCAAGGGCTGGCCGTGGCGATCGCGCACGATCAAACTCAAATGATGGGGCAACCGCTGCCATGGATGCCCTGTTCGTTCCACTTGCGGATGATCCTGCAACTGCTGCCACAGGCGATCGCGCAGTTGAGCAAGGCGCATCGGTTCTGTCGCTAGTTCAGTGGCGGCCCATTCCGCTGCCACCCCAAAACCCACCAAGGTTGGCACTGCTTGGGTTCCCGCCCTGAGGTCCAGTTCCTGTCCCCCGCCACGCAAGAGCGGTTCTAGGGGTACCCCCGATCGCACATAGAGCGCCCCCGCTCCCTGAGGGCCATAAATTTTATGACTGGACAGCGAGAGTAAATCCACCCCTAGCCGTTGCACATCCAAGGGAACTCGTCCCGCCACTTGAACCGCATCCGTATGGAAAAGCACCCCCGCCTCTTGGCAAATGGCTGCGAGTTCAGCAATGGGTTGCAGCGTGCCCACCTCACTTTGGCCGTAGATGATCGAGACCAAGACCGTGTTCGGGTGCAGGGCCTGCCGTAGTTGGGCGGGTTCCACCTCTCCCCAGGGATTCACCGCTAAGCGGGTCACTTGCCAGCCTTGAGCTTCAAGGGCAGCCGCCGGTTTGGCCACCGCTGAATGCTCGACCGCCGAAATAATTAAATGCTGAGGTTGGCGATAGCGTTGGCAAATTCCCCACAGGGCAAGATTATCCGCTTCTGTGCCCCCAGAGGTAAAAATGATTTCATCCGCTTGGGCATGAATCAGCCCTGCCACCTGCAGCCGTGCCTGTTCAAGGGCGATCGCTGCACGTTGCCCCCACTCGTGAATACTCGATGGATTACCCCACTGCTGTTCATAGGCCGCCACCATCGCTGCAATAGCCTCTGCTCGACAGGGGGTTGTTGCACCATAGTCGAAATACAGTTGCATGGGCAGGAGCAGCTCCCAAAAACCAATGGCGGAACTGTCATAAAACCCAGTCCCTTAAGCCAATTGTAACCGATTATTCCCTAGCTCCTTTTTGCTGCCAAACCGCTGAATCTGAGAGATGACTTGAATTTCCCCCGCAATAATCCCCGTAACCAGCTCCTGCATTGCTTGATATTCCGTGGCGCTCAGGGAACGCTGCCACAACAATTCATTGATCTGCCGCTCTTGAGCAGGGGTTACGATCCGAGTCGCCTGAATACGGCGGATTAGCTCCAGCAGCGTCATACACCAATCCCCTTGCAATTTGCGTGTATGGTCTCAACTATGCCAGTGCTTCACAAAGCTTAACTGTGATCAACAGCACACAAAGACGTTGATCTCAATCACAAGTTCCTATTTGAGACTGAAAATAGTTGCTCTTTAGAACTTTACGTTGAGGGTGTCCCATGCCACCTGCGGATACAGGCGTTCGAGTTCCTCTAGGCAGGTAAACTTTTGCTGCCGCCGCCGCTCCAAAATCGCATTGGCTGTAGCAGCGTCAATTCCCAGTTTCTGCTGCATCTGCTGGCGGGTGGCGCGGTTGATGGCGATCGCGGGGGTATTTTTCTGCGCCACCTGATCTGCTGTTGGCTCCCCTTTGTCTACACTGGGCGTTGCCAGTACTTCTGGATTGCTGCAGGAGACTTCCTTGGACATCACGCCATTGCGGGGAATCTCATAGCGCAGGAAATCACGCGCCAGACGAGTATTGGGGAAAATGGCTTGTGCTTCCGCAAGCAGATCCTCCACTTGCACAGGGTTGCCGGGGGCGTAGCGGGCACTAAAGTGGGTGAGGAAGAGCAATTTCACTTGGGCAAAGGTCGCCACCTGAGCCGCCATCGTGGATGTAGAATGCAGCCGTGCAAAAGCCAGATCCGCCTCCTGATGGGAAAATGTCGCCTCGTGGATGAGGACATCCGCCTGCTGGGCTAATTCAACCGCGCTGTCACAAAAGACTGTATCGGTGCAATAAACCATACTGCGCCCCCGCTGCGGTGGATCACAGAAGTCGCGGCCATCAAAGGTGCGGCCATCTGCGAGGGTGATCGTTTTGCCCTGCTTGAGTTGACCATACAGTGGCCCAAAGGGAATTCCCAAGGCTTGGGCTTTTTCCACATGAAAGCGACCGGGGCGATCGCTCTCAGTGACGCGGTAGCCAAAGGCAGGTACTCGATGATGCAGCAGCCGACAGGTCACCGTAAACTCGCCATCACTAAAGACTTCCCCCGGCTCGACGGTATGCACCTGCAACTTGTAGGGAAGCCGCATCACAGACCAGCGCAAACAACTGGCAATGTAGCGATCCAATGTCGGCGGGCCATAGACATCAATTTGACTCACGGTTCCCGCAAGGCCACAACTGGCAAGCAAGCCCATCAGGCCAAAGATGTGATCGCCGTGCATGTGGGTAATGAAAATGCGGCGGATCTGACTGGTTCGCAGGTCACTGCGCAGCAATTGGTGCTGGGTGGCCTCACCGCAGTCAAAGAGCCAAATTTCCTTGCGCTGAGGCAGCCGCAGAGCCACACTGGAAACATTGCGGGTGCGGGTGGGTACCCCAGAACTGGTGCCTAGAAATGTAATTTCCACGCTTAGTCGTCTAGGAGTTGCAGGTCATCAAAACGAATTTCCACGGTGCTGGTTTGGCCATTTTCATGGGTGCGCACCACCTGCCGGCTCATCAAGTAGTAATTGCCGACGGGCACATAGGTATCCTCAAACTCCATTTGCCGCAGCACTTCGTTGGTTTGCGGATTGCGGAAGACAGCCACATAGTTGGTGGAAATGTAGCCTGCACCGGTATCAAGGGCTTCACGGTGGGTAATGGCAAAGGCAACTCGCCCCATGACACGGCTGACATAGACAATTTGATTGTCCCGCACCTTGTAGTTCGACCCCATGGCGTCACCGCTAACGAGGATTTCCACTGCCCCACTGGCGTCGGTTTCCCCAGTTTGGAAGGTGTTTTTGCCGTGAGCCTCTTCAAAACGGTTGCGCTTGCGGTGGACAATCACATCCCGCAATTGGTTGTAGAGGGATTCGCGAACTTGTTCGTCTTCTATGCCACTCACTTCAACGGCGTAGTCGCGGCTCACTTTTACCTGCCCGTGGTACGTGCGATCGCCCTCAATGAGCGTGACCTTGGCCGTAAAGCCGGGAAAATTCTCATCCCATGTGTAACGATTTTCGTAGGCAGCGCGAAAGAGCGCCTCAGCATCAAGAGCCTGTGTCGCTGGCATGGGGGCATCCTCAGTAACAGTCACATTGTTTTAAGATAACTCAATTTTCTGACCCCTTGACGACCACGTATATCTAGTGTTCACTAGGGTTAAATCATTGCGCACTACACTAGATGTATAACCCCTAGGGGGTCGTTCTCCTTTTTAACTGGACAGGAACACGATGGTGGCACAACTCGCGGTTTCCGTTTCTGAGGCAGGCTTGCCCCTAACCTATGGTATTGAGGGAGTGGTGCAGGTGTTTACCTGTCGGCAGCGGCACTTTTTCACCACGGTCATGGCGCAGGCGTTGCGGGTAGCTGCTCAAGGCAGCAGCGTCATCATTGTTCAATTGCTCAAGGGGGGAATTCAAACGGGGATTGAACACCCGATTCAGTTGGGACAGCATCTCACGTGGTGGCGACCGGCGCTGCAACGCTGTTTAGGAGAAACGGACACCCTGACTCCTCAAGAAAAGGCGGCAGTACGTGAGCTATGGCAGCATCTGCAAACGACGGTGCAAAGGGGGGAGTATCGTCTGGTGGTCTTAGATGAGGTGAGTGTGGCCATTCAACTGGGGGTGCTGAGTGAAGCGGAGGTATTGAACTTTTTAGAGAATCGTCCGCGGACGCTGGATGTGATCTTGACGGGACCTGAAATGCCGGAATCGCTGCTGGCGATCGCTGACCAAATTACACAGTTGCGGCGTTTAATTTAGGTTGGTTTAGGTCTAATTTAGGGCAGCAGAAACGGTCTCTAGCCACTCTAGCAAATACTCATTGACCAAATCAGGTTGCTCCTGCTGCACAAAGTGGCCACAGTAGTCCAAGTATTGAATTTTCAGTTCCTTGACGTAGGCTTCCGTGCCGTAGGTGAGTTCAATGCCCAAGGTGGGGTCTTGCCGCCCCCAGAGCATCAGCGTCGGTACCTCGAGAACCCCCCACTCCCGACTCCAGAGACTTTGCAACCCGGCGCGGTAGTAGTTGAGCATTCCCGATAGGGCACCCCGTTGGGCGGCCGCATCCTGATAGCGGGCAATGTCCACCGCCCGAATTGCCTGCTGGTTCACCGCTGCCCAGCGAAAGATTTGGGCGATCGCTCCATAGCCCCCCCACTCCAAGAGCAGCTCCGGCAGCCACGGCAGTTGAAACAGCAGCATATAGCTACTGCGCAACCATTGCTCGAAACTCAACAGTTGAAACTTAGCAGGATGGGGACAGGCTAGCACACTCAGGGTTTGAATCCGCTGCGGCACCGCATAGGCCACGCCCCAAGCCACCATCCCTCCCCAATCATGCCCCACCAAATGACAGCGACGATAGCCAAGGCCGTCAATGACACCAACAATGTCGAGAATTAACTCGTCAAGAACATAGCTAGCGGTATCTTGGGGTTTATCGCTGAGATTATAGCCGCGCAAATCTAGGGCAACGACTTTGTGCTTTTCCGCCAAGACAGGAATTTGATGTCGCCAAGAGTACCAAAACTCGGGAAAGCCATGGAGCAGCAGCACTAACTCCCCTTCTCCTTGGGTGACATAGTGGAGACGAATCCCATTGGAGACAATAAACTTATGGATCCACGGGCCTTCAATCATATGCACCTTGGGGGCTGGCACTTTACCACTATAACCAAGGGAACGCCAAAGGATAGGGTTGCCCCAACCTCGAATATCAACCCCCCCAAGGAATGCGCCGTGAGGGTAATATGTGACCTCAGGAGTCAGAATGCTCCTCGTATAGGGGCAAAGCTTACAATTCTTACCAATTTTTAATAGGCAAGGGTTTCGAGAGCCTGACGCAGGTAAGCGGTAACGCAAGCATCAAGATCCGTGGGCTGCTCAACGACAACACTGGCCTGCTTTTCGCTCAGCCAACGCTGAAAACCCGAACTGTGGGCGATCGCCCGCTTCAGGGAGTTCCAAACCTCGGCGGAGGCTTGCGGATTGGGAACCGTAACGCTATCCATAGATACTCTCCTAGTGGGTTTGGAGTGAGGGCAAGGATTCACCTATGGTTCTACGATAGCGTAGGAAACTTCCCCCGGCTGTATGCCATGTTACGACTTATTGCAGAATTTGCCCAAAACCTAGAAAAAGACGCGATGTTGCAGGCAGGGCATTTGCTGGCGCACCTGTTCGAGGCGGCTGGGTTCAATGGCCGCAATGGCGAGGCCGGGGCGATCGCCGGCATCCGCCAAAATGGTTCCCCAAGGATCCACAATCATGGCATGGCCATGGGTTTGCCGCCGCGCATAGTGAATTCCCGTCTGAGCCGGTGCAATCACGTAGCAGGTATTTTCAATCGCCCGCGCTTGCAGGAGAACTTGCCAGTGATCCTTACCCGTGAAGGCGGTAAAGGCCGCCGGCACAAACAGCACCGTTGCCCCCGCTTGGGAGAGCGCGCGGTAAAGTTCTGGAAAGCGAACGTCGTAGCACACCGACAAGCCGATATTCCCCAGTTCCTTACTGGGATAGACAGAGGGCAACTGCCGTCCCGCTAGCACTGTGCCCGATTCGTGGTAGATATTGCCATCGGGCAAATCGACATCAAATAAATGCACCTTTTGGTAACGGCTCAATTCTTCTCCGTTAGGACCAATGAGGACTGCTGTGTTATAGACTTTGCCTGCAGTTGCTGGTACTGGGTAGCCACCCCCCACTAAGGTAATCTGAAATCGCTGCGCCATGCGTTTCAAAAAAGCCTCAGTCCGCTCAGCGATTGTTGCCGCTTGGGCGACCTTCTCGCGATCGTCACCGAGAAAAGAAAAGTTTTCTGGCAACCCAATGAGTTCTGCTCCCCGTCTCACCGCCAATTCAATCAATTCTTCTGCCTGCGCCAGATTTGCCTCAAGATTCGGTTGGCTCGTCATTTGTACTGCGGCAGCGAGATAGGATTTCATGCCCATTGAAAAAAAGACAGCAACCTCTCATTCTATCGTCGCAATCTGCCTAGGGCAAGTCTAGCGAGAACGCAGGTTCCGGAAGATCGGATTGCGTTGGGTCGGGAGCTGATGCTCATGGGCAGTGCGGTATGCCCAAAAGACATAGCCGGCAATAAAGAGGTTCAACAGCACGACTAGCAGTAGCTTGGGACCACTAATGGGATGCAAGCGCGGCGTTTTTTGCCGTGTTTTTTGGGGTAGGAATTGAACGGCCATGGCTGCTCTCAGAACGCAACAGTTCCAGAGTCCACCATCATTAGTCGTTGTCCACTCTCAATTTGTCTTCTCTGGCCAATAATGGCGATGTTCCGGTTGCCCCTACTATAGATCGCTACCCCATTCGCCACCCAGCATCTGAAATGTTTTTTAATGCCTAGTCACAAAACTACACTATCGCTCAGACGCCCCCAACATGCCCCTAAAAAGCCATCCGCCCCCAAGGAGGGCCTTAGGAGCGGTCTGGTGGTTATCGTGGGTATCAACTGCTAGGAGAAGTGGCCTCCTAGGTGTGATTTCAAATCAACAGATGGAGAACAACTCTTCCCTAGAGCTGAGCTACTCCAAAACGACGACCCAAGCGTTTACTACTATCTGCCATGGGCATCACCTCCCTCTCCCTGAACGGTAGTTTGCAAAACAACTGGCTTTAAGATAGCACACTCAAACGGTATTGTGGCAAGCGCTGGGCAAAATGAGCATGGCATCGCCAAAGGAATAGAAGCGGTACTGGCGATCGATGGCCTGTTGGTACAACTGAAGCAACCGTTCGCGGCCAATAAAGGCACTGACGAGCATCATCAAACTAGAGCGGGGCAGATGAAAGTTGGTAATGAAGCCCTCGACTATCTTGGGCTGATACCCCGGATAGATATAGAGATCACTCTTGCCACAAAAGGGCTGAAGGGTGCCGGATTGGGCTGCCGTTTCTAGGGAGCGAATAACAGTGGTACCGACGGCAATAATCCGTCCTCCGTCAGCTTTGGCGGCCTGAATCCGCTCGACGGTAGCAGCTGGTACCTCAATCCATTCTTCGTGGAGATGGTGATGGCGAATATCGCTGGCCTCCACAGGACGAAAGGTGCCAATGCCCACGTGGAGCGTCAAAAAACAATGATCAATGCCGTGATAGGCCAACTTACTCAAGAGTTCGGGGGTAAAGTGCAAGCCAGCGGTTGGCGCAGCCACAGCACCGGGACGGCGAGCATAGACGGTTTGGTATTGTTCAGTATCTTCAATGGGGTTGTCAATGTAGGGAGGTAAGGGCACTTCCCCTAGGTGATCAAGATAGGACCACAGGCGATCGCCCGGCGGCAGGTCAAATTCAATCACCCGGCCTCGGGTCTCCTCATCAATGGCCTGTACCGTTGCTTGCAGTGTGCCGATTTGAATCACGGCTCCAGGGCGCAATTTTCGTCCCGGTTTGACAAGGGCTAGCCACTGGCGATCGCTCAATTCTTCGAGAAGAAACACCTCAACGGTACGGCCAGAGCCGCCCACTTTTTGACCCCTCAGCCGTGCCGGAATCACCCGTGTATCATTGAGTATTAGCAAATCCCCCGGTTGCAACAGTTGCGGTAGCTCATAGAAGTGGTGATCGGTAGCAGTCTCCTGTGCCACCACCATCAGGCGGGAATGATCGCGGGGAGAAACGGGCTGTTGGGCAATCCGTTCCGGCGGCAGGTGATAGTCGTAGGCGTCGAGGGAAAAATCGTCAGAACTCGGCATTATTGGGGTGGGGTCAACGGTGAGGGGGATGGCTCTACCACAGAGCGATTCATAGAAGTCATCACAGCCAGAAAGCCAAGGGCAGCGGTGGCAACGCCCACAGCCACCAGCAGTAGCAGCCACGCTTGGAAACGAGACCTTTGGGCTGGCGGCGGTTTAGGTTGGGGTTGAGGGGGTTCCACAATCTGGGAAACCGTCAGGTCGAGATCCGCTGGATCGGGTGGGGGGACGTAGCCCATTGTAATGTCTGTCACCTCTGGCAACTCCCCTTGACAAACAATATCGCTGTAGTCCAAGTCAATGACACCCGCTGCATTCTTCACCCGACAGTGAATGAGCACCACCGTCACATTGTCATGGCCATTGAGGCGATTGGCAAGATCAATGAGTTGTTCGGCCGCAGCAGTGAGGGCAAGCTGACCTTGGAGCACAGGCAGGAGGTACTGTGGCCAGTAGGTTTCGACACGATTAAAATCACTGAGGCCGTCGGAACACAGCAAAAGAATTCCCTCTTCATCCAGTAAAAAGCGTTCTACTGTGGGGTGCAGATGCTGGGAGGGTGCCATCCCCAACGCTTGCACCAAGGAACCACCATAGGGCAGCTCAAGGGCTTGATGGTAGGTACTCATCCCCAAGCGCACATCACGGCTGGCCACATCGTCATCGAGGGTGAGCTGGTAGCAGCCCCAGCGGTTGATCCAGTAGGCGCGGCTATCGCCAATGTGGGCAAGGTAAAGATGGGCGTGTTCAATCAGGGCACCGACAACTGTGGTTCCCATGCGCTGGCGTTCGTGGCGCTGCTCCGTATCATTGCGTTGATTGATTGCATCATTGGTGCGGCGAATAGCGGTTTGAATCGCCTGTTCAACTGTAGCAGGGGACATCTCCAGCAGCTTGAGGGGGGTTAGCGTCTCCTCAAGAATGTCAATGGCCAAACCGGAAGCGACATCGCCCCCTTCATGCCCCCCGACGCCATCACACACGAGGGCGAACACCTGTGATTGGCTCGTGAGATCCCGCTCTGGAAAACACTTGTCCTCATTGCGTGTCCGACTAGGCCCTTGGTCGGAGCGGCTAGCAATATCGTAGTGGTACTCATAACCAAGGTGATCGAGGGCCTGTTGAAACAGCGTCTCTAGGGTTGCGCGAATAGATTCAGGGGTGGTTTGCTGAGGATCCTGCATGTGTTGACACAGGATCGTGAAGGCCTGCTGAAAGTTTTCCCCTTGATCAGCAAAGCTGAAATGGGTTTGCCAGAATTTGCCAAGGTCAGCCAAGGTGGGATTATGGCCTGCTTGCAGTTGCAGCAGCCGCACAAGGGATCCCTCGGCTCGCAAAAGCTGGGGATTGAGCAGTGTGAGAGCCACATTTTCTGCCACCAAGGCTGGCCAAAGGGAGATGATTTGCCATAACCAGTTGAGGCGGCGCACTAAATTGGCTTTCTCCCAGATGGTGGTGAGGGGAGCAGCATGGGTGAGACCGGGGGCAATTTTGGCATCGGCAATGTCAATGCAACTGACGGGGGCATGCTCAAGGAGCAACAGTTCACCTTCAGGGAGGGAAAGGGCGCCAAATAATTCCGGGACATGGGGACGCTTGGGAAAGAGGCGCAGATAGGGACGGTAGAGCTGGGAGGTGTTGTCCACACTGGGCGCTGGCTCCCCCGGCAATAGGTCTAAGAGCAAGTGTTTGCCTTGCACTAGATAGCGATCGCCCAACAGTTCACCCACCCTGTAGGGATCCAAACCAGAACCGATCGCCCACAAGTAGCGTTTCAGGAGTGGCACCTGACAGTGGCAACACTCAACTTGGTGAATGGAATTTGCAGTGCCACACTCTGGGCAAATGAGATTAGGTGCAAGTGGATTCATCGCTTCAATCCTGAGGGGGCTGCCGCAGTCACAATCACCCGCAGCAGGTACGCACAACGTCTCTGATCCAGTAATTCGCTAGTCCATAGCAGCAGCGAATAGAATACATTCAATTCCCTATCCTAGCTTTTCTCCGGCAACAGCGGAATATCCCAGTGACAGCTCTTTGGCGATGGAGCGAACACACTCAAAACGGTGAAAGCCCCTACAGAAGAGACTCACATCCCATATTTTAGACAAGGGCTTATTCAGCCCTGTCAACATCCCTGATGTTGCCACGAACTATCAAGATAGAATTAGAATAATTAATCCGCGGTAAAAAGGATCACAATTAGTGATACAAACTTTTGTAAGTGTTATTTTTATTTATCAGAACAATTAAAAACGGTAGACGCAACTTTAGACATCACTTTAACAGTATATTTTGGCGAAAGAGGGGCACTATGGAGCAATTGAATTCAGGCTTAAATTTGCAAGCCTTGGTACAGGCTCAGTTAGTGACGATCGCTCCAAGGGGCTCCTTCAATGAGATTCTCCAAGGATTACAAAGCAACCAAGGATTGGGTTTAGTCGTCGAAGAGCAGGGACAGTTTCGGGGCTTGATCACCCAACGGGAAGTGATCCGTGCCCTTGGTAAGGGTTACTCGCCACAGGCGATCACGGCTGCCCAGATCATGCTGCCATCGGATTATTGCCTGCGCCTCAGTGATCTGGATGATCCACTGGCGATTTTAGGGCGTTTTCGCTACTTGGGCGTGGATGCCCTTGCCGTGGTCAATGAATCGGGACGGGTTGAAGGACTGCTGACCCGCCAAGCCTTTCGGGAGAGCCTGCGCCCTGTGGATCTCCTGCGAATTAAACGGGTGGCGGAGGTGATGGTACCCGATGTGGCCACCATTGCAGCGGAAGCTTCGCTACAGGAGGCCGCTGTCCTGATGACCGAACGGGGGGTCACCAGTTTAGTGGTTCCTGAGACATCCGCCTCGGGTGTGCTGCCGCGCGGCATTATTACGGAAAAGGATATTTTTGAGGCACTGCAGGGCCAAGGGGGAGTGCTCACAGGAACCGTTGGCAGTATTATGTCTCAGCCCGTGCTGACCGTGAAGCCCAATCAAAGTTTGTGGCAGGTGAATCATTTCCTCAAGGAGCACCAAGTGCGGCGGGTGGTGGTTGTGGACGATGATGGTCAAATGGTGGGGATTGTGACCCAAAGTAATCTTTTGGCGGCCATTGACATTACGGAAGCTCAAGGGGTGATTCAGGTGCTAACCCAAGAGCTCAATAAGGCCACGGCGGAACTGCGCTGGCAACTGTCACGGCAACAGGCGATTACGGTGGCGATTACGGAGAGCGAACAGCGCTATAACACTCTGATTAGTCATTTGCCCGTTGCGATCTATCGGCGCGATCGCGATCGCCTGTGGCGGTTTAGCTATGTTAGCGATCAGATTTATCACCTCACGGGTTACTTTCCCCAAGATTTACCGGATCTGCGCCAGATTATCCCAGCGCCGGATTTGGCCTTGGCGGAACGGGATATTGAACAGGCAATTCGGCAGCAGCGTGCCTACAGTACCACCTATCGCATTCAACACCGCGATGGTTGTTTCCGCTGGTTGAGCGATCGCGGGCAGCTAGATCCCCAGAGTCACATGCTCCATGGGGTGCTGTTAGATGTGTCGGAGCAACAGCGCACAGAAGAGCGGCTAAAAACTGCCCTAGAGCGGGAAATGATTGTCAGCACAATCATTCAGGACATTCGCCAGTCGATTCGCTTAGAGGACATTTTGCAGCGGGCAGTCACCAGTATTCAACAACTGCTTCTGAGCGATCGCGTACTGATTTACCGCTTTTTAGCCGATGGCAGTGGCGTTGTGGAAGTGGAAGCCACCACCTCGCCGCAGTATTCAATCCTAGGTCAAGTGATTCACGATCCCTGTTTTAGTAAAGAGACAGCGCAGCGGTTTCTGGAAGGGCGCACTGTGACCATTAGCGATGTCAATCAAGCGCAATTACAGGATTGCTATCGTGAGCTCCTAAGTAGCTTGCAAGTTCAGGCGAATCTAGTAGTGCCCCTGCTGCAAGGGCATAACCTGTGGGGACTCCTAATTGCCCACCAGTGTCGTGGCCCTCGCCTCTGGCAGCGGGAGGAGTTGTTCCTACTGCAACGGATTGCTGAACCCCTAACAGTGGCACTGCAGCAGGCGGAGATGTATGCCGCATTGGAAGCCGCCAATGCCAATCTGCAGCAGATGGTGTACATTGACAGTCTAACGGATATTGGCAATCGCCGCTGCTTTGATGAACTCTTTGCAAAGGAATGGCGGCGCTGTCAACGGGAGCAACAACCGTTAAGTTTAGTGATGCTGGATATTGATTGCTTCAAAGCCTACAACGATCACTACGGCCATTTGCAGGGCGATCAAATTCTCAAGCAGGTAGCAGAAATTTTAGAAAGCCATCTGCAGCGGGCAGGGGATTTGGCCGCGCGCTTTGGTGGGGAAGAGTTTGCCCTCTTGCTGCCCAGTACCGACCAAAGGGGAGCTATCCATATTGTTGAGAAGATTCAGGCAGCGCTGGCGGAGGCTAATATCACCCATGCTAAAAGTACCGTTGGGCCAAAGCTAACGGCCAGCTTTGGGATTGCAACGACGCTGCCCACTCCAGAGCATGAGCCAGCCATGTTGTTGCATCTGGCGGATCAGTGTCTCTACGAGGCGAAGACCCTTGGGCGCGATCGCTGGGTCGCCAAGGAACTATAGCGAAGTCAGAGGCAGATAAATACGCAGCCATGCGCCGCCATAGTCGGGATGATTCGCCGCCTGCATATAGCCGCCATGGCATTCAACAATTTGGCGAGCAATGGCTAATCCTAGGCCACTACCACTACCGACGGGGGGCATCCGTCCTTCACTATCCGTAGGAATCACAAAGCGATGCCGCCGTGCCTGTGCCCGATAAAAGCGTTCAAACACATAGGGTAAGTCCTTGGGGGGAAAGCCACTGCCCGTATCAATGACTTCGAGACACAGATAGCCCCCCTCGCGATCGCTCAGCAGCCGCGTCAGCACTTGACCACCCACAGGGCCGTATTTAATGGCGTTGTCGTAAAGATTGACCAGGAGCCGAAACAGTTGCGATTCATTGCCGCAGTAGGAAAATTGCTCTGGGCCTGTGTACTCGTGGTGAATGTTTTTAGCCGCAGCGAGGGGGGCGAGGGATTGCCACGCAGTATCAATGAGTTGGACAAGGTCAAGGGGATGCCGCTCAAGGCTATCGGCGGGAGTGTGACTCAGGCGGTTTAACTCTAGGAGTTCTTGAACAAGGAGGCTGAGGCGAATAATTTCCTCAAGGAGGCGATCGACCCAATCCCGTAAGGACTCCGGCACCCGTTGTTGTAGGGTTTCAGTCACCAAGCGCAGGGAGGTCAAGGGGGTTTTCAGTTCATGGGCGACATCCGCTGCCCAGCGATCGCGCTCATCCCGCAGCCGCACCACCTCTTCGCAGTCCTCAATAAATACACCCACATGCCCCTCGCCAAGGCAGAGTCCCCGTGCCCGCAGGGGTTTGCGCTTGGTTTGCCCCGTCGGTGTGAGGTAGGCATAGAGCCATTCCTGCTCCCGCATCGTTTCCTCTTGGCGCACCTCTTGGATGAGACAGTCCAATTCATAGGAGCGCACCAGTTCCAAAACAAGGCGGCCTTCGGGATGCACCAAACCAAGGAGCGATCGCGCCGCTTCGTTACAGCAGACCACGCAATTGGCCTCATCCACCTCCAAATAGGCAATGGGGGCATATTCAAGGAGCGTTTGACAGCGCAGCATTTTCTGACGGCAGCGTTCTTGTTCCTGAAGCTGTTGGCTGAGTAGGGTTCGCAAGCGTTGCCACGGTGAGGATTTGAAGGGGCGAGCCGCGTACTGCTCAAGGAGCGTCTCCAAAGCGTGTCGCACTTGCTGCCACTGCCAGAACCAGACCATTAGCCCCAACAGCAGGCCAACCCCAAAAAAGATCAACTCCATGCCTAAGTGTCAGAATCGCCTCTATTCTAGGATTATTCCGAGTTGGTTTGCCCTGTGATGTCATCACCCCTTTTGCGTGTGGAAGCACTTACCGTTGACTTTCGCCAAGCCGATCAAACCCTACGGGCAGTGGATGGCATTTCCTTTCGCTTGGAGCGGGGTCAGACCCTTGGCATTGTGGGTGAGTCGGGGTCAGGGAAGTCGGTGACCTGTTTGGCACTTTTGCAGTTACTCCTGCCGCCGGGACAGATCAGCCACGGCGAAGCGTGGTTTCAGCCAGAGCCAGAGGGGGAGGCCATTGACTTGCTGCGCTGCCCCCCCCGCCAAATGCAACAGATTCGGGGTCGCCAAATCAGTATGGTCTTCCAAGAACCGATGAGTTCTCTCAATCCGGTCTATTCCATTGGCTTTCAACTGGCAGAGGCCATTGATCCGCAGCAACGACTGCCCCAAGGGCAATGTCAACAGCGGGCGATCGCTCTCCTTGAGCAGGTGCATCTTCTCAAAGCGGCAGCCCCCCTGGAGGAGAAAAAGCGGTTTCTCCGTCGCTATCCGCACCAACTCTCTGGGGGACAAATTCAGCGGGTCATGATTGCCATGGCCATGGCCGCTTCGCCAGCGCTTTTAATTGCCGATGAACCCACCACTGCCCTCGATGTCACTGTCCAAGCGGCGATCCTACGGCTGTTGCGGGAGTTGCAGCAGCAGTACCCTCTCTCATTGATTTTTGTCAGCCATGATTTGAATCTGATTGCGGAATTGGCGGATCAGGTCGTTGTCATGTACCAAGGGCAAATTGTTGAATCGGGGACAGTTCAGCAGGTCTTTCGTCACCCCCAACATCCGTATACCAAGGGGCTACTGGCTTGTCGTCCCCGCTTGGATCAGCGTCTGGCGATTCTGCCAACAGTGGCGGATTTTCTAGCGGCCACGCCCCCGCGATTAGAAGTGATTTCCGCAGCGCAGCAGCAGGAACGCTTGGCGCATTTGGCGAGCCAACCCCCCTTGGTGCGGGTTGAACATCTCTGGGTCAAGTATCCCGTGGCGGGCAAGCAGCGCTTTGTCACTGCCGTCAGGGATGTCTCGTTTACGATTCGCGCCGGGGAGACCCTTGGCTTGGTGGGGGAATCGGGCTGTGGCAAAACAACACTGGGACGGACCCTCTTGCGCCTCCTAGAACCCGCACAGGGAAAAATTATCTTTGGCGATCGCGACATCAGCCATTTATCGCCTCGCCAATTGCGTCCCCTGCGGCAACGGATGCAACTCATTTTCCAAGACCCCTATAGTTCCCTAGATCCCCGCATGACCATTGGCGAGTTGGTGGCAGAACCCCTGCGGATTCACCGCCGTCATCAGTCGCGACGGCAACACCAAGAGCGGGTGGCCTATCTCCTTGAACGGGTGGGCATTGACCCCCAAGCCCAGAATCGCTATCCCCATGAATTTTCCGGGGGGCAGCGGCAGCGAATTTGTATTGCCCGTGCCTTGGCCTTGAATCCTGAGTTTGTCGTTTGTGATGAGTCAGTGTCGGCCTTGGATGTGTCGGTGCAGGCGCAAGTCCTGAATTTGCTCAAAGAACTCCAGCGGGAGTTTCAACTGACCTACCTCTTCATTTCCCACGATCTCAGTGTGGTGAAATTCATGAGCGATCGCCTCATGGTTATGTACAATGGCGAAATTGTGGAAATGGGTGACGCGGAAACCGTTTACCAACAGCCACAGCACGACTATACTCGCACGCTAATTGCCGCGATTCCCCGTGGTCTTTCCCTTGAGGCAGCCTAGATGTCCCCCGCCCTTGATCTTGAGAATACCCTTGCCACCCTGCGCCCGCTTCTTTGGCAAGCCCTTGAGCAACTGCGCCAGTTTTACCGTCAGGTGCAGGATCTAACGGTGCAGGACAAAGGCGGTGATCCTGTCACCCTTGCCGATGAAACGGTTGATTGCTTTTTGCGCCACGCCCTCCAAGCTCATTTTCCGCCGACGCAGTTTGGTTATTTAACCGAAGAGACCTACACCCCAGGGCAGCCCTTGCCCCAGCCCTACCAGTGGATCATTGACCCCCTCGATGGCACCTACGACTTTTTGCAGCAAACGGGGGAGTATGCGATTCACGTTGCCCTTGTCCATGAACATCGCCCTTGTTTAGCCGCTGTCGTCTGGCCAGAGCAGGAGGTGATCTACACTGCCATTGCCGGCGCAGGTGCCTATCGAGAGACGCGCCAAGGTACGACGCGACTGCGGGTACAACCCCCCACTGAGGGGCAGTCGTTGCGGGTGGTGATGAGTCGGAGCCACGGCGGAGAGCGCCTACAGGCCTTTTTAAGAACCCTAGGATGCGTACAGCAAATTCCGATGGGGAGTATGGGCTGTAAAACGGCGAGTATTTGCCAAGGGGATGCAGATCTGTACGTCAATCTCACAGGGCGCAGTGCCCCGAAGGACTGGGATTTAGCGGCACCGGATTTGATCATGCAGGAGGCGGGGGGAGCCTTTACCTATGCCAATGGTGAGTTGCCCCGCTACAATCGCGCCGATGTGCAGCATTGGCCGCCCCTAGTGGTGTGTCATCCAGCTTTGAGTCGCACGGTGGGCGATCGCCTGCAAGCCTTTTTACACGAAAATCAAGGCTATTCTGGGAAATAGGCAAGTTCAGTCGCACAGAGGATAGGCCATGGTTTTTAATTGGTTTCGACGCAAGTTTGGTGGCAGTGGTGAGGAGCCATCGCCCCCTGCAGAAACCCCAACGGCAGCGCCATCCGCAGAATCCCCGCAATCTACAACTGAATCCACTGCTTCCCCCGGCATCCTCAACTGGGCAAAAACGGCACTCCAGTCGATTCAAGCGCGACAGCAATCGGAGAGTGCCGCGACGATTGAAACCATTGAAACCGCTGAAGAAACTCAAGAAACACCGCCTGCCGATGATGCCCCCGTTCCCGTCTCTATCGAGTCTGAAGAGACCGCTGTTGCTGAACCTGCCCCTGTCCAGCCCGTTGTGGAAGCTGAGTCGGTAGAACCAGACTCCTCCCTTGTCCTTGATGAGGGCTTTTTGTGGTCGGCGGAGGTGCTTGCCGCCCAAGGCCGGCGCCCAGAGGAGGTGGATATTGAGGAAATTACTTGGTTGCAACGTCTGCGCCAAGGTCTGGGCAAAACCCGTCGTGGCCTAGTACATCAACTGCGGGCGATCGTCGGCCAAGGCCCCTTAAGTCGGGATGCCGTCGAAGAAATTGAGATGCTGCTGTTGCAGTCGGATGTGGGGGTCAAGGCCACGGATCAGATTATTGCGGCGCTGCAAACAAAAATTCGCCAAGAAACACTCCCTGCCGATCAGGCGATCGCCTACCTGAAGGAAATTCTGCGGGACATTCTCGATCGCCCCTTTGAAGCCGGCTACCGCCGCGACTTTGCTCCGAAAAAAGGCACGCTGAATATCTGGTTGATTGCCGGTGTCAACGGCGTTGGTAAAACCACCACCATTGGTAAACTGGCCCACATTGCCACCCAGTCAGGCTATCGCTGTCTGATTGCAGCGGCAGATACCTTTCGGGCAGCCGCCACGGAGCAGGTGAAAATTTGGGGACAGCGCTCCGATGTCGAGGTGATTGCCAACCCCGGCAAAAATACCGATCCTGCTGCTGTGGTCTTTGATGCCATTGGCGCTGCCCAAGCCCGAGGCACAGAATTGCTGCTAGTGGATACCGCTGGCCGCTTGCAAAACAAGGCCAACCTGATGGAGGAACTCAAGAAAATCCGTCGCATCATTGATAAAAAAGCGGGTGATGCTCAAATTGAATCGCTACTGGTTCTCGATGCCACCCTCGGCCAAAATGGCTTGCGCCAAGCACAGGTGTTTGCAGAAGCGGCGCAACTCACTGGCGTGATCTTAACCAAGCTGGACGGGACGGCCAAAGGGGGAGTGGCCTTGGCGGTAGTGCAGGAATTGGGACTACCGATTCGCTTCATTGGTGCGGGCGAGGGCATTAAGGATCTGCGCCCCTTTTCCAGTTTTGAATTTGTCGAGGCCTTGCTCTCCAGTGAGGTGGAGGTGGCAGCATGAAGCTGGCCGATCGCCTGCGGTATTTCCAAGGCAATGTCTTTGACGCCATGGATCGGGCGAAGGCGGCGGTGGCGGCCACGGGACAGCCAATTGTTGATCTCTCCTTGGGGTCTGCAGATCTACCGGTAGCGGATCATATTCTTGCAGCCATTGAAGCTTCCGTGCGTGATGCCAGTACCTACGGCTATCAACTCTTTGCCAGTACAGCGGCCTTTCGACAGGCAGTGGCCACTTGGTTTGAACGCCGCTTTGGCCTCAGGGTAGATCCCGAGCGGGAAGTGCTGACGCTGATTGGTTCACAGGAGGGGACGGCGCACTTGCCCCTTGCAGTGATGAATCCCCAAGAGTATGCGCTAGTGCTTGATCCGGGGTATCCCTCCCATGCGGGGGGGGTGTATCTTGCGGGGGGACAACTGTATCCCTTGCGCTTGCGGGCAGAAAATCACTTTTTGCCGGATTTAGAGGCCATTCCGTTGCCGGTGCGAGAGCAGGCCAAACTTCTCATTCTCAGCTATCCCCACAATCCCACCACGGCGGTTGCGCCCTTGGACTTTTTCAAGACAGCAGTTGAGTTTTGCGATCGCCACGGGATTTTACTGGTGCATGATTTTCCCTACATTGATCTCGTCTTTGATGCGGAGCGGGCACCCTCGATCTTTGAAGTGGATCGCGATCGCCAAGTGGGCATTGAATTCTATAGCCTGTCTAAGTCCTACAACATGGGTGGGTTTCGCATTGGCTTTGCCATTGGCCGTGCCGACATTATTGCTGCCCTGCGCCAAATTAAATCGGTGATTGATTTTAACCAATACGCTGGCATCCTGCGGGGTGCGATTGCCGCCCTCACGGGAGATCAAACCTGTGTCCAGCAAACGCGGCAGATCTTTCGCCAGCGGCGTGATACCTTTGTCCAAGCGCTTTGCGACCATGGCTGGCCGGTGCCCCTCCCGCCAGCGACAATGTACGTGTGGGCAAAACTCCCTGACCCTTGGCAGCGGGATTCCCTGGGATTTTGCCAAGCCCTTGTTAAGGCAACAGGGATTGCCGCCGCTCCAGGCTCTGGCTTTGGTCAAGGGGGAGAGGGGTATGTGCGCTTTGCCCTCGTGCGCGATCGCCCCTGTTTAGAAGTGGCGGCTGCCCAAATTGCCGAATTTAGCCAAACGGTCGTTCAGGTGTCGGGCGCTAATCGCCCATGATCCATGCCAAGAGTAGGATCAGGCCGCCCCAAAGGACAATTGCAGGAATATGAATGGAGCGCAACACCTCTAGGGGAGTTAAAACTAGCACCTCCGTAAAGAGATGGGTGACCGTACAAAGAAGAATGAGCAAAATGATAAAGAACATGGCAACTCGCTCTAGGCATTGCCATAGATGGGAATCACGGCACCACTGATCGCAGCCGCTCCCTCGGAAATGAGATAGGCAATCAGGTCACCGATCGCCCGAGGACTCACCCAATTGACCGCTTGCGCTTCGCCCATCGCTGCCCGATTGGCAGGGGTATCGATAATGCTGGGAAGGATGACATTGGCGGTAATGTTTTTGCCTTTGGTTTCGGCAGCGATCGCCCGCGTGAAGGCCACGACTGCGGCTTTAGCAGCACAATAGGCAGCCAGTTCAGCCGCTGGTTCAACGGCACCCCGTGAGCCAATGGTGACAATGCGCCCATATTGCTGAGTCTGCATACGTTTGAGGGCGTGCTTACAAACCAAGAAGGTGGTCTCGACATTGAGGCGAAAACTCTGCTGCCAATCACTGAGGGCAAATTGTGCCGTTGCGCCCATGCTAAAGCCACCGACAAGGTGAACCACGGCATCCAATTGCGGCATGCGCTCCACGAGAGCGGCCACTTCACTTTCATTGTTCAAATCCGCTGCCACAAACCGCACGTTGGCCAACTCCGCTGCCGCCAATTGCTTTTCGAGGGCGTCTCGGGCAGCCGCATCAATGTAGGGCACCGTCAGCGTATAGCCTTGACTGAGGAGAACCGGCACTACCCCTTGACCGAGTCCGCCTGTGCCGCCTGTCACTAAAACCGCGCGATGGGCAAATCCCCTCATGGCTGATCCCTCGGTGTGAGTTGTCGTGCTCTGTAGAAGGTTTGCAAACTGTGGCGATCGCCAACGAATCGCCAGTGCCAAGGCTCATAACTCACCCCCTGCGGGTTATGACGGGGAAAGGACAGTTCAAAGCTAAAACGCGCTGCATTTTTTTCCAGCCAGCGAAAGGCGGGGGTGTCCTCAAAAGTCTCCTTGAGATGGGTGTCTGGTCGGGCGCCATCGCCAATATCAATGGCATAGCCCGTATGGTGTTCGCTATAGCCGGGGGGCGCACTCACCAATGCCCGCTCACTTGCCCGTTGTGCCCGTTGCTCCTTGACCTCAAAAAAAAGATAGTCCTGATCCTGTTTGGAGCGAAATCCAGAGAGGGGCATCAACACCACCCCCTCCTGCTGCGCAGCGGCGACCATCGCCCGGAACCGTTCTGCTGCGGCTCGCCGTAATTTAATTTGGCCATCGGCACTCACCGGTTCAAGTTCTGAGAGGGGCGCCTCTTCATAGGGCAGATGTCCCAGCAGATTTTCTGTTGGCGTTAGCGTTGGCTCCGTTTCCGTAGCCGTTGGCGATTCCGTGGGACGATTGAGGAACCACACAGCTCCCACGCCCATTAGGCCCACAAGGACAAGGGTGCTGGCGATCGCCCACCCCCCTCGCCGAGGTTCTACTTTGCCCTGAGTGATTGGTTGTAGCCGCTCCGCAACAGGAATATCTTGATCCATGACGCAGTCCCGTGCCTTTTTATGAGAATAGACGATTTTTCCTAGGGCTGGGCATACAGTTGCCAGTAGTTCCAGTAGTTCTCCAAGACACTCTTGACATAGCCATAGGTCTCAGGAAAGGGAATCGATTCCACAAAGCGATCGCTATCGGTCATATCAAAACGCTGCAACCACTGATTGACATTTCCCGGCCCGGCATTGTAACTGGCCAAGGCTAAGAGCGTGTTTTGATTGTACTGATTGTGGGTGTAGTCAACGTACCATGTGCCCAAGCGGATATTGTCCTCTGGATCCACAAGGGAATAGCTCTCTAGGTTCAACTTTTCGGCAATCCAAGCAGCCGTCTCTGGCATCAACTGCATCAACCCCGTTGCCCCCACCACTGAGCGGATCTGCTTTTCAAAGCGAGATTCTTGGCGAATCAAGGCCATCACCAATAGAGGATTTAAGTTGCGAGCTAGGGACCACTTTTCCACTAATTCCCAGTAGGGCAGGGGGTAAAGGGCATACCAGAAGCGGACATCGCGGCGAATGGGCGCAAAGAACGTTGCCACCTCCGGTTCACTGGCTGAGCGCGTAAACAAGTTTTGCAGCATAAAGATGCCATCGAGGTATTCCCCAACGCCAAGGCGAATCAGGCCATCAGTGAGTTGTTCTGCCGCTGTCGGTGTCACCCGATTGTGGAATTCCCACTGCCAGCGCTGCCAAGCCTCCTGAAATTGCCGCAGCAGGTACAGTTCGCGTAGGGTGGCACTCCCCGTGGCCAAGGGAAGGAGGGGCTTGCGATCGCTCGCCACTGAGGGTCGCTGTTGTCGCAGGGTTGTAAAGGTGCCCACGGGTTTCTTGAGCAGACTGGCGGCTCGCCAAGCATAGTAGGTGTGGGGATAGCGCTCTATGACCAGTTGCCAAGTTTGGCGTTGCCCTTGGGGTTGTCCTGCTTCCCCTTGCCATTTTCCTTGCCAAAAGGCGGCTCGCGGTGCCAGCTCACTCTCAGGGTTCAATTTGAGAATTTCGCTAACCCACTGTTGTGCCTGAGACCACTGCCGTTTTTGGGCAGCCCCTTGGGCCAGTTGCCAGCGCAGTTCCGCTGCGGCGCTGCTTTGGGGATAGGTCTTGAAGAGTTGTTGTTGGCTTTGTTGTGCCCCCTTGGTGTTGCCTAGTTCCTGATGAGCTTGGTACTGTGCCAGAAGGGCATCGGCAGCGATCGCGGGTGCTTGATTTTGCCTCGCTAACTGAAGACACTTGGCCAGCAAAGGGAGACGCTCCGCCGGTGTTTTGACTAAACGGGCAAGGCGCAGTTGGGCAAGGGCTGCTTCGGAACTTTGGGGAAAGCGGTTGATCAGGGCTTGATAGGCGGCGATCGCCCCAGAGGTGTCCTCACTCAATTGGCGTCCCCGGCCCACCCGATAGAGATTCAAGGGGGTTGGTGGTGCCTTGGCATAGGCCGCTGCTGCCCGAGCATACTGCATTTTCTCCCAATAGCCAAAGGCGATCGCTTCCCAATCGGCGGGCGTCAGTTGATCGGCGTAGCGCTGCCGCAAAATTTCAAGGTAGGTGCCGTATGCCTTAAGAAAGAGGCCGTGGCGTGCCACCAGCTTCAGGTAGGGCACTTGATCGGGATTTTTCTCTAACTGTTGCGCCACATAGTTGACGACGGCAGGATGCTGTGGAAAGCGTTCGATCGCCTTTTGCGGTTGATTGAGGCTCAGGAGTGCCACTGCCGCTTCAGGTTCACTGCCATACTCCCGTAGCAACTGTTCCCACGTTTCCTTCGCCTTGCGGTTATCTCCCCGTTGCCGATAGGCCTCCGCTCGCAGCAGGAGAATGGGTGCGGCCATGGGACGGTAAGTCTGCTCAAGATCTTGGAGCCACTGCAGGGCAGCTTGGGGTTGCTGTTGACTCAGGCTTTCTACGGCCAAAAGATAGCGGGCGCGATCGCGCTTGAGGGGATCCGCAGACTCTGCCCATTGCTTTAACTCTTGCGGACTTTGGGGCGGCGCTTCAACAGTCAGCGTGTAAAGGGGCGAAGGCGATCGCCAATGGTACCAACTGAACAGCCCACCGCCAACCATCAGTGCCGCCAACAACAGCGACACCAGCCAAGGCCGTATGCCTCGCCGCTGCTTTCGTTTTGGGAGTGATTTAACCATAATTTGCAATTCCAGCCAGCAACCCCGCTCTCCAATCTCCACAGTAAACTAGGGAGTACAACCCTATTCTTATTAAGTATGTGGCGGTCTTGGATGCAGCAGTGGCAACTGGGTGCTAGCGAGGGGCGATCGCGCTGAAGGAAATCGAATTAACGACCTCACCCGCACATCGCCCTCCACTATGGCAATCTATGAAAAGATAAACCAACAATCGTAAACTTCGATGCCCCCTATGCCACGAATGGTCTGGATTGTGATTGGCTGCAATTGCCTGATTGCGCTAATTGCCCTGTGGTTGGCATGGCAGTTGGTCAAGCTGCGCCAGATTCTGCGGGGGGTGTCCCGTGCGCTACTAGATGCGGAGCGGAGTACCCACGGGGTCTTAGGCGGTGCCCCTGAGGTGATTATCATTGGCCAGCGGGGGGTGTCGGGCTTGCGATCGCAATTGCCCAAATGGCGGCGGCAACAGCGCAATGTTCGTCTGTTTTTAACCTTGATAAGCTGGATAGGGCGACATGGTATCCGCCTGCAAAGGAGAAAGCGATGAGTCAGCAACAGGGTGGCGGTGGTGCTTTTTGGGGGGGACTGCTCCTAGGGAGCGCGATCGGGACAGTCGTGGGGCTGTTGATGGCTCCCCGCTCTGGCAAGGAAACCCGACAACTCCTGCGCAAATCCGCTGATGCCCTGCCCGAACTGCTCGAAGACATTACTGCGAGTTTTGAGCAACATCGCGATCGCCTCTCAGAAACCACCCAAGAACGCTGGCAAGCCACCTTAGAACGGCTCAAGGAAGCGATCGCCGTCGGTATCGAAGTCACGCAGCAGCAGCGGCAAACCCTGCGGCGCGAAGCCAATGGCATGGCCTTGAGTGACCCTGACGAAGAGGATGCTGTCAATCAATAGCCTGCGGTGGGTCATGAGTCAAGAAATCATGAGCCAAGATAATGAGGAGTTATCCCTTTATCAAACAATCTCGACCGAGGGAGAACCCACCGAGATTTTCCAAACAAAACGTAATACAATCTTGCCATCACGTTTTTTGGTAACAGCACTGTTACAACCAACAGGATTCAAAGAAGGGGTACACCATCGTGGGAGTATTTAGTCGGCTATCACGAGACATCGGCATTGACTTGGGCACAGCCAACACCCTAGTTTATGTGTCTGGGCGGGGGGTGGTTTTAGAGGAACCCTCTGTTGTTGCTATTGACCAAAATACCAAACAACCCCTTGCCGTTGGCGTTGAGGCAAAGCGAATGCTGGGGCGGACACCGGGCAATGTGGTGGCCGTGCGTCCTCTGCGGGATGGTGTGATTGCGGATTTTGAACGTGCGGAACTGATGCTCAAGCACTTTATGCGCCAAGTGCACGGCGGTAAGAATTTGTTTGCCCCCCGTGTGGTGATTGGGATTCCTAGTGGCGTGACCGGTGTCGAACGCCGTGCCATTGAGGATGCTGCGCGGGGTGCTGGGGCGCGGGAAGTGTATTTGATTGATGAACCCGTTGCCGCCGCCTTTGGTGCGGGTTTACCCGTGGAAGAACCGACGGGCAACATGATTGTGGACATTGGTGGTGGCACGACTGAAGTGGCGGTTCTCAGTTTGCAGGGCACCGTTTTGAGTGAATCCGTCCGCGTTGCTGGCGATGAAATTTCTGAGGCGATCGTCCAGTATTTGAAAAAAGTACACAACCTGATTATTGGTGAACGCACGGCTGAGGAGATCAAGATTCGCATTGGCTCTGCCTACCCCAATGACAGCTATGACTCCGAAGCCATGGAAGTGCGCGGACTGCACCAACTCTCTGGCCTACCACGCACAGTTACGGTCAAAGCAGAAGAAATTCGCGAAAGCATGGCCGAGCCCCTCTCGGCGATTATTGAAGCCATCAAGCGTACCCTTGAGCGGACGCCCCCAGAACTAGCCGCAGACATTGTGGATCGCGGGATTATGCTGGCTGGCGGCGGTGCTCTGCTACGGGGTCTCGATACTCTGATTAGCCATGAAACGGGCATTGTCGTTCATGTAGCAGCGGATCCCCTGCGGTGTGTGGTCATGGGTACCGGTCGGGTACTGGAAAACTTCAAAGACCTCGCTCGTGTCTTTTCCACACAATCGGCAGTGATTGGTTAAGGATCAGCAGCTATGGCTTTTCTGCTGCGCTGGTGGGGACGATATGCAGGTGGCTTAGTCCTTGTTGCTTTGGTACTCACAAGTGCTTGGATTTTGCGTGAGACCAATGGGGCAGCGATTCGTGAACTGTACCGCCTTCTTAGTTTGCCCTTTCAAGGCACAGTGGACGATCAGCAAGCCTTGATTCAAGCCCGTACGTGGCAACTGGAGCAGCAACTGGCCGCCGTCCAAGCGGAAAACCAGCGGTTGCGGCAAATGCTGAATGCACCGATGCTGGCCAATTTCAATGGCCGCGTTGTGCCGGTGATTGGTCGCAGTTCCGATCAGTGGTGGCGATCGCTCCTCTTGGGGGAAGGCAGTCGTCAGGGTCTCACCATCGGTTCAGTCGTGGTGGGCAACGGTGGCCTTGTCGGGCGCATTACCAGCATTACCCCCAATACCAGTCGGGTGATGTTGCTCACGGATCCCGCCAGTCGAGTGGGGGTTGTGGTGGGTCGGACGCGGCAGATGGGGATTCTGCGGGGACAACTCAACCAGCAGGTGATTGTCGAGTTTTTAGAGAAAGACCCGAAGGTACAGCCCAAGGATGTCCTCTATACCTCAGCCTTGAGTAGTCTCTATCCAGCGGGCATTCCCATTGGTGAGGTGCAATCGGTAGAACTGAGCGATCCCACCCGCCCCCATGCCACTGTTATTCTGGGCGCACCGATTGATCGCCTTGAGTGGGTCACCGTCATTCCCTATGCTGAACCGACAGACACGTTTACGCCGAACTAGCCTCAACTGGTTGATTATTATTAGCTCTGTGGGACTCTGTGCCCTGCTGAGCTTTATTCACTTACCCAACCTGCATCTATTGGTGCCCGACTGGTTTTTAATCTGGGTGGTGGTGTGGAGTGTCAAGCGATCGTGGTGGCAAGGGGTACTGGCGGGTATTGCCCTTGGCTGGATTCAAGATGGCTTGGTCAGTGCTCATCCTAGCCACGCAGTCAGCTTAGCTTTGGTGGGAGGGCTGACCGCCCTGATGCAAAAGCAGCGCTTTGTTTCTGAGGATTTTATTTCGGTTGCTTTGATTACCTTTGCAATGGCCATTCTTCAGCAAACGGTCATGGCAATGCAAATGAGCCTTGGCAGTAGCTTTCCCCTCGAGGAGATTTGGCAGCACCATCGGCAAGTCGCGCTTAGTTCAGCCATTATGAGTAGTCTTTGGGCACCCTTGCTCTATGCCCCCCTGAATCGCTGGTGGACGTGGTTGCGACAGCAGGAGTAGAGAGCGCAACAATAAACCCGCCTCATGCCCAACTTGCGGCAGCCACTACTCAATCGCTGCTTGCACTTCACCCATAAAGCCGAATGCCCATTCGATGCCCCTGTTTGAGCTTGCCCACCTTTTGAACTTCGCCTCAGATGCGCCAGACATTTCTGTTGCCCTTTCACCTCATCACCGTTATACACGCTGAAGTCATCCGAGACGAGTACCCCTGCAAATCCCTCACTTAATAGGGTCTCTAACTCTGCTCGTAGACGGCTGCCCGCCGCGTGGAATCAGCAAAATCCCCAGTCTCCGAGTGCTTCTACCGTTGGCTTCACGCTTTCTGCTGCTCTGGCATTCGTCTGTTGCAGTATCCCCACTCGGACAGTCGGCGTTCTGAGCGTTTATGAAGGTCACTGAATGGTGGTTTTGATGAAATTCAACTGAAGTTGTATAGCTATTCCAATAAGGAATGAGATATCATCCAGCACAATACTTGCGAATCACCTCATCAATCGAACTGTTTGACCCTGCATACATCCGCGCTCGCTTCAGCGCACTAAAGTCGTGCTCAATCACATTCAAATCAGGAGAGTATTTCGGTAAAAATAACACCTCGTGACCCGCCGCTTTCACCACTGCCTGAATCGCCCCTTTTGGATGAATCGGTG
>NZ_JAVKVB010000006.1:0-17674 GCF_031460975.1 Thermosynechococcus sp. HY213 | reverse complement strand
GGCGGGTCACGAGGTGTTATTTTTACCGAAATACTCTCCTGATTTGAATGTGATTGAGCACGACTTCAGTGCGTTGAAGCGAGCGCGGATGTATGCAGGGTCAAACAGTTCGATTGATGAAGTGATTCGCAAGTATTGTGCTGGATGATATCTCATTCCTTATTGGAATAGCTATATCTGTCCACTGGTGCATCAATGGAGCCGACAATGTGTCTTTTCATCCGCCTAAAGTCATTAAAGAGGGATATTCCTAATAGGCGCGACCTAAGGGGGGTGTCCAAGGGGTCTCCGGTGTTGTGACTACCGACAGGAGGCTGCCAATGCCTTCAATTTCGACGCGCACGCGATCGCCCACCTGTAATGCACCAATTCCTGCGGGTGTCCCCGTCAATACCACATCCCCCGGCAGCAGTGTCATCACATAGCTAATGAAACTCACCAACTTGGCGGGTGAGAAAACCATTTGATCAATCGTTGCTGATTGGACGGGTTGCGCGGCCTCATTAATAAAGGTTTGCAACCGCGCATCGCTAGGAACCTCTCGCACAATCCAAGGTCCTAGGGGGCAAAAGGTGTCAAACCCCTTGGCCCGCGTCCATTGCTGCTCCCGCTGCTGCAGATCCCGAGCCGTGACATCGTTGGCGATCGTGTAACCCCAAATATGCTCAAGAGCTTCATTTTCAGGGCAGGCACGGGTACGACGACCAATGACCACCGCCAATTCCCCCTCATAGTCCACCCGCTTTACTTGGGGCGGATACCAAATGGGACAGCCGGGGGCTTGAACCGTTGTCGGTGGTTTTAGAAAAATTAATGGCTCAGGGGGCACGCTATCGCCCATTTCGGCAGCGTGCTTCACATAGTTGCGTCCGACAGCAACAATTTTTGAGGGGGAGCAGGGAGCCAAGAGTTGATAGCTATCGGGACTGAGGACTTGGTTCGTGGGTTGGCCGTGGAGCCACGGTGCCGCATCCCAAATCATCACTTCGCGGTTGAGTTGCAGTGTGCCGTAATGAATCTGTCCCCCCGTGGTCTGTACCCGCACAAACCGTTCCACCATAGTGAATTAGTCCCCTTTTTTCCTTGCCAAGAATGGCAAACTGCGGTGCTAAAATTATAAAGCCTTGCTTTTTGCATCCGTCAAAAGGCCATTTGTCCAAAGGGAGTTGACCTCAATGATTACACGGAACTACGAAACGCTCTATATTGTTCGTCCTGATGTGGGCGAAGAACAACTGGAACAAACCATTAGCCAATTTCGCACTTTTTTAGAAGAACAGGGTGCGACAAAGCTTAAGGTGCAAAATCGGGGCAAGCGTCGGTTTGCCTACCCGATCAAGAAACTGCGGGAGGGCTACTACATTCTGATGACCTATACCGCTGCTGGGACGGCGATCGCCCCCCTAGAACGCGCTATGCGCCTCAATGAAAACATCCTCCGCTTCATGACGATTGTCCTTGAAGAAGAGGCCGACACCGAAGATGCCGAAGACGACAATCCTGTTCTTGCCCGTGCTTAGGACAGTACACTGATCCAAATTCACTTGAAAGGGGGGCATCATGGCACCATCTCCCGGTTCTTGGAAGTGCGATGGCGTACCTAAAAACGGTAAATCCTACCCCAATGCCAGCGGTGCCCACCCCCCCTATGAAAACTTTGGCCCCGACTGTGACATCTGTGGACTACCCCGTGAGGCCATGAATCCTGCCAGTGGTAATAGTGCTGCTGGGGCTGGAAAGTGGAAACTACCGCTAGTTGCTGCTGCCCTTGGGGTGGTTCTATTACTCGCGGGTGGTATTGGTTTCCTTGGCTATCGAATCTTTATTGCCAACCGCAACGGCACTACGCCACTGCCGATAGGAGGGACAACCAGTGGCAACCACTTGGTGAGCAAAACCACTGCCCGCAACACAGCCTATATTAGCCAAGGGGAGCGCATCCTGATCAGTGAACCCAATCCGCAGCGAGCAGCCCTGAAGCAAGAAGCCGCCCTTGCCTTTGATCAGGGAGATTGGGCACAGGCGATCGCCAAGTATCAAGAACTCGTCACCCTCGATCCCAATGATCCAGAGGCGCGCATTTATCTTAACAATGCCCGTGCCCGCCAAGCCGGCAACCCGATGACGATGGCCACCGTTGTTCCCATTGGTACTAGCCCCGATACTGCCAAGGAAATTCTGCGGGGGGTCGCTCAGTACCAAGAGCGCTTTAATGCCAGTGGCCCCAGTCGTGCCCTTGAAGTCGCCATTGTCAATGAAAACAGCCCCAATGGTGTAACCAGTTTGGCCGAAGATTTGATCAACAGTTCAATCCAAGGGGTACTGGGTCATGGCACCGACACCAATAGTCGTGCCGCTCTACAGGTTTATGAGCAAGCGGGGATTGCGGCCCTTTCTCCCCTGACCACGAATGTCATCCCCCAAGACAACGGCACGGTTCAAGTGCAAACCCTATCTTTGAGTGAAAAGGGGCAACAACTCCTCAATACCTACCTTGACAATGCCGCCAATACCCTCGCCCAAGCCGCTGCGAAAAAAGTCCCTAATGCCAAAGTGGCTGTTCTCTACAACAGCGATAGTCCCTACAGTGATGAACTGAAAACTAAATTAGTCGCTGCTCTGCCTCGGTTTGGTGCGCAAGTGGTGCAACAGATGGATGTGGCCGCCCCCGGCTTTAATGCCAATACAGCAATGACCACAGCACAGCAAGCGGGAGCCAATGTGGTCATTTTGGCCATGAGTCGCGCCCGGGTGAATGATGCCGTTGCCCTTGCTATTGCCAATCAAACCCAAACTACCCCCCTGCAGTTGTTTGGTAGTGATCAACTCTACAGCCCTGATTTACTGATCAAGGGGGATAGTGCCATCAATGGCATGATTCTAGCAGTGCCTTGGAGTACTAACCCCAATGATCCCTTTGCGCAGCAGGCCGCACAAGCGTGGCGGGGGCAAATTAGTTGGCGCACCACAACCGCCTACGATGCAACTCAAGCCCTTGCCCAAGCGATGGTTCAAGGGGGCGATCGCGCCAGCACCCAACAACTGCTCCGCCAAGGGGTACAAATTCAGGGGCAAACCGCCAGTGGTACCTTTGATCGAGTTCCTCTGGTGCAAGCAGCACCGGGACCCAATGGCCCTAAAGGCTCCAACTACCAGTTCAACCCCCTCGGTAGCCTCTAAACCATCAAAATTGGGGCAACTAGTGCTAAGCTATTGCCGATTGGTGTTTTAGGAATCTCCATGACTGCAAAAATTGGCATTATTGGCGGTAGTGGTCTCTACAAGATGGAGGCCCTCACCGATGTCGAAGAGGTACGTCTGACTACGCCCTTTGGTGATCCTTCCGATGCCTTTATTTGCGGCAAGATTGCTGGGGTTCCAGTCGTCTTTTTGGCACGTCATGGCCGCGATCACCATCTACTGCCGACGGAGATTCCCTTTCGTGCCAACATCTATGGCTTCAAATCCCTTGGGGTCGAGTACCTGCTTTCTGCGTCTGCGGTGGGTTCCCTACAGGAACAGGTGAAACCCCTTGATATGGTGGTGCCCGATCAGTTTATTGACCGTACCCGTAACCGCATTTCCACATTCTTTGGGGATGGCATTGTGGCGCACATTGGCTTTGCCGATCCGGTGTGTCCTGCCCTTGCTGGCGTTCTCGCGGATGCGATCGCCGATCTCAACCTGCCCGATGTCACCCTGCACCGCCAAGGTACCTATGTGTGTATGGAAGGGCCTGCCTTCTCGACACTTGCGGAGTCGAATCTCTACCGCTCTTGGGGCGGAACGGTGATTGGTATGACCAACCTACCAGAGGCCAAATTAGCTCGCGAAGCGGAGATTGCCTACGCAACCTTGGCTCTGGTGACTGACTACGATTGCTGGCACCCAGAACACGACTCCGTTACTGTGGAGA
This sequence comes from Thermosynechococcus sp. HY213, assembly GCF_031460975.1. NCBI lineage: Bacteria > Bacillati > Cyanobacteriota > Cyanophyceae > Acaryochloridales > Thermosynechococcaceae > Thermosynechococcus > Thermosynechococcus sp. HY213. Next base: position 13,758 of record NZ_JAVKVB010000006.1, on the reverse strand, counting down.
TGATTGTGACCAACCTGCAGCGCAATGTCAAAAATGCCCAAGCCATTATCTGTGAAACCGTCAAACGCCTCCATGCCAATCCACCAGCCTCTAAAGCCCACCGTGCCTTAAAGAATGCCATTCTCACTCCCCTTGACAAGGTACCCGCAGCCACCAAGGAGAAACTGCATCTGCTCTTGGCTAAGTATCTCTAGGTCATAGACTCTGCTGTATTCTGATCACCCTCAAAGCTGATCTGCTCACACAGTTGCGGATAGGTGGTCTTGGGACTGAGGCAGCGACAGCGGTTGAGGGCCGCGGCAAGGGCTTCAATTTTAATCGGTTTACTGATGTAGTCATCCATCCCCGCCGCAAAGCAGCGTTCGCGATCGCCAGCTAGGGCATTTGCCGTCATGGCAATAATCCAAGGACGCTGGCTGGGAGGCCATTGGGCACAGATGCGTTCGGTGGTCTCGAGGCCATCCATCTTTGGCATTTGCACATCCATGAGCACCACATCGTAGGGGCGCTGTTGCAGTGCTTCAAGCACCTCGAGGCCATTGGCCGCCACATCGGCACGGTAGCCCATCCGCTTGAGAATATGCAGTGCCACCTTTTGGTTAACAGCATTATCCTCGGCAAGGAGGATACGCAGCGGAAAGCGACTGCCCAAGTTGGGATCAATGCCTGTTTTTGTCAGGGCAGGCTGAGTTGCAGATTCACTGCTAAGGGTCTTAATTAGGGTTTGCCGTAGGGTGAGAGGGCGAATGGGTTTGGGGATGTGGGCTGTGATCAACTCCTTGCGACTAGCGGTTTCCAGCCAACTCAGGGGTGTGAGCAGAATAATCGGCTGTTGATTGAAGTGCGGCTCTGATTGCAACCGCTCTGCTAACTGAAGCCCAGTCATCTCGGGCATATTCAAATCAATGACTGCCACATCCCACTGGGGCGGTGCTTCTAGCACCAGTTGCGGATCTCCATATCCGACGGGAACCATTCCCCAGTTTTGCAGCAATGTACAGAGATTATCGCGGCTGGCGGCATTGTCGTCCACTACAAGAACCCGCTTGTCTGCCAAAGCAGCATGGATTGTCGGCGGCACATAGGGTTTTTGTCCTTCAGCGAGGATCGTAAATGTAAATGTGGTGCCCTGCCCCTCGACACTTTCAACGGACATATTGCCGCCCATCAACTCACAGAGGCGTTTGCTGATCACAAGGCCTAGGCCGGTACCGCCATACTCGCGCGTCGTCGAGGCATCCACTTGACTAAAGGGCTTGAAGAGCCGATCCAAGCGATCGCTGGGAATGCCAATGCCCGTATCCTGAACTTGAAATTGGAGAAAATCCTTGCCCTCGTGCTTGACCGCGCTCACATGGACGACGACTTGGCCTTCGTGGGTAAACTTAATGCCATTGCCCACTAGGTTAACGAGGATCTGCCGTAGCCGGGTCACGTCCCCTTTAACTTGGGCAGGGGTTTCGGGGGTACAGGTGTAAAGTAACTCTAACTCCTTCTCCTCGGCTTTGCTGGCCAATAGGCTCAGGACATCCTCCACGCACTCACGCACATCAAAGGGCTGCTGCTCTAGCACCAGTTTGCCCGATTCAATTTTCGAGAAGTCAAGAATGTCGTTAATAATTGTCAGGAGTGCCTCGCCGGCTTGGTGTAGAGTTTGCAAAAAGTCCCGCTGCTGCTCATTGAGGGGCGTATCCAAGAGCAAATTCGTAAAGCCCAAAACCGCATTCATGGGGGTGCGGATCTCATGGCTCATGGTGGCCAAAAACTCACTCTTGGCTCGGTTGGCCAGTTCTGCTTGCAGGCGGGCTTGTTCGAGTTCTTGGTTTTGCTGAGCCAATAATTGGCGCTGCTGCTGTTCATGGCGCAGGAGTTCCGCTTGGGCGATCGCAATCCCCACTTGCGCGGCCACTGCTTCCAGAAGTTCAATCTCATCGGGAGTCCACTGCCGCTGGCGATCGCACTGATGCAGGCCAATAATGCCATTGGGTACGCCTTTATAGGAGGTGCGAATAGCCAGCATTGACTGGATTTGAAATTGATGACACAGCTCAATGGCACTGCCAAGTAGGGGCTCTTGAGTCACATCGTGGGAAACAACGGCGGCATCACTCCTGATAACCTCCAAGGCGTGGGGGTTGTTTTCCACGGGCACACTGACCCCCCTCATTGAGGGGTAGCCCGGTTGCAGGTATTCAGCCACATCGGGAATACGCGGCGGTGGCCCCGGCTCGTAGCGATGAATTAAACAGCGACTGACCCCAAAGGCCTGACCAATTTGGGTGACGGTTGTTTCAAACACCCTTTCCGTATCGAGGCTCTGGCGAATCTGTTCGGTAATTTGATTCAAGAGTAATGCCCGCTGCATTTGCTGTTGCAGTTGCTGACGTTGGCGGGTTTCCTGTTCCAAAAGTTGTACTTGGGCAAGGCCAATCCCCACCTGTGCCGCCACACTCTTGAGCAAACTTTTAATGGCCGCCGTCCACCGCCGCTGGCGATCGCACTGGTGCAAAATGAGCAAACCATTCGCTTGATTGCGATAGGCCGTGCGCACAATCACCGCAGATTTCACACTCAGGGCTTCGCAGTACTCATGAAGTGAGGTTAGACGACTGTCTGTTGCCACATCCTCGCAGCTAAACACCTCATCGGAGGCAAAAACCGATTCCAAAAACGGTCCCCGCATCTGGCTCAAATCGAGAGGGCATTCCTTGACGGAAGACACCCCCGGCGCACAATACTCTGCCACCAATTCCATCGGCGAAGGGGCATTCTCCTGATAGACAAATAAGAGGCAACGACTGACATTGAGGGTTGCTCCCACCTGCTGCACTGCTGTACGACAGATGTGTTCCCGTTCAATTTGCTGGCGAATTTCCTCAGTAATGCGATTGAGCAGGAGCGTGCGCTTCACCTGCTGCTGTAAAAACAGCTGTGCCCGCTGCCGTTCGGTGACATCACTTTGAATGCCAATGTAGTGGGTAATTTCGCCAAACTCGTTATAAATCGGGGAGATGGCCAGTTCATTCCAGAAGGGTTGGCCGTTTTTGCGGTAGTTGCGCAGCACCACCCGGCAGGATTGGCCTTTTTTAATGGCATTACGAATGGCTTCAGCCCCCGGTTGATGGCGATCGCGCCCCTGCAAAAAGCGGCAATTTTTGCCAATCACCTCCGTTGCTCGGTATCCCGTCATCCGCTCAAAGGCGGGGTTCACATAGATAATTGGATTATCGGGTTGGCGGTAGTCGGTAATCACAATGCCATTAGTACTGGCAATGATCGCTCGCTCCCGCAGTCGCAGCTCTGCCTCAATTTGCTTCTTGTCGGTAATATCAACCGCTAACTCCAAAAAGCCAATCAGTTGCTCTTGGCTATCATGAATCGGGGTGACTGACAGGGACACAGGGAAGCGAGAGCCATCCCGTCGTATAAATGTCCACTCCTGCTCATCGGCCAAGCCCCGCCGCGCCCGAGCCACGAGAGTCTCAAACCCCGCAGGAATGGGTTCTCCCAATTGCGCACTGAGGATCTGGGCATAGCGCTCCACCTCTTGAGGATCATGGAAACGTTCTGGCGTTGCTTTACCCACCAGTTCTGAGGCAGGATATCCCAGCCATTCCTCAGCGGCTCGATTCAGCAGCGTGATAATGCCATCGGTACGGGTGGCAATGATGGCGTGATTACTACTATTGAAGACCGCCTCTTGGAGGCTGCTCATCTGCTGAATGTAGGCCAGTTGTTGCTGGGTGACCTCTAAGTGATGGCGGATTTCCAGTTCACTAATGACTTGGCGAGCAAGGGTGCGCAGGGTTTGCTGTTGAACGGGGTTTAGCTCACGCGGCTTATAGTCCACCACACAGAGGGTACCAATGCCATAGCCATCGGGCGTCATCAAGGGCATCCCCGCATAGAAGCGGATATAGGGCGGCCCTGTAACAACGGGATTATCGGCAAAGCGGGGATCCAGCCGAGCATCCGGTACCACCACCAGTTCTGGCTGAAGGATCACATGGGCACAAAAGGCAATATTGCGTGGGGTTTCACAGGCATCTAGCCCCACCTTGGACTTAAACCACTGCCGCTGGCGATCGATGAGACTAATCAAAGCAATGGGGGTTTCGCAAATGGCTGCCGCTAAATTCGTAATTTCATCAAAGATCGGTTCCGGAGGCGTATCTAAGACTCGATACTGCTCAAGGGCACGTTGCCGTTCCGGTTCATTTGCTGGCAATGGGGCAGCAGGCATAGCCCAAGTGTACCGCCTTTTTGTAGGAGCAAGTCTTTCATCATTATATGAATTGCACTGGTTCTAGAGAGGATTCCCTAGGGGATGCAGAACACAACATCTATCTTTGCAGGACTTGGAGGGCAGTCACAGAATAAAAAAAGGATGTAGCACCTACGCCTACACCCTTCATCAATCGTTTTTTCAGACGGTGGCAATCTTAGCCTGCCCAACCCTTGGCGGCTTGATCGAGCACGTAGGCAGCCACATCTTGAATTTGTTCATCGGTGAGACGACCAGCAAAAGCGGGCATGGCATTTTTGCCGTGCTGCACTTGGTAGATAATGGCATCCTCGGAGTACATGCCAAATTGCTCAAGGGCTTCTTTTTTCAGGGTTTTGTTGGCCATCACCACATTGCCACCCCCCATGTGACAGGCTGCACAGTTGCCGCTAAAGACTTTGGCACCATTGGCTAAATCTGCCGCAAAGGCCGCAGGGGTGAGGTTGACAAACAGCGCGATCGCGATCGCGCAAACACAAATGAATAGCTTTTTCAACGGAGTTCTCCTTTCATGGAATGCGTCAGGGTATGGATAAAGCCCCAAAAATCAAGGGGTGCAAGGTTCACCAAAGGTCAGTGTAGCAAAGTTCCCAACCTAGGGGACACTGTCCGGAAAGCTTTCTACGCCCCAACCGGGCGCCACGGCTGCCGCTCGCAAAATAAAGGCAGCTAAGGTCTCAAGCTGTTCCGTGGTCAACCAGTCCTCACTCACGCGGCGGCAGGAATAACTCTCTTCGCTGCCATCGTACGATCTCGGCGATCGCTGGAAGGCCACCAGACTGGTAATTGTATCCCGTGGGGGGGTGGCTCCCTTGAGATCCTTCAGGGAGAGGGAGACCAACGGATTGGGGAGTGTACTGCCGCCAACGTGGCAGTTTTTGCAGTTTTCCTCAAAGAGCCGTTTCCCACGGGTCAAGTCCACGGCTGTAAAGGTTTTGGTCTCACCGCTGTCATTGAGGGGCAGTTCCACCGTATCTGTGACCTTCAGGTATTGGATCACATAGTTATCTACCCCAGAGGCCGCCAGCGCCGTTGCCGGGGCGATCGCCCAGCCCAGCAGCAAGAACAGTAGGCCACTGCAGAGCCAGACAACAGGCCGAAGCCGAGAGTGAGGTTGGTGCATGAGTTGGGAAGATCCTTCTTGAGTTGTGACTAGTAGTAAATTTTACCGCCTCCCCATTTATCCCCAAGAATCTTGGGTTCGACGAGGATGTGACCGGCGATCGCCACCAGATCTTTTTCGTTCAAATTCCGCATTTTGGGAAAAATGTCGGCACTGCGCAGACTGGGGTGCACCTCAGCAATTTCTTGCTCACCATCGTAGGTGGTGGGGTTTTTCATATAGTCCACCAAGCTTTCGATGTTATCCCGTGGCGGTGTGGCCAAAGCCAGGGTTTCAGTGCGCAAATCCAAATTGGGGTTGGTTTTGGTGATCCCCCCCACATGGCAGGAGGCGCAAGCATACTGGAAGAGACGCTTACCCTCAAAGTATTGCTTTTCCGTCAGGGTAATGGTTTTTCCTTCACTGTTGAGGGGAACGGTCAGGACGTCAGGGGTCAGTTCAGCGGCCAGTGCTGTACCTAGGGTCAGTTGCCAGAGGCAGAGGCAAAGGGCGACCGCAAGCCAAATGGATTTTCTTAACATAGTTCTCCCAATAAGCAGGTCTTACGAGTGCGGTGATGTGTCCCGTTGATCGGTCGGTGTAGCAGAGTCCGTCAAAGCCAAAATGATTGCTTTGGCATCTTCAAGGGGCAGGCGCGTTTGCGGACTGGTATAGCGAATACCCAAGCGATCGCACAACCCACAGACGGTTTCGACCGAGACGCCGTAGTCCGCTGCCAAATCAGCGATCGCAATATCCACAAATCCCATGCTGCTACTCTCCGCTTGGGATCAACGACCAAGTATCATTATCATGCCATTGCGCGGCTTCTTTACCAAAAAGCGTCCCCTTCGCAAAGAGAAGTGCCACCACAGCGTACACTGTTGATGTGGCCGTTCAGATGGAGTTTTCAATGAAACGAGTCTTGGCGATTATCCTTGGGGGCGGTGCCGGCACACGTCTCTATCCCTTGACCAAGCGTCGAGCCAAGCCTGCGGTTCCCCTTGCTGGAAAATATCGCCTCATTGATATTCCTGTGAGCAATTGCATCAACTCCGAAATCAATAACATTTACGTCCTTACCCAATTCAACTCGGCCTCCCTCAACCGTCATATTGCTCGTACCTATACCTTCCCCGGCTTGACGGGCGGCTTTGTCGAAGTGTTAGCAGCGCAACAAACCCCAGAAAATCCCAACTGGTTTCAGGGCACTGCCGATGCGGTGCGTCAATACCTGTGGCTGTTAGCCGATTGGGACGTGGATGAATACCTGATTCTTTCAGGAGATCACCTCTACCGCATGGACTATCGCCTTTTTGTGCAGCGCCATCGCGAAACGGGCGCCGATATTACCCTCTCCGTCTTGCCCGTCGATGAAAAAGCCGCCTCTGGCTTTGGCTTGATTAAGGTAGATGGCACAGGGCGAGTTATTGAATTCCGCGAAAAACCCAGCGGTGATGCCCTACGGGATATGCGCGTGGACACAACCCGCTATGGCCTTAGTGCCGAGGAAGCCCATCGCAAACCCTACATTGCCTCAATGGGGATTTATGTCTTTAAGCGGCAAGTGCTGATTGATCTGCTGCAACAGATGGCCGATGCCACGGACTTTGGCAAGGAAATCATTCCCGCTGCGACCCGTTCTCATCTTGTCCAAACCTACGTCTTTAATGGCTACTGGGAAGATATTGGCACGATTGGATCCTTCTACGAGGCTAACCTTGCCCTCACCCAACAACCCCAACCACCCTTTAGCTTCTACGACGAAAACGCCCCCATCTACACCCGTCCCCGCTATTTACCCCCCAGTAAGATTCTCAGTTGCACGATCACCGAGTCAATCATTAGCGAGGGCTGCATTCTTAAGGAATGCCAAGTTCACCATTCCGTTTTGGGGGTGAGATCGCGCGTAGAATCCGGTTGTGTCATTGATCATTCCCTGCTGATGGGCGCCGACTACTACCAAGACTCGGCGCAGCGCAGCCAGCTCCTGTTGCAACATAAAATTCCCATCGGCATTGGTGCCAACAGTGTCATTCGCGGGGCAATTGTCGATAAAAATGCCTCCATTGGCCACGATGTCAAAATCATCAACAAAGACCATGTTGAAGAATCCAACCGTGAAGATCAAGGATTTTATATCCGCAGCGGGGTGGTGGTGATTATCAAAAATGCCATGATCCCCGATGGCACCGTTATCTAAGCCATAAGCAAATTTGAATTGGCAAGCGGGGAAAACCTGTGTAGCATATCAAAAGAACAGCCCTTTTCACAGATGGAACAGGCTTAAAACCGCGAAAGCCACTATGGGAGGAAATTGCACTCCCTTCATGTATGCCACATTTTAGAAAAGGGCTGTAAAGTAAGCGTCCAACCCTCTAGCGGAACTGCCATCTATGCCCACGATAGAGACTCGCACAGAACCCATGGTCATCAACATGGGGCCGCACCATCCCTCAATGCACGGGGTCTTGCGGTTAATGGTGACCCTTGATGGCGAAGATGTGATTGACTGCGAGCCGGTGATTGGCTACCTCCATCGCGGCATGGAGAAAATTGCTGAAAACCGCACCAACATTATGTTCATCCCCTACGTGAGTCGTTGGGACTACGCCGCCGGGATGTTTAACGAAGCGGTTACCGTCAACGCTCCCGAAAAGTTGGCTGGTATTCCTGTGCCCAAACGCGCCAGCTATATCCGCGTAATCATGCTGGAGTTGAACCGCATTGCCAATCACCTGCTGTGGTTAGGCCCCTTCTTGGCGGATGTCGGTGCCCAGACACCCTTTTTCTACATCTTCCGTGAGCGGGAATACATCTACGATCTCTTTGAAGCTGCCACAGGCATGCGCTTCATCAACAACAACTACTTCCGCATGGGGGGAGTGGCCGCCGACCTCACCTATGGCTGGGTAACCAAGTGCCGCGACTTTTGCGATTACTTCCTGCCCAAAGTGGATGAGTACGAGCGCCTGATCACCAACAACCCCATCTTTGTGCGTCGCTTACAGGGGGTGGGCAAAATTAGCCGTGAGGATGCCATCAACTGGGGGCTATCGGGGCCGATGCTCCGTGCCTCTGGGGTGAAGTGGGATCTGCGCAAGGTGGATCACTACGAGTGCTATGACGACTTTGACTGGGATGTACCTGTGGCCACAGAAGGTGATTGCCTTGCCCGCTACATTGTCCGTATTCAAGAAATGCGCGAATCGGTGAAAATCATTCGCCAAGCCTTGGATGGTTTGCCCGGTGGTCCCTACGAAAACCTCGAAGCCAAGCGGATGCTCGAGGGTGCCAAGTCGGAGTGGAATGGCTTTGACTACCAATACATCGGCAAGAAGCTGGCTCCCACCTTCAAAATTCCCAAAGGCGAACACTATGTGCGGGTTGAATCGGGGAAAGGGGAGCTAGGGATTTACCTGATTGGCGATGATAATGTTTTCCCTTGGCGCTGGAAGATTCGTCCACCGGATTTCAATAACCTGCAAGTCCTGCCCCAGTTGCTCAAGGGGATGAAAGTGGCGGATATTGTTGCTATCCTTGGCAGTATCGATGTGATTATGGGATCTGTCGATCGCTAGGAAAATGTTGAGCCACCAGCGAGGGCGCCATGGCTGTTCAATTACCGTTTTTTACCTCCACCAACTTCAGTGGCCTCTTTAATGAGCGGTTTTGGCAGAACGCGTGGCCACTGCCACCCCAAAATCAACTACAGCGGGGTGCAGTGGTTCCTGATTGGGAGCTACCCGGCGTAGGGCTAACCGTGCCCGTGCGCTTCTCAACGGTGTGGCAAGAGCAGCCGCTCCTACTGGTGTTTACTCGTATCTTTACGGAGCATCAATACTGTCCGCTGTGCTACCCCTATCTCAAGGCCTTGAATGAACACTATGAAACATTCCAAGGCAAGGGAGTAGCCGTTCTTGTGATCACCAGTACCGATGCCCAGCAAAGTCAAAAGGTCAAGGACGATATGGCCTTGAAGATGCCCCTGCTCTATGACCCCAGTTGCCAAGTCTTTCGCAAATACCGCACGGGTCAAGCCTTGGGGGCACCACTGCCCGCACAGTTTCTCATTGATCAGGAAGGTAAGCTGCGCTACAAGCATCTCTTCTCGTTTTTAGAACCCAATGCACCCCTAGAGCGCTTGTTTCAGGAAATTGATGCCCTGAGGGCAACAGTGGCGACAGCAGCTTAGGGGCGATCAAAACTCGCTAGGATAGAAGGTATCTCTTTGGGGCTGTAGCTCAGTCGGATAGAGCGAGCGCCTCCTAAGCGCTAGGTCGTGCGTTCAAATCGCACCAGTCCCGTTCTTGCCCTTAGAATAAAAAGCGAATCTTTGTAACGTCAGTGTTGCATCTGTGATAGAGCGATCGCCAGCGAATTCTCTGCTGAAGGAACTTCAAGGCACGATTGATGACCTTGATGATTATCAAAGCGCCCGCAGCTATGAAGCGGCCAAAAGTGCCCTTGAAAAACTCCTGTTCGAGTGCAAAGCGACTGGCAGCGAAAAAGCCTCCCTCGCCCGCGCGATCGCTGACCTCGAAGCAATGCTCGACAAGCTCCACTATGGTGTCGTGCAAATTGCCGTCTTTGGTATGGTGGGGCGGGGAAAGTCCTCCCTACTAAATGCGCTGCTAGGGGAACCCTACTTTGCGACTGGGCCGATTCATGGCGTCACTCAAGAAGAAGCCAGTGCCCTGTGGCAAATTTCGGAAGCTCAGCGTGGCAATCCCATCCGCCTCATTGATACACCGGGGTTAGACGAAGTCAATGGCGCCGCACGGGAGCAACTGGCACGGGAGGTAGCAGCCCAAGCGGATTTGATTCTCTTTGTCATTGCCGGGGATTTGACCCGTCTTGAGTACCAAGCCCTCAGTGAGTTGCGGCAGGCAGGCAAGCCGATGATTCTAGTGTTTAACAAAGTGGATCAGTATCCAGAGGCGGATCGCGAGGCCATCTATAACAAAATCCGCGATGAGCGCGTCAAAGAACTCCTCTCCCCCGAAGAGATTGTCATGGTAGCGGCAGCGCCCCTTGTCCCCCAAGTGAATCGCGATCGCCAAGGACGAGTACAGGTGAAAATGACCGTCGGTGCTCCCCAAGTGGAACCCCTGAAGCAAAAGATCTTGGAGGTGCTCAATCGCGAAGGGAAGGCCCTGATTGCCCTGAACTCAATGCTTTTTGCCAATAAAGTCAGTGAAGAATTAGCCCGCTACAAGCTGGAACTGCGGGATCAGGAGGCCAACCAACTGATTTGGAAAGGAGCTGTCGCCAAGGCGCTGGCGATCGCCCTCAACCCTGTTACCGTGCTCGATATGGTCAGCAGTGCCGTCATTGACTTGACCACGATTCAACTACTCTCGCGCCTCTACGGCATTGAACTCACAGAAGCAGGCGCCAGGGAGCTATTACAAACAATCGCCCTCGCCATGGGCAGCATCAGTTTAGGGGAATTTGCTGTCAACTTAGGACTCAGTTCCCTCAAGGGACTGTTGGGATTAGCTACACCCATGAGTGGCGGCATTGCCTTTGGCCCTTACCTCTCAGTCGCCATGACCCAAGCGGGGATTGCTGGCTTTGCCTCCTATACGATGGGACAAGTAGCCAAAACCTACTTTGCCAACGGCGCAGGCTGGGGAACTGCTGGGCCGAAAACCGTAGTGCAACAAATCCTCAGCCAGTTGGATCAGCGCCATATCCTCAATCGGCTGAAGTCAGAAATTCAGGCTCATTTGAATTTAGCTTAGTCTAGTGTTTAGTGCATTCTTGCAAGCGTTTGGTGGCTGCTCGCTTTACTTCTGCGTGAATATCCTGACTGAGAGCCTGCAAAAGATGGCTAGGGCATTGGGGGTTATTCACTATGGCTAATCGCACTTGCCAGTCTTGGTCATTAGCCAAAGTCTCTAGCAGGTGGGATAAGAATCCTACTCGTTCTGCGATTGCTCGCCTTACCTGACTTTCCTTATCTTGGGTAAGAGTAGCTAAAATTTGAGGAGGACACTTCGGGTTTTTCACTACAAGTTCGCGCACAACCACATCTGGATGTTTAGCAAAAGAGCATAAAATCTGCTCAGAACACTCCGGATTGCTAATGACTGCTCGCCAAACTTCACGACAGCTATCTTGGGCTAGGGCTAACAAAATGTTGGCAGGACAATCGAGTCGCTTAGCTACTGCTGCTCGAACATGGGCATCCTGATCTACCGCTAGCTTCTCTATGAGTGATAAGGGACAATTCAAACTGCTAGCAACTGCTTGGCGCACGTGCCAATTAGTATTCTGAGATAAACCCTCAAGAAGAGAGGGGGGACAATTGGTATGATGAGCAACTGCCAAATACAAGCTCAGCTTCTCATCGTCAGTCAGAATCTGAAATGGATGGGGGGTAGATACATTTCCACTCGCTATCACTGTATCTAAAGGCTGATGCGCACCTTTAACTAATACCTCTAAAAGATTGGGAGGGCAATTCGGATTTTGAATAGCGGCTAAGCGTACTCTAGCAGAGGTATCAGCGGCTAATATCTCTAGGACAGAAGGTGAACAATTCAGGTGCCGAGCAATAGTCTTGCGGACAAACCAAGAGTCACTCGTCTGAGCACCTATAGCCAATGTCTGCGGTGGACAGTCTGGGCGCTGGACAACAGCTAGTTGAACGTTAATGTCTTTATCTTGAATAAGAGTGTGTAGCACTTCAGACCAAAAGGGCAGGGTTCTGACTACCTGTAACCGCATCCTTTGATCTGGATCTTTCGCTAATGTTCTCACCAAAGCCTCAGACCATCCCTTGGAACTTTTAATCACCCAATTGGCTACTTTTTCTTTGAGAAAAAATGGTAACCACCTTAAAAAAGAATAGATGTATTTCTGTAGAAACCGATCCAAAAGAATAGTTTTTTCCTGATTGAGCATCGCTTCCCAAAGCTGATGAGGACACTGTGGATTCCTTGACACCTCTAACCATAAAAACCGTTCTCTTGCTAGAATTTCTATAGCAGTAGAAGGGCAGTTTACATTTTCAGCAACTGCTTGTCGTACTTGCCAACAAATATCTTGGGAAAGTCTTTCTAACAAATGTGCTGGACAGTCAGATCGCTGTGCAATAGACTGACGCACTTCACTGCTCTTATCTTGGGCAAGCGTCTCTAGAAGATAAGAAAGACATTGAGGATGACTAGCAGTAGCCTGACGCACTTGCCATGAGCTGTCCTTGGCTAGATTCTCTAAAACAGATAGGGGACATTTGGGATGTTTGGCAATAGCTTGACGCACTCTCCAATGTTGATCCTTTCCTAGCTCCTCAATAATCCAAAGAGGACAATATCTGCACCCAGCAAGCAACCGTTTTACAAAGAGAGAAAAACCCAGTAAACTTAAGTGTCTGTTTAGTATTTGGTGAAGAATAAAAACTCGTCTGTCATGTTCAAAAGTCTGCTTCAGGCTAAGGGGGCATTGAGCATTTCGAGCGACAGCTATACGTACCTGCCAGTACTGATCCTTAACAAGCTGAGCTAGGATAGTTTCGGGACAGTTGGGATGGGCGGCAACAGTGGCTCGTACTTGCCAGTAGTCATCCTGTGCTAGCTGCTCAAGGGAAGAAGAGGTAAGTTTTTGCAGATTGCTAGCAGCAGCCTGCCGCACTTGATAGTATTGATCTTGAGCAAGGCGGTTGAGAATGGCGGGGGGACATTGAGGATGAGCTGCGACCTGCTGACGCACCTGAAAATAGCTATCCATTGCCAGTGTTTCAAGACAGATTTGAGGGCAATTAGGATTGGCAGCAACTGCTCGTCGGACTCGCCATTCAGTATCTTTAGCCAAGGTTTCCAAGAGTAAAGGTGAACATTCCGGATTTGTTGCTGCTGCTTGACGCACTTGCCAGTGAGTATCTCTAGCTAGGGTCTCTTGAAGGAATATAGGGCAATCATGCTGGTGAACAATCCAGCGTTTGAGGAAGCTAGGTATAAAAACAGATTCGAGGTGGGTAGCAGTAAACTCAAACAGAATTTTTCTGCGCATAGCTTCTAGGAAAGACATGATCTTCAGAACATAGGAGTTCTACTTTTTTTGAGGATAGACGATCCTTTGTCACTATCGCAAAGTCTGATACAGCTCTTTTGACAAGGATAGAAGACACACAAAACCGCACAAGTCACCCTAGAACAGGATGACATTCATTTTATGTGCTCAACTTTTATAGTAATTCCAATAAAGAATGAGACATCATCCAGCACAATACTTGCGAATCACTTCATCAATCGAACTGTTTGACCCTGCATACATCCGCGCTCGCTTCAGCGCACTGAAGTCGTGCTCAATCACATTCAAATCAGGAGAGTATTTCGGTAAAAATAACACCTCGTGACCCGCC
>NZ_JAVKVB010000005.1:0-100140 GCF_031460975.1 Thermosynechococcus sp. HY213 | reverse complement strand
CCGTCTCATCGATATAGACTACCGTTTCCTCCCCATGGCTCTCTACCCATGTGTCGAGCTGTTGTTGATACGCTTGCCGCTCTTCTTCACACCGTTCTTGGTAACGCATCTGTTTTTTTTCGGGTGATACCCATCTGGGCGAGGGCGTAACTAATGGTGGAAACTTAGACGCCAAATCGCTGGGCACGGTCGATTAAACGGTCATCGGGATGCTTTGAGTCGCTTCACTAATTTTGCCACCTTACTGGATGTAGGAGACAACCCGCTCTCGTCAGTCCAAGCTATAGCTCATATTCTTGAGTAACATTCATGACGCTTTGAGTATAACCTATCCTTCTTGAAAATATCTCATCTCCTTTCGAAATGGCTATATGTATCCAATCTTTATCAAATAATTAAGAAAAGGGTTGTAATTTATCAAAAAACAAACATAACTTTATGATTGAGCGAGACGAGCTGTTCCATAGGCGGCCTCTGTTTGAGGTGAAACGGCCACGGGAACCCCTAGGTATTGCTGGCGGAGGGCTAACCATGCGGGATTACGGGCACCGCCCCCAGCCGTCCAGACCCGTTTCAAGGGCGAGGCACCCAGACGTTGTAATTGTTGATAGCCTTGGGCTTCAATGCGGCTGAGACTTTCGAGAAGTCCCTGCAAAAAGAGGCGAGGGTCGTCGGGTCGGGGTTCTAGGCGCGGTTCAAGATGCGGATCGTTGATGGGAAAGCGCTCACCCCGCTTGAGCAGAGGATAGTAGTCCAACCCCGTGGGTTGATTGACATCTATTTGGGCGCTGAGGCGCTCTAGTTCCGCTGGGGTAAAAAACTGGGCTAAAATTGCGGCGCCACAGTTGGAGGCACCCCCGACTAGCCAGCGATCGCCTACGGCGCGCGAGCTGCGATCGCCCAAGCGATGACTGTAGATACCTGCTGCCAAATCCTCTACCCTAGAGGCACTCAAGAGCTTGAGCACAAGGGTTGACCCCAAAGATGTCACCGCCTCACCCACCTCCGAGGCACCACTCGCTAAAAAGGCGGCAATGCTATCGGTGGTACCGGCACACACCTCACACTCTAAAGACAAGCCTAAATCGGTGGCTGTGACCTTTCCCAGAACTGTACCGGGGGGAATGACCTTAGGGAGCAGGGGCTGCAAGGACGCAAGCGTGGGGTGGCTGAACCAGTCGGGGTAAGCTTCCTTTGCCGGGTCATAGCCCAACTTCAGGGCATTGTGCCAGTCGGAAATGCCCAGTTGACCATGGAGCAAAAAGGCCAGCCAATCCGCTTGGTGTACCAAAACAGCGTTGACCGTGGGGTAGTGGGTCTGGAGCCACAACAGCTTAACGAGACTACTGGTGGCACTCAGGACTAGGTGATCCGTGGTTAAAATCTGCCGCAGCGTTTGAACCTGATCTTGGGCGCGATCGTCGTTGTAGAGGAGAACGGGTGAGCAGGGCTGCCCCTGAGCATCACAGAGGAAAACGGTGCTAGAGGTGGCATCAATAGCAATCCGCTGAATTTGCTGACGGATAGCGCTTGGAATATCTAAAATCAACGCCCGCAGAGTTGCCGCCCATTCTTGGGGGCGATCGGGCTGGTGCAACGGACGACGGGCAGTGGCGAGAATCTTGCCTTCAGGATCGATGGCGATCGCCCGCGCTCCCGAGGTACCAAAATCAATCCCCAGTGCGATGACCGCCATAGCGCTAGGGAGCCTTCAAAACTCAAGGAGGTCAAAAAGAGCCGTATCTAGCTCATAGCCAAACATCGCTGCCATGCCTTTAATTTTTTCAGCAGCAGGATAGCCCTGTCCCTGAAGCCATTGCCAAAGGGTAAAGACCTTGGCCATCACAAAAATATCAAGGGCTTGGGGGTTGAAGATAATACCCTGCTGCGGATGAAATTCGTGGGGCACCAGCATTGCCCCATAGCGCACCAACTCACCTGCTGACCAATCCAGTAAATAGGGCAACCATGGGTAGCAGACATCAGCACGAATGAACCACAGGCGCACAGCTGGCAATTCCGAAAGCTCTAGATCAGGTTCATCCGCTGGCCGAGGATAATCAATAAGAAAACGCAGCGCTTGGTGATGCTCTAAAAGCCGCCGCTCTGCAATCAGAGGAGCAAGGACTTGTTGCAGGGGAGATAAATCGAGACGATCAATCTGATCTGGCGTTAACTGGATCGCGATCGCCACGTTCTATCTCTCCCCAGCAGCCAGCGAGATTAAAGCACCTGTTGGACTTCAGCAATCTCTGGAATCGCTTCTTTTAACTTGCGCTCAATACCCATGCGCAGTGTCATCGTCGAACTGGGACAAGCACCACAGGCACCCTGTAAGCGCAGCCGTACCACCGGCCCTTCGATTTCCACCAATTCCACATTACCGCCATCGGCCATCAGGTAAGGACGGAGCTCATCAAGGACTTTTTCGACGTTTTCTTGACTGAGTTCAAGGGTTGCAGCCATTGTTAGTGTCCTTGGATCATGAATGAGATTAACAGCTTCAGTTTATCATCCCCATGGGCGATCGCCCTTTGGGAATTGCAAGGGATGGCAATGGATCTGACTCTAGGGAAATCTGCTGAACAATGTTTAGGAAGGGCAACGCTCAAGGATACAATAATAGCTTGGTGAACTGCACGGTAGGACATGATTTCCAGTAATGATTTTCGCCCCGGTGTAAGTATTGAGCTGGATGGTGCCGTCTGGCGAGTCGTCGAATTTTTGCACGTCAAACCCGGTAAAGGCTCAGCCTTTGTGCGCACAAAATTGAAGAATGTGCAAACGGGCAACGTGATTGAGCGCACCTTCCGCGCCGGCGAGACCGTTCCCCAAGCCACCCTTGAAAAACGCACCATGCAGCATACCTACAAAGATGGCGAAGACTATGTCTTTATGGACATGGAAAGCTATGAAGAGGCTCGCCTCACGCCCGCACAAATGGGCGATCGCGCCAAGTATCTCAAAGAAGGAATGGAAGTCAATATTGTCAAATGGGGTGAGCAAGTCCTTGAGGTGGAGCTACCCAACTCCGTTGTTTTAGAAGTGGTGCAAACCGATCCGGGGGTTAAAGGGGATACTGCCACTGGTGGATCGAAACCCGCCATTGTCGAAACCGGTGCCCAAGTCATGGTACCGTTATTTATCTCTGTCGGCGAGCGGATTCGCATTGATACTCGCTCAGATACGTATCTTGGCCGCGAATAGGAGTAATGGGTGTGGAGCTTGACCTCAACCAAGTACGCGAACTGCTACTAATGTTTGACCAAACCAGCGTCACCGAACTCAACCTTAAGAGTGGCGAACTGGAACTTCAACTCCGCAAGCGTGAGCAGATCAGTGGCAGCGCCCCCGTGGTTGTGGCTCCAGCTCCTGCATCAACCGTCACGCCCACCCCTGTGCCCCCTCCAGCTGTTACCCCCGATCCGGAACCAACGCCACCTCCCGCCAACCGTAAAACCGTGGATATTGTGGCGCCAATGGTAGGTACCTTTTATCGTGCCCCTGCTCCCGATGAACCCCCTTTTGTCGAAGTGGGCGATACAGTCAAAAAAGGCCAAGTGGTTTGCATCATTGAAGCCATGAAGCTGATGAATGAAATTGAAGCCGAAGTTAATGGCCAAGTGGTGGAAATTTTGGTGCAAAATGCTGAACCAATTGAGTATGGCCAAACCTTAATGCGCATTTTACCTAACTAAATCAACAGCGTTCTTTCAGCAAGGAGAGGCAGCTACTAATTGCAAAGATATGTTAAGCATCGAGGAGTTTAAGGCCAAGAATTCAATGCTTTCAAGCCTTTGCGCTCTTGCCGAGACCCTAATTGAAAAATTAGAATTTAGAAACATCTACCACCACTGCCTGACGAGGTTGGCCTGTGCAAGCAACTGGAGCATACATTCTTATTGATACCCTATGCCGTCACGGCGTTAAGCATATTTTTGGCTATCCTGGTGGCGCAATCTTACCGATTTATGATGAACTGTACCGTGCTGAGTCAAAGGGAATCATTCAGCACATTCTGGTACGCCACGAACAGGGGGCAGCCCATGCCGCTGACGGCTACGCTCGTGCCACAGGTCAAGTGGGGGTGTGTTTTGGTACTTCAGGGCCGGGGGCGACGAACTTAGTGACAGGCATTGCCACAGCCCACATGGATTCCATTCCGCTGCTGGTGATTACCGGTCAGGTGCCTCGCTCCGCCATTGGTACCGATGCCTTTCAGGAAACGGATATCTTTGGCATTACGTTGCCGATTGTCAAGCACTCCTACGTCGTGCGCGAAGCCAAGGACATGGCACGGATTGTTGCTGAAGCCATTTACATTGCCACCACCGGTCGGCCAGGGCCTGTGCTTGTGGATATTCCCAAGGATGTCGGCCTAGAAGTCTGTGAGTATGAACCGATCGAGCCGGGGCAAGTCAAGCTAAGGGGCTATCGTCCCACGATTCGCGGCAATGTCCGCCAAATTGCCCAAGCGGTTCAACTGATTCGTGAGGCCAAGCGACCCTTGCTCTATGTGGGCGGCGGTGCAATTACAGCGGGTGCTCACGAGGAGGTGCTCAGGTTAGCCGAGCTATTCCAGATTCCGGTGACAACAACCCTGATGGGCAAGGGGGCATTTCCTGAGTCCCATCCCCTCTCCGTGGGTATGTTGGGGATGCATGGCACCGCCTATGCCAACTTTGCCGTCAGTGAGTGTGATCTATTAATTGCCGTGGGGGCGCGGTTTGACGATCGCGTCACCGGTAAGCTGGATGAATTTGCCTCCCGCGCTAAGGTGATTCACATTGACATTGATCCTGCCGAGGTGGGCAAAAACCGCGTGCCGGATGTGCCGATTGTTGGCAGCGTTAAACCGGTGCTGCAGCAACTCCTCAAGCACATTGAAGACAGTGGTGAAGCCATTGAACCCGTCACCCAAGCGTGGCTCGAGCGCATCAAGGTCTGGAAAGAGGACTATCCCCTTGTCGTGCCGCAGCCCAGTGGTGAACTCTCACCCCAAGAGGTGATTGTTGCCTTTGGCCGCCATGCGCCTGATGCCTACTACACGACTGATGTGGGTCAGCACCAGATGTGGGCAGCGCAATT
Source organism: Thermosynechococcus sp. HY213 (assembly GCF_031460975.1). Taxonomy (NCBI): domain Bacteria; kingdom Bacillati; phylum Cyanobacteriota; class Cyanophyceae; order Acaryochloridales; family Thermosynechococcaceae; genus Thermosynechococcus; species Thermosynechococcus sp. HY213. The sequence goes on along the minus strand of NZ_JAVKVB010000005.1, from coordinate 95,052 downwards.
CCTGAAAAATGGCCCTCGGCGTTGGATCTCCAGTGCTGGCTTGGGCACGATGGGCTTTGGCATGCCCGCAGCAATGGGGGTGAAGGTGGCACTACCCGATCAACAGGTGATCTGTATTAGTGGCGATGCCAGTTTTCAAATGAATTCCCAAGAGTTGGCCACATTGGCTCAGTACGGTATTGCTGTCAAGACGGTGATTATTAACAATTTTTGGCAGGGAATGGTGCGCCAGTGGCAGCAAGCCTTTTACGAGGAGCGTTATTCCCATTCCAATATGGCCAAGGGGATGCCCGATTTTGTGAAATTGGCGGAGGCCTACGGGGTTAAGGGGTTGCGGGTGAGCGATCGCCACGATTTGGATGCAATTGTCCAAGAGGTTTTGGCCTACGATGGCCCCGTGCTACTGGATGCCCATGTCACCCGCGATGAAAATTGCTACCCGATGGTGGCCCCCGGCAAGGCCAACTCCCAAATGCTGGGGCTGCCGGAACGGAAGGTGCTGGAAAAGGCTGCCGAATTGATCTACTGCGCCAACTGTGGGGCAAAGACAATTTCGACCCATCGCTTTTGTCCAGAGTGCGGCAGTAAGCTCTAGGGAGTTGGACAGGCTTGAGCAAACAATCGCCTTGGCAGGGGCTGGCGAAAATGGAAGCGAAGTGTATTTTGGCGGCGATCGCGCGGTTCAGGACCACGCCCCCATAACGTCTCAAAGGAGAAAAAGGACACCCCTAACCCTGATCGCAGCGCGGCTTCTACCTTAGCATCCACCAGTTCGATGGGCACAGGGTTGGTACGTAGCCCTGTAAGGACACCAACGGCGGTGGGAATTTTGGCTTGGGCGTGGAGCATCTCCGGCTGAGTCAACTGCTGTACAAAGCTGGCAAGATTGTAGCGATAGACTTGTACAATCACTTCATCGAGGAGTCCGAGGGCGACCCACTGCGGCCAATCTTGGAGAAATGTCTGGTAGGCGGTGGGCAATGTGGTCGGTGAGACGGAAAAAATGGCATTGGGAAATTCTTGTTTGACCTGCTGCCGCAACGTTTGCACAAAGGCGGTGAGTTTGTCGGCACGCCAGCGCATCCAGTCGGGATCACGGGGATTATCGGGAACGGGGTTTTGGGTTTCCTGCTGATAGAGGGCACGGGTGTAGTCATCATAGCCAAACTCCACGGGCAGGCTGAGGTGGTCATCAAACTGTACACCATCCACTGGATACTGCCGCAGCACCTCAAGGACAATACTAGTGAGAAAGGCTTGTACCTGCGGATGAAAGGGATTGAGCCACGCCACTTCCCCGGCCGCCGTTAAGCGAGTGGTTTGACCATTGACCCCTTGGGTAAGCCAGTCTGGATGGCCAAGGGCGAGTTCTGAGGTTTCTGGCACCATGAAGCCAAATTCAAACCAAGGAATGACCAAGAGATTACGGCAGTGCGCCTGCTGGGTGAGTTCTCCGAGAATGTCGTAGTCTTGGATTCCCCGCAGGACAAAGGGTTGGATGCCCAGATTCTTGGCCGTGGCACTGGGGAAACTGACATAGCCAGAGTTCCAAACAACGGGATAGAGAGTGTTGAAGTTCAACCGCTGTAAATCATTGAGGGTTGCCTCCAACCGCGGGCGATCGCGCAGGATCGGTAAATCATTGGTTGTCAGCCAGACGCCGCGAATCAGCGTTGAGTTTTTTGCCTGTACTGGCCAAATCGTCCAACACAAACTCCAACAGAAGAGAAAAAATAACAGCCAAACGCGACGATGCAGCATAGGTTACAACGCCAGTGGACGGAGATGTCCTGACTCTAGGAGAAAAATCTGAGTACAGACTCTGCGTAAAAATGCAGGGTCATGACTGACGATGAGACCGGGGGTGGTATCCGCCTGCAAAAACTCGATCAACGTGCCACAACTTCGCTGATCCAAAAAGGCCGTGGGTTCATCATAGAGAATCAACTGGGGCTGCATGGCTAAAATGCCCGCGATCGCCACCATGCGTTGTTCGCCGCCCGACAGTTGATGGGGCATGCGATTGGCCAAGTGACTGGTTCCTGTCTTGACCAAGGCTTGGTCAACTCGCTGCTGCACTTCTGCGGTCGGACAGCCCAAGTTTTCAGGGCCAAAGGCGACATCCTCGGCCACGGTAGCCCCAATTAACTGATCCGCTGGATGTTGCAGCACGACCCCCACCGCCGGTTGAAACTGTCCAGCCACCACTGACTGTCCCAAGCAGGTGATCGTTCCCCGCTGTGGCGCAAGAACAGCCGCACAGAGCAGCAGAAGTGTGGTTTTGCCAGAACCATTGTCCCCCATGATGCCTAGGCGATCGCTCCCCTGCACCGTGAGATCAATCCCTTGGAGTAGTGAGGGGGTTGCCCCATAGCCAAAATGGAGATCCCTGATTTCCAGCAGGGCAGTCACAGTTTAGAGCGTCAGGGCTTGGGGATTGGTTTCAATCAGTTTCGCCAAATCCTGCAGGAAAGCGGCAGCATCGGCACCATAGATCACACGGTGATCACAGGTGATATTCACCTTCATCTGCCGTTTCACCCCCAGCAGGCCATCCTCGGTGGCAACCACCGTTGGACGCGACGCCCCCACCGCCATAATGGCTCCTTGACCGGGGGTGAGAATGGCGTCGAAGAAGTCAACCCCGAACATGCCTAAATTGGAGAGACTAAAGGTACCTGTGCTGTACTCCTCAGGTTGCAGTTGCTTGGCGCGCGCCCGCTCCACCAAGTCTTTCCAAGTGCGCGAGAGGCTGTAGATGTCAATTTGATCAGCGTTCTTCAACACCGGTGTAATCAGCCCACCCCCCGGCATCGCCACAGCCACAGCAATGTTAATGTCGCGGCGGTATTGAATCCCTTGCTCTGTGTAATAGGCATTCATGATCGGGTGTTTTTGCAGCGTCAGGGCGATCGCCTTGGCAAGGAGCGCCGTCATTGTCACCCCTTTTGACTTGATTTGCTGGTACAGCCGATCCAACGCATCCGTTGTAATCGTGTAGGCCACATGGAAGTCGGGAATGCCAAGGCTGGCCACCATATTCCGCACAACGGCATTTTGTAGCGTTGTCAGGGGCACCAGATCCTCTTTGGCGACGACCGGGGCAGTCGCAGGGGGGGCTGTGGGGACAGGGGGTGTCGCTACTGGTGTAACGGGAGTTGCAGGCGCACCAATCAAGGCTTCCACATCAGCGGCGGTAATCCGACCATTGGGGCCCGTTCCCTTGAGCGTCTGCAAATCAATTTTGTGTTCCTTGGCCAATTTGCGGGCACGGGGGGAAGCAATCACTCGCCCAGTAGTTGCAGCGACAGCACTGGGGGGAGAAGCCACTGCCACAGGAGCCGTTGCGGAGCCATTCGTGGTGGCCGCCGCGGTTGTCGTCGTCGGAGTCGCAGCACTCGTGCCGCTACCAAGGGACTTGGCCTTTGCCTCTGCTTCCGCAATTTCTGCTTCTGTTTCTGCCACAAGGCCAATGGTGGAACCGACGGGTGCCACTTCGCCAGCAGGCACGGTAATCACTGCCAAATAGCCGTCGTAGAAGGACTCCACATCCATATCGGCCTTGTCGGATTCTACAATCAGCACGGTTTCCCCTTTGGCCACCTTATCGCCGGGAGATTTCACCCAAGAGACAATTTTGCCTTCGGTCATGGTGGAGCTGAGGGCGGGCATGAACAGTTCACGAATCATAGAGGCTGCTATCCTTGGTTGGCAATCGAGAGGGAGTCAAATTCACTAAAAATGAAAGGTAAAAGTTAGAGCGTGCCGCGAATTTCTTCGATGACGCCATTGCGCAGGAGAATCTCCACCTGCATTTTTTGGATCAAGTTGTCTCCTTTAGTGACATAGAAGAAGTTATCCACCTGCCCTTGATCGACTTCCTGACCCATTTGGAGGCGCTGTACCTGATCGAGTTGCTGCAGAATCAGATTTTTTTGCTGCAACAGTTGCGCCTTTTGATTGTTGGCTTGCCCTTGAACCTCTTGAATGCGGGCATTGATTACGTCTGGCACTTCAGTGCTTTTGCGCAGTTCCTCAATCACCTGCTGCAATTGAAAATCCAACTGCTGAATTTGGCTATCCACTTGATTTAGTTGTGTCTGAAGCTGCCTTTGGGCATCGTCTTTCCACTCGGGAGTGACGATTGCTTTCACCATAATCTGGCGCCGCAGGAGCAGTTTAGTATCCATAGGGTCTGTCATGGAGATTACTCAAACATGGCGTTAATCATATCGCGGTAGCGATCGCTCACGACATGACGACGAATTTTTAGGGTTTGGGTCAAAAGACCATTCTCTATCGTAAAGGGTTCGAGGACAAAGCGAAATGTGGCAATGCGATCATCTGGGCGATAGCCGGGGCGATTTTGCACTTCCCGCAGCAGTTCTTGGCGGTAGAGATCAATAATCACTTTGCTCTCCAGCGTCACCAGTTCACCCGTGCCTGCTGGTGCCGGTCGGTTCGGCAACTCTAGCCGGTACCCCTTGGCAGCCACCCACTGCTCCAGCGCTTCCAAATTAGGCACAATCAAGGCACCCAAGGCTTTTTGATCTTGACCCACCAGCATAATCTGGTCAATGTAGGCGCTGCGGACACAGGCATCCTCAATGGGCTGCGGTTCAATATTTTCGCCGTTGCTGAGAACAATCGTGTCCTTCTGCCGCCCCGTCAGCACCAAATCGCCATTGGGGGTGAGGTAGCCCAAGTCACCCGTGTCAAGCCAGCCCTCAGCATCCAGCACCTTGGCAGTGGCCTCCGGTTTGTTGTAGTAGCCGCGCATCACTTGTGGCCCTTTGGCCATCACCAGTCCTTTTTGGCCAAACTCAACGGGGGCTTTAGTTTCGGGATCCACAATCTTAATCGCGGTATCGGGAATGGGACGGCCGGCGGAGCCGCGTAGATTTGCCCAAGAGCGGCGAGCGGTCAGTACCACAGCCGTTTCTGTGAGGCCATAGCCCACTAGCACTTCTAGGTTGATGACTTCATAGAATGTGTCCAAATGGGGGGCAAGGGCACCGCCACCACTAATCACCTGTTTAATTTCACCGCCCGTGGCTTCACGAATTTTGCGATAGACACGCTTCTCCCCCAGTTCGTAGAGAGGCTTGAGGAAAAAGGTTTGCAGACGGGCAACCAATTTTTGCCAACCGCTGGGATGGGGGTTGGTCAGGCTGAGGCCGGTGAGCAGTCGCCGTTGCAGGACATATTGCTGGCCAACACTGAGGAAAAACTGGGCAAGACGCCGCTTTGTGGCCGGGGCATCGCGCAGTTGCTTTTGCACCCCTTCATAAAAGCCTTCCCAGATACGAGGTACGGCAATCAGGTAGTGGGGCTTACACCGTTTTAAGTCATTCTTGAAGTGACGGAGGTTAGTATAGGTTTGGCTACAACCACAGGCAAAGAGAAAGTATTCGGCCACCCGTTCGTAGGCATGCCAAATGGGCAAGATACTGAGAATGCGATCGCCCACCTGCGGTTGCACAATTGCCCAGAGATTGACAATTTGACTCAGTAGCCCCCCATGGGTGACCATCACGCCCTTGGGTTGACCTGTGGTACCGGAGGTGTACATCAGCGTTGCCAAGTCATCGGGGGTAATGGCGACTGCCCGCACTGTGCCATATTGTCCTTCCGTAAAGACTTGACCAAAATTCAAGAGCCGCAGGGGAAAATGCTCAAGTTCTGGGGATTCTGCACTTAAGAGCACAACAGTTTCCACCCCTGTCTCTGCTAAACCCTCTTGAAGTTTGCGCAAGGTGGCCAAGTTTTCAATCAGCAGCAGGGTTGCCCCACTATCACGGAGAATGTAGAGAAGTTCTTGGGCCTCTGCGGTACCACTGCGCACCACATTAATGGCACCGGCCATCATACTGCCTTGATCGGCAATCAGCCAGCGGGGACTATTGTCAGCAAATAAGGCCACGCGATCGCCGGCAGCGACACCCAGCGCTTGTAGGCCAGCAGCAAAGCGTTGAATGCGTTGATAGAGTTCACTGTAGGTAATGCGAGTGGCCGGCTCTTCGTAGGGCGCATCAACAGCAACCACCTCCCCATGGCGTTGCGCTAGTAGAGGCCAAATTTCCGGCAGCGACTGGAGGGTTTTGTAGGCCAAAAAGTGATCGGGTAACGAGGCATCTTGGGGTAGGCCGCCGGGGGGAGTGTAGGTGTAGGCCGCACTGGTCATTGGTTTGGCTCCAGACGCAACACCTAGATAATAAACCCTCAATGGGACACCTCATGCAGGTTTAACAATTTCAATGTGAGATCATAAGAATCGGTTACTGAGCAAGCAGTCCTATGGTGCCCTTTGTTCTTGCCTCTGCCTCGCCGGCGCGCCGCCAACTGCTGCGACAGGTTGGCATTGATCCCATTATTCAACCCAGTCACTTTGATGAATCCGTGATTCAGGCAACTACTCCCACGGAACTGGTGCGATTACTGGCACGGTGTAAGGCAGAAACAGTGGCTCAAACCTACCCACCCCCCGCCCTCATTTTGGGCTGTGATTCTGTGCTGGTTCTAGGGGGAGAAATTTATGGTAAACCAGCCTCACCGGAGGTGGCGATCGCCCGCTGGCAACAAATGCGCAGTCAAACGGGAGAATTGCTGACAGGCCATGCCTTGATTGACTTGGCACAGGGGCGCACCTGTGTTGAGGTCGAGTCCACCCAAGTTGTTTTTGCCGATATTAGCGATGCCGAAATCGCTGCCTACGTCGCTTCTGGTGAACCCCTTGCCTGTGCTGGTTGTTTTGCCCTCGATGGCCAAGGTGGTGCCTTTGTCGAGAAAATTGTCGGGACTCCTAGTAATGTCATTGGCTTGAGCTTGCCCCTACTGCGGCAGATGCTGCTGAGCTTGGGATACACCCTTGGTGATGTGCAAAGCAAGAAATGAAAAACTGGCCTAGACAAGTCTAAATGCTTAGGGTATGCTAAGAGATTGCGAGTTAAGGAACTGTCATGAACGCCCAAGACATTATTCGCTCGATTGAAGCGGAGCAAATGAAGACTGACTTGCCCGTGATTCATGTGGGCGATCGCGTTCGGGTTGGTGTCAAAATTCAAGAAGGCGGTAAAGAGCGCGTCCAACCCTACGAAGGGGATGTGATTGCTATGCGCAACACGGGCATTAACCGCACCATTACCGTGCGCCGTGTCTTCCAAGGAGTGGGCGTTGAGCGCGTCTTTTTGCTACATTCGCCACGAATTGATAGTATAAAAGTAATCCAGCGGGGTAAAGTCCGCCGTGCCAAACTCTACTACCTGCGCAACCTCGTGGGTAAGGCCTCGCGCATCAAAGCACGGTTCGATCGCCCTCTGTAAACAGCCTTGCGTCCTTAGTTCAGTTGGTAGAACGTCGGTCTCCAAAACCGGATGTCGGGGGTTCGAGTCCTCCAGGGCGCGTTAGTTAATCTGATCTGAAGGTTTTGGTGTCTTAAAGTCCTTTGCAACAGGGATGTACTGGACTAAATGCTTGAGTATCTGGGCGACGCGGATGAGATTGCGATCGCTATCGGAAAGCAAAGTAAAGTTATGAGATAGCGCAAATTCATTGCCAATGAGTTTCACAAAAAGATAGTCATAGCCATTCGTCACCAAGCCAAAAATAGGGAGATTGCGGTCGGGACAGGCAGACATATAGGCAAGGGCTTGGGGCACAGCCCGTAAGACACTAAAGCCACTTCGTTTACCTTCAATCACGACTAGCCAGAAGTTGTCCCGAATCGTCAGCGCATCTATCCGTCCCTCTAGGCTGACTTTGCCCTCCTCACTATCAACTTCCGTTTGGATTTCTACCCATGTTTCACCGCGAATGCGATAGGGGGGGTCACACAGGCCTAATGCGTCTAGTAAGGGGGATAGCAAGATAATGTTTAGCGTTCCCTCGCTCACTTCACTTTCTTCTAAGTAGAGTAAATACCGTTGGGATAAGCGGTTTAATGCCTCTATTTCCCTATCGCTGAGCTGTGCTGTTTCCGATTGCCACTCAGGAAAAAAGTTAGGGTTGGTGGATTTAACGAGACCTAATTTGGTCTCTAAATCCCGAAAGTTGATGATTGCTCGAGCGATCGCCGTTGCAGTAGCCATTGTTAAAATTCTTAGCGAACTTGAGAAACGAGTGGTGTGCCGCGATCGCTCCCCTGAAATTGCAGCGCTGTTTTTGCCAGTTCCAATAATTGCAGTTCAGGGGGATAGTGCCTTTCTTGCTTGAGGCGTTGAATGTCCTGTTTCCCCAGTTGCCAGTGCAACCGTTTGGCTAGAGCCAGTAGGACATCGCCGCGATCAATGACGCCCGCCACGGCATCGGCAGGGGTTAAAACCGTAACAAAGCGCTGTTGCTGCTCCTCTAGGGTGCAAACCGTCTTGGCGAGAGAGTCTGATTCTTTGACGGTGGCGATCGCCCGCAGGGGGACGGCTAACTCTTCGACTGGCGTCACTTCCCAGCGGCTGCGCTCCACATGGTTCAAGGCTTGGGGTTCCAAATAACCGCGGTAGCGACCATCGGTGGCGACAAAGTAGGCTGTGGGCTGGCGATCAGCTAGGAGGAGATAGCAATCGGCAAACTCCCGCAGAGAGAGCGTGCCCTCAATGACGCGAAAATCCCGTGTCATGGCCTCGGCAGCCGTTAGAGTGAGCAGCGTTTCTTGGAGCTGGCTGAGACGGTGGTAGAGTATCGCATTTTGCAGGGCAAACCAACCCAACAGTCCCAACCACAGGCCATTACCACTGCCAAGGAGGGTCACAAACAGCCCAAAACTAATGGCCAACCAGCCCAACAGTTGTCCCGATCGCGCCGCCCAACGCATCCCCTGAAAGCGATTGCCTGTCAATTTCCAAACGGCTGCCTTGAGCACTTGACCCCCATCGAGGGGAAGTCCCGGCAGAAGGTTAAAAACCCCCAAGACAAAGTTGATATTGGCCAGATAGAGCAACAGTTCATGGAGGGGATGATCCCCCGGCAGTACCACGGCTGCCCCTTGCAACAGGGCAAAAAGGGCAAAACTCACCAAAGGCCCCGCGATCGCCACCTGAAGAGCTTGACCGGGGGTATTGGATTCCCGTTCAATGGCCGCCATACCACCAAAGAGAAAGAGGGTAATCGAGCGCACCGTAATCCCTTGGGAACGAGCCACCAAGCTGTGCCCCAATTCATGGAGCAAGACTGAGGCAAACAACAGCAGGGAAACGACAAATCCCATTCCCCATGCCAGTGCTCCCCACTGCGGGTAGGTGGCTTGCCAGTCACTGCCATTGAGAAAGGTAAACAGCAGAATCACCAGAAACCACGACCGATCAATGTAGAGGGGAATGCCAAAGACACGCCCCACTTGCCAACCTTGTCCCATGCCCACCTCAGTGCATCGCGCTCTATCTCCATTATCGCCCCAGATTCTGAATACACATGATTTACAAAAATTTGCGTCTCAAAACGTGACCTTCCCATCTCTGGCCTAAAATAAAGGCAACGCTGCTAGAGGATGGTGCGATGTCTCAAGCCCCTGTACTGGTCTCTGCCAATGGCCATGTCCTAGACGTGCCCTTTGATTCCTTTTGGCAAGGGTTGCAGGAGTTTGGCTCCCATTTGCTGTGGTCATTGTGTCTCTCACTGCTCCTGAGCCTTCTCCTCAGTCTGATCAGCTACTGGCTTAGCGTGACTTTTGGGATACCCGTACTGCCCTTCTTTTTGATTGTTGTTTAACTGGTGAGGAGCTGCATATGTGGGGTTTACTCATTACTTGGATTGTGACCAGTATTAGTTTGTTTATTGTGTCGCGCCTCTCGTTTTTGGGCGTGGAAATTGATAAATTCACAACCGCGCTGTGGTCGGCGATTGTCTTCGGCTTTTTGAATGCCACGTTGGGGGCTATCCTGAAATTCTTTGCATTCCCCTTTATTTTTCTGACGTTTGGTTTGGTTGCGCTGATTATCAATGCCGCCATTTTTGCCCTTGCAGCAGCCCTTGTCGATGGCTTTAGACTACGCAATGGCTTTTGGAGCGCCTTTTTTGGCTCGATCGCCCTCAGTATTGTCAACTGGGCTTGCTTTAGTCTGCTGGGTCAGGCCGGCTTGCTCTAGGATGCCTTTCCTAGATAGCCACGAGGGGTAATCAGCCAATCATGGAAGCGGCGGGTACTGGCATTGCCGATCAGCACCAAGCTGAACATATCCACCGTTTCCGGTTTCAAGGCGCCAAGGGTGGTGAGGGTGATCTGCTCCTCAGGGCGATAGGCGGCACGGACGATCGCCACGGGTGTTTGCGGTGAACGATATTTTAAGAAAATGGCTTTGGCGTCCACCAATTGCTGCTGGCGATCGCGCGAACGCGGATTATAAAGGGCGGTCACAAAATCGGCTTCAGCCGCCGCCCGTAAGCGCTTCTCAATCACTGGCCAAGGGGTCAGGCGATCGCTGAGGCTAATGGTACAAAAGTCATGCATCAGGGGTGCCCCTAGGCGGGCAGCGGCAGCATTCACGGCACTCACCCCCGGCAACACCTCTACGGGTAAATCGCTGATACCCGCTTCTGCCAATAGCTCTAGCACCAGACCCGCCATGCCATAGATGCCACAGTCCCCAGAAGAGACCACGGCGACATTGAGTCCCCACTGGGCTAGATCGATGGCATCTTTGGCGCGTTGTCGCTCTTGGGTAATGGCATAGGCAGCAACCATCTGTCCTGGTCGCCGCAGGGGGGCCAGCAATTCTAGGTAAAGCCCATAGCCCACGAGAATATCGGCGGCCAAAAGGGCAGAACGGGCTGCGAGGGTGAGTTGATCCAAGGCTCCCGGACCAGTGCCAATCAGGCTCAAGGCACCTTGGCGGGGAATGAATTCCCGTTCAGACTGGGCAATGGCGATCGTCACCGCACCGGGTTCACCCCCTTGGCGGTAAATCTGCTTAGGAACAATTAAACGCCCCCCCTCACTGGCTAATACTGCTGCGGCTTCAGCCACACTGGGCGTTCCCATTTCTGCGGCGACAATGGTTGAGGGGGTGGGTACGCTAACAGGCGCCAATTCTTGAGCGGAAAACCAGCGGCTTGGCCAATGGTGCGCCGCAGCCACCTGACATAACCCCACTTCATCGGCTTTGCGATCAATACTGGCAAGGCCGGCGATCGCCAGCGGGCTTAACCCGGCTTGGGCAAGGGTATGATCAATGGCCTGCTGGATCAGGGCTGCGGATGTTCCCCGTTCACAGCCAATGCCGAGCCACAGTACCCGTGGATGCCAAGCCACACCTGAGGTCAAAGAGGCGGGCAACGCTTTTTCGGTAATCCAAACCGCATTTTCTAGGGGTGGGGTGCTGACAAACTCAAGGGGGTGATCTGAACTAAGAGCCGTGCGCCACAAAGAGCTACCGCAGGTTTGATACACTTGCAGCGGTTTTCCTTGAGCTTGTTGGCGGGCGATCGCGTTCCAGTCGCCGCTGCCTCGTTGCCACCCCAAGGCCGTTCCCCAGGTATCCACAGCAAAGTAGCCTTGGGCATGACTTGCTCCCGTGAGAATGGGTGTCGCACCAATGGCGGCGCTGAGCATTTGACACAGGCGATCGCCCCCAGCCCCATGACTACCTAGCAAACTCACGATCCATTGACCATCCTCAGACAGAACGCAGACCGCCGGATCCTGTCTTTTGTGGGTCAACAGGGGCGCGATTAACCGCACCACCGCGCCGCAGGCTAGGGCAAAGATCCAAGCGCGATAGTGGCACCAGTGTTCCTGCAAATGGGCTGCAAGGGGGCGATCGTAGGTTTGTACCCTAGGGTGAGTGGATGCTAAATGGCTGGGTACCCAGATGTTCAGGGGAATCCCCGTGTCAACAAGGCGTTGCAGTTGAGCCAGCCCTTGGGCAGTGGTGGCGATCGCCCCAATGGGTTGAAACTGGTCTAACCGTGGCATGAACTAGACATCAAAGCGATAGCGCACTGCGCCCGTTTCTGGATCGTTAAATACTGTGGCGTAGCCGAGGCGTTGGGCTTCAAAGAGCAGTTCCTCAACGGTTTGGGCATCAAAATGGGTATAAAGTGCGGCTTGGGCGGCAGAAAGGACGCCACCGTGTTCCTTAGCCACTTGCAGTAAGCGGTGCATGGGCGTCGTGGGGTTGAGGTCGGCTTGTTCCCATGCGGTCAGATAGCGCCCCCGCAGGTAGGTATTGCGGTGATCTACCATCCCCGGAATTAAAAAGAGATCAATGAATTGGCCAATGCCACAAAAGCCAAAGGTGATCAGGTACAAAAAGCCAATCATCGGCTGGCCGACATAGAAGCGTTGCAGGCCACAGAAACCCCCAAAGCTCAAGCACCACAGCAGATAGGCAACCCCCACCTTGAGGAATTTTGGCTGCGTTTGCCAGCGTTGGCGATGACTGGAAAAGGAGAGTGTTTGCCCCATGATCTCAGGAGGATTCCGCTATTTCTCATCCTAACCTAAGTTTCTGAAAACCACTGCGGGGGCTAGCGATCGCCCCCCAAGGATACGTCCTAGAAATTCGGCTGATGACGAATCAGATTCAGAAACTCCTCACGGGTCTTTTGATCTTCACGGAAAACCCCCAGCATCGAACTGGTCACCGTCCAAGAGCCGGGTTTTTGGACACCGCGCATCACCATGCACATATGGCTGGCTTCCATGACCACAGCCACCCCCTTCGGATCGAGAACGGTTTCAATGGCTTCGGCCACTTGACGGGTCAGGCGCTCCTGCACTTGCAGCCGCCGTGCATACATTTCGACAATTCGTGCCAATTTGCTGAGGCCGATCACCCGCTGATTGGGGATATAGGCCACATGGGCTTTGCCAATGAAAGGCAACATGTGATGCTCACAGAGGCTAAAGAAGTTAATGTCGCGCACTAAGACCATTTCATCGTGGCCTTCATCAAAAATCGCGCCGTTGACAAGGGTTTCAAGGGATTGACTATAGCCACTGGTGAGAAATTGCATCGCTTCAGCAACCCGCTTGGGGGTTTTCAGTAACCCCTCGCGATCGGGATCCTCACCCACATTGAGTAGAATTGTGCGCACTGCGGCCATCATTTCTTCTTTGGCAACCTCAGGGGGGGGTGGGTGGGGAATCGCTTCTTTGCCTTGGTGGGTGTTGCGATCGGGCAGAATTGCCGGAGTGGTCGCTTTACCGTTGATGATCGAATCGGGCATATTGAACGTTGTCATAGAAAGAGTGACAAGTGAAGGACAAAGGGAGCCTAGAGGGTTCCGCCAAGGGGCATCACCACTAGCTCTTCCACAAAAGCCGTTTGCGGCAATTGAGTCGTGTACAAAATCGTGTTAGCAACGTGTTCAGGGGTTAACATCCCCGTGCGGTCAAAGTTTCCTGCTACGTCTTCCCAAATGGGGGTATCAACGGCGCCGGGACAGATGGCAATCACGCGGATACCGTGGGCGCGTTCTTCAGCCGCCATCGTTTTGGTCAAAGCCATGAGGGCAAACTTCGAGACACAGTAGGCGCCCCAGTCGGGAAAAACTTGGCGTCCAGCAATTGAAACAACATTTACTATCGTACCGCACTGGCGGGATCGCAGTTGCGGCAGTACCGCTTGCGAGCAAATGAGGGCACTGGTGAGGTTGACGTTAAGAATTTGCTGCCAGTCCGCCAAGGGTTGATCAATCAGGGGCGCAGTCCTAGCCATCCCCGCATTATTCACCAGTACATGGACATCGCCAACACGAGCGAGAATCTCATCAAGGCGCGATCGCAGGGGTTCAGGATCGCTAAAGTCCACGCTAAAGGTATGGGCTTCAACCCCACAGGCCACCACTTGGGCATGAACGGCAGCAAGTTTGGCGGGCGATCGCCCCAACAGCACGACATTAAACCCCGCTTGGGCAAAGGCAATGGCCGTGGCGGCCCCAATGCCACTACTGGCGCCCGTGATTAAGACTTGTTGGGTCATATCGCTTCACTAAAGACGCCCATGCGCCGAAACTTCTGATAGCGCAACTCCCGCCGTTCACTACTGCTGAGGGCTTGCACTGCCGCCAAATTTCGCAGGAGAGCCGCCTTGAGATTTTCCGCCGCTTCTACGGGGTTGCTATGGGCAGCGCCGACAGGCTCGGGCACAATTTCATCAATAATCCCCAGCTTCAGCAGGTCGCGAGCCGTAATTTTCAGGGCTTCCGCCGCTTGGGGCGCTTTTTGGGCATCGCGCCAGAGAATTGCGGCACAGGCTTCTGGGGGCGCCACACTATAGACGGCGTGCTCAAACATCAGCAGGCGATCGCCGACACCAATGGCCAAGGCTCCCCCTGAGCCACCTTCACCAATCACGGTACAGATGATCGGCACCTCAAAGCGAAACATCTCCCGCAGATTGTAGGCAATCGCTTCCCCTTGGCCAAACTTCTCCGCCTCTACCCCAGCCCAAGCCGCTGGTGTATCAATAAAGGTGAGGATGGGCATCTGAAAACGGTTCGCGTGCTCCATCAGACGCAGGGCTTTGCGATAGCCCCCCGGTGAGGCCATACCAAAATTGCGAGCCACATTATCCTTGGTGTCGCGACCCTTTTGCTGCCCCAGCATCACGACGGGTTGACCATTGAGGCGACCAATACCACCGACAATCGCTGGATCATCGCTGCCTCGGCGATCGCCATGGAGTTCAATCCACTCTTCGCTAATGGCTTGGATGTAATCCAGCGTGCTGGGACGGCGCGGATGACGAGCCACCTGCAGGGTTTGCCCCGGCGTCAGCTTACTGAAAATTTCATAGCGCAGTTGCTTGGCACGCTCTTCCAATTCACGGATTTGCTCCGAGACATCAACGCCAAACTCCGAGGACTTATCCCGCACCTGCTGAATTTGGGCTTCTAGCTCCACAAGGGGCTTTTCAAACTCCAACAGAAGCGTGCGACGTTCGTTTGCCATAGGCGATTGGGTTCCTTTTGGTTTTACTGAGGGTTCAACAGTAGGGGCTGAAATCCGTGTTTACGGGAGACCTCACCAATTTGCTGCATCTTTTCCACCGTGATTTGATTGCGCCCCCAAGAGAAATTGGTGTGCCAGCCCTCAAACTCCAAAAGCATGGCTTCCGCAAAACAGGCAAACATCTGCCGTGAGGGCACATCCATATTCACAATTTCCATAATTTTCCAGTCAATATCGAGGGCGTGCTCGACAATGCCACCATTGAGAACATGGATCTGCGGGTGCTGAATTTTAGTGCCCATATTTTTCGGGTAGCCGCCATCAATCATCAGCGAGGGGCGTTTTAACTGCTCAACGCTCAGCTCGACGCCCTTGGGCATACTGGCCACCCAAACCACAATATCGGCAAGGGGCAGGGCATCCATTAAGTCTAGAATTTTCCCCCGTCCCAATTCCGCCTGTAGATCTAGCAGGCGATCGCGATTTCGTGCCACCAGTAAGAGATCCTGCACATCCAAGCAGGTATTCAACCAACGGCAGACAGCACTGCCAATATCCCCAGTAGCCCCACAGACAGCCACAGTTGCCTGACGCAAATCAATCCCCACTTGGGGCGCCGCCTGCTCAATTTGTTGGCAGATGATATAGGCGGTGTGGGTATTCCCCGTGGTAAAGCGGCGAAAGTCTAGCTCGATATTGCGAACGTGGGACATTTTCTCCAGATCAAAGTTCTCAAAGATGATCGAGGAGAAGCCCCCCAGCGCCGTAATGTCAATATCATGCTTTTGGGCATGGGCCATGGCGTTAATGATTTTGCGAGTCGCCGCCTTCACCCGCTGGTTGGCCAGCATTTCCGGTAAGAAGCAGGACTCGACGTATTTGCCATAGATAGTTTTGCCCGTGACGCTTGTCACCGTAATCTCATCGACGATCTGCGGCGGTGCCATACACCAAAATTCCAAGCCTTGATCGGCGTATTCGGGATAGCCTAACTGGTGGGCAACGGCTTGGGCGTGCTCC
Organism: Thermosynechococcus sp. HY213; assembly: GCF_031460975.1. Taxonomy (NCBI): domain Bacteria; kingdom Bacillati; phylum Cyanobacteriota; class Cyanophyceae; order Acaryochloridales; family Thermosynechococcaceae; genus Thermosynechococcus; species Thermosynechococcus sp. HY213. The sequence goes on along the minus strand of NZ_JAVKVB010000005.1, from coordinate 79,148 downwards.
AGATTCGTCAGATGACCAATTAATCCAAACATACAAGCGTGCGGTGACTAAAGTGTAACGATATGTTAAGCCACCCTTATGCCGCAGTTAGGCCATAAACCGACATCTTCATAATTTCGCGGGTGGTAAAGCCGATATTTTCTAGGGCACCACTGTACTGAATCATGAAGTCTTCCACAAGGGCGTCTTTTTCCATGCCAAGCACTTTGGCATCTGCTTCCACTTGGTTGAGCATTTTCCAGACCAAGGGCAGGTTGGCGCGATTGGCTTCTTCAACTTCCGCTTTGACGCTCTCAAAGTTTTCCTTTAACCAGATTTCGCCAAAGTTGAGGTGGCTGTACTCATCTTTGACCACACCCTCAGTAATTTTGCGGGCAAAGGGATCTGCCATCGGGATGTAGATGTTGTAGGCGGCGATCGCGAAGCACTCGATGATTAAAGCTTGAATCAGTAAGCAAGTCGCAATTTTCCCCTCTGCGAGTGCCGCTTGAAAGTTACCGTGCAGTTTTTCAAAGAAGGCCTTGGCAAATTCCATATCTGGGGTCACGCTCAGGTTGCGACCACAGGCCTCAAACCCCTTTCTGTGGCGGGCTTCCATCTTGGCAAGGCGGGTGAGTTCTTCTTGGTGCTCGGGCAGCAGCTTGGCTAGGTCAATGTAATTGTCGTGAGCTTCCTGTTCACCTTCAATGACAATGGCGTTGATGCGGCTGTAGGCATCCTTGTAGCGATCGCTATGGTAGTCCAACTCAGGGGTAGCGGTAGCCGTTGTCATTGCAAACTCTCCTAAACACAAATTTATTAGAAGTTATGAGGTAGCAGGGCTTCCGTTATCATAGCGCAGCAGCGATCCCCTGACGAGGGGCAGCGTGCCAGAGATTTTCGAGTTCCTGAATAGGCGAATCTCTATGCACCGATAGCACTAGAAACTGCCCATATTGCTTGGGGGTGGCACTTCTGGCAACGGCTGAGGGGGAGGAGCGGCCGACTGAATAGGGCCATTGTAGTCAATGCGAATCATCGGATTGCTGGGGTCGGGGTTGACCGTGACAATACTTTCAATAGTTGGTGGTTCCGCAGGTGCCCCCCCTAGAAAGCGAAAGGTAAACGTACCATCACCATTGTCCACGTAGGGGGATTGACTCGCAGGCCCAAACATGGATGCTTCAGCGCGGTAGCGACTCAACCCGCCATTCGCCCGCTCTGCTGCCTGTCGTGCCCAATTCCGTGCCCGCTGGAGGACTGGATTATCTACCCCAAAGGGATTAAAGTTTTCCCGTGGTGGTGGCTCTGTCTGTGCCAGCACTGGACTGATACCTGTCAACGCGCACGCTAGAATCAGGCTGAATGTCATGGGGTGAAAGGACATCAACGCAAACTCCCACTCCTAAACTTTGCTTTGGCAGTCATGCCCTTAAGTGACGAGCAACTGAATCTTTCAGTTCCAAACCCAATATGAACCTTGTCCTAAAATAGGGGATCCATAAAGGGGAGGCAATCCTCTTCCATAGTGCCCCTCTGGTTTTTGGCTGCGTGCCAGCCTTGGGAAAAGAGCCGTAGTAGAGAAGTCCGTAATAGACGGATGCCTCGCCCCTATTGATACAATGGGTAAAGTGATAGGCTAAAACGATTGCACGAGTTAAACGCACTGCGGTGCGCAATCCACAGTCTAGAGGGCATAACCTGAGTCAACCTATGAGTGATGAAACCCTAACCAACCCCGCTGCTGAAGCCCAAGAAGGCGAAATTACCCCCGATGTCGTTGAGAATCATGCAGAGGCCACCACGAGCGAAGAGGGTCAAGCATCTGAGGCGACCTCTACGGATACTCCTGCGGATGCAGCGGACTTGCTAGAGAAAATTGCTGCCCTTGAAGCTGCCAAGGCTAGTCTTTCGCAGGTGGTGGAGGAGCGCAATAGCCAATATATGCGCCTTGCCGCTGACTTTGAAAACTTCCGCAAACGCACCCAGCGAGAAAAAGAGGAACTAGAGCTACAGATTAAGTGCAGCGTCATTGCTGATTTACTGCCGGTGGTGGATAGCTTTGAGCTAGCCCGCACCCACATTCAAACCGAAACAGAGGCGGAAGAAAAAATTCACCGCAGCTATCAGGGGGTTTACAAGCAACTGGTGGAATGCCTCAAGCGCATTGGTGTTTCGGCGATGCAGGCCAGAGGCAAGCCCTTTGATCCCAATCTCCATGAGGCTGTGCTGCGGGAAGCAACGAATGAGCACCCTGAAGGCACGGTGATTGAAGAACTCAAGCGGGGGTATATGCTGGGCGATCGCGTGTTGCGCCATGCCATGGTCAAAGTGGCCGCTCCTCCTGAAGAGGGTAGTGCCAGTGACACGAATCCCACCAATGATGTGACGGACGTATAGGGGCACTTCAAGGGAATGCCACGCCGCTACTACATCACCACCTTTGGCTGCCAAATGAACAAGGCCGACTCCGAGCGCATGGCCGGGGTCTTAGAAGCAATGGGCTTAGAACCGGTGGCCGAGCCGGATGAGGCCGATGTCTTGCTCTACAACACCTGCACGATTCGCGACAACGCCGAGCAGAAACTCTATTCTTACCTAGGGCGGCAAGCCAAGCGCAAACATCAAGACCCCAACCTAACGCTGATTGTGGCCGGTTGTGTGGCTCAACAGGAGGGGGAACAATTGCTGCGGCGAGTGCCTGAAGTGGATCTGGTGATGGGGCCGCAGTATGCCAATCGCCTTGGCGAGCTGCTGGAGCAGGTGTGGAATGGCAGCCAAGTGGTGGCAACGGAGCCACTGCACATTGTTGAGGACATTACCAAACCCCGCCGCGATAGTACGGTCACTGCTTGGGTCAATGTGATCTATGGCTGTAATGAACGCTGCACCTACTGTGTGGTGCCGGGGGTACGGGGGCAAGAGCAATCCCGCCGCCCCGAGGCAATCCGCGCCGAAATTGAGGAACTGGCGGCTCAAGGCTACAAGGAAGTGACGCTCCTTGGGCAAAACATTGATGCCTACGGTCGCGATTTGCCGGGAATTACCCCAGAGGGGCGACGACAGCACACGTTTACGGATCTGCTCTATTACATCCACGATGTGGCCGGCATTGAGCGGATTCGCTTTGCCACCAGCCATCCCCGTTATTTTACAGAACGCTTGATTCGAGCCTGTGCCGAACTGCCCAAGGTGTGTAAGCATTTCCACATTCCCTTTCAGTCGGGAGATAATGAGATTCTTAGGGCAATGGCACGGGGCTATACTCGCGAGCGTTACCTACAAATCATTGAAACGATTCGCCGCTATATGCCAGATGCCGCCATTAGTGCCGATGCCATTGTCGGCTTTCCCGGCGAAACAGAAGCCCAATTCCAACGCACCCTAGATCTGGTGGCGGAGGTGGGCTTTGACCAACTGAATACGGCAGCCTATTCACCGCGCCCGAATACGCCAGCGGCCACCTGGGACAATCAAGTACCGGAAGAGATTAAAGAAGATCGTCTGCAACGGCTGAATCATTTAGTGGCCACGATCGCCAGCGATCGCTCCCAACGCTATCTTGGACGGGAAGAGGTGGTGCTGGTGGAGGGGGTCAATCCCAAGGATCCGCAACAAGTCTATGGCCGCACGGATGGCAACCGCCTGACCTACTTACCCGGTGAGATTGAGACCCTACGGGGACAACTGGTGCGGGTTCGCATTACCGAGGCGCGAGCCTTTAGCCTCAGTGGCGTGCCTCTTACAGCTCATTCCTTGGTTGGCTGATTCCGTGGGGTCTAGATCGCACAAATCACTTCATCGCGGCAAAGAGTGGGATCAACATAGGGCAGCATCGGCTGATCCCCGACATAAATGCCCAGCCCTTGAGCCGTGCGAATTAAAAAGCTATTGGGATCTACATGGCGTGGGCATTGAGCCACCACATCGGCAATGGGAACAGTGACCACCTGTCCTGCCTGCCAAGCTACCATGCGATCAAATGTCCCTTGAGCGGCTAAATCCACAGCGGTATGACCCATGCCCGCTGCCAACAGCCGATCTATGGCCATGGGGGCACCGCCCCGTTGAATGTGACCTAGGACTGAAACCCGCAGCTCAATGGGGATGGGACTGTGCTGGGCAATTTTATCGGCAATGTACTGACCAATACTGCAATGGCGGCGCTGGTGGGCGTCCTGCTCCAGTTCTTTGACACCCTCGGCAACGACGATGAGGGCAAACTTACGTCCCCAGCGATCGCGCAACTTTTGCAGATGCTGGCAAATGCCTTCAATGGAGTAAGGAATTTCTGGGATGAGGATCATATCGGCACCCCCAGCAATCCCCGAATACAGAGCCAAGTGACCGGCAGTGCGCCCCATCACTTCCACCACAAAGACGCGATCATGGCTAGCGGCGGTGGAGGTAATCCGACTCAGGGCTTCCACCACAATGTTGACGGCGGTATCAAAGCCAATGGCGCGATCCGTAAGAGCAACGTCATTATCAATGGTTTTCGGAATGGCAAGGAAATTCCAGTTTCCCTTTTGCGCCAGTTGATGCAAAATCTTCAAGCTGCCATCGCCACAAATGGCAATAAGAGCATCCAAGCCCAATTCATAGTACCCAGCAATGACTTCATCGGCATGGCCAAGGGTATCGCCCTTATTAATTGCTCCGAGAATGGTTCCCCCCATGTTGAGCAGTACATCCATTCCCCCGAGACCCTCGGCATTGAGGGGGATCGCCTTCCGCTCAATTAACCCCTGAGTGGCGTGGAGAATGCCAAGCACCTCCCAACCGTAACTTAAGGTAGCATGGGCAACAATAGCACGGATGGCCGTATTTAGACCCGGGCAATCTCCGCCACTCGTAAACACACCAAGTCGTTTGCGGCTGGTACTCATGAATCCTTGCTCCCTATGTGAACGGTTATGGCCTCAAAGCCTGCCTCTGCGCCTAACAACGACACCGTCAACATCCTAGCGAAGGTCAATCGCCCTTGACTGCTTGAGTTAAGAGCTTGCAACATCCTTAGGAATCGTTAAATTTTGCAGCGGGGAATCTCTGATTAGGGGGATCGCTTAGACTAGTGATCTATGGAAATTCCTCGCCTACACCCCGATACGATTGAGGCGGTGCGCCAAGCGGTCAACATTGTCGATGTGGTGGCCGAGCACGTTGTCCTACGCAAGCGTGGGCAAGAATACGTGGGTTGTTGTCCTTTTCATGAGGAAAAAACCCCCAGTTTTACGGTGAGTCCCCTGAAGGGCTTTTATTACTGTTTTGGCTGTGGGGCGGGCGGCAATGCCATTAAGTTCCTGATGGAACTGCAAAAACGCTCCTTTGCCGAGGTGGTACTCGACCTTGCCCAACGCCATCAGATTCCAGTGCGCACCCTCGATAGTGAGCAAAAACAGGCCCTACAAGCGCGGCTCTCCCTTCAAGAGCAACTCTACGAGATTCTGGCGATCGCCACTAGTTTCTATGAACATGCCCTGCGGCAACCCATTGGCCAAGCCGCCCAAGACTATTTGCAGCGGCAACGCCATCTGCGAGAGGAGACGATTCAGCAATTTCGCTTGGGCTATGCCCCTGCGGGTTGGCAAGTGCTCTACACCTACCTTGTGGAGCAAAAAGGGTATCCCCCTCAGCTGGTAGAACAGGCCGGTTTGATTATGCCTCGGCGGACAGGGGACGGCTACTATGACCGCTTTCGCGATCGCCTGATGATCCCGATTATGGATGCCCAAGGACGGGTGGTGGGGTTTGGCGGTCGCACCCTCAGCAACGAAGAGCCAAAGTATCTCAACTCTCCAGAAACCCCGATTTTTAACAAGGGGCAGTTGCTCTTTGGGCTGGATAAGGCGCGGCAGGCGATCGCCCGCCAAGATCAAGCAATTGTTGTCGAGGGTTACTTTGACGTGATGGCGCTGCACCAAGCGGGGTTTTCCCAAGCGGTGGCCAGTCTAGGAACGGCCCTCAGCCAAGCTCAAATTAAATTACTGCTGCGCTACACCGAGTCGAAGCAAATTATTCTCAACTTTGATGCCGACCCAGCGGGAGAACGGGCGGCCGATCGCGCCATTGGTGAGGCTGCCGATTTGGCCTATCGGGGTGATCTGCAACTGCGAATTCTCACATTACCAGCGGGCAAAGATGCGGCTGACTTTTTCAGCGCGGGTGAAGCACAGCGGGAGCACTACCAAGCTCTCTTGGATCAAGCGCCCCTGTGGCTGGATTGGCAAATGCAAACCATTGTGCAGCAGTACGATCTCAAGCAAAGTGATCAATTTCAGCAGGCGAGCCAAGCCCTGAGCCAACTGTTGGGAAAACTGCCCAATGCCACACTGCGCAGCCACTACATTCACCACTGTGCTGAGCTATTGGGAGGCCATGATAGTCGCTTCGTTCTCCGTTTAGAAGAATCCCTGCGGCAACAGGTGCGGGGTCAACGTTGGCAGGGGCGATCGCAAAAATGGCAACGTCCGGCGGACTATAACCTCCGTCAAGCGGCGGAAGAACAACTGCTGCGCCTCTACCTCCACTGCGGCGACTATCGTCCCCTGATTCGCCAAGCCCTGCAAGCGCGGGACATTGAATTTAGCCTCTCCCACCATCGTTGGCTGTGGCGGCAGATCTTGGCCATTGAAGAAGCGTACTGTGCCGGTCTGCCAGCGCCCGATGATCCCTATACCACTGAGTGGCCCCTTCATTCGCCCACGGAAACAGAAACCCAACTCACGGATTTAGATTTGGTCACGCACCTTTTTGATCGCCTCGATGAGGCAGAGGAGGCCGCCCTCATTACTCCACTACTCCATTTGGATGAAACGACTACCGTGAGTCTGGATCGTCCTGAACTCGTGATCCAAGCAGCGGCAGCAGCCCTTGAGCGCATTGCTGTTGAAAAGCGATGTCGCTATATTCTCCGGACTTGGCAGGAAACTGTCGCGCTGATTTTAAGTGAATCCCTTGCCAGCGAAGCCCTGCGCCAGTATTTGGATCGCCTACTCACCGACAACGAACCTGCGATTGAGGACATCCCCGGTGTGGCGCCAGAGCGACTGCAAGTGCTTGCCCAACTGCGCCGTGACTACTACCAGCATCGCCAATACCTGCAGCAATTGGATCAGCAGCGCTGTCCGCCGTTGGCCGCAATTCGCAGCTATACCTAGGTCTAGTTCTGGCGCTGTTCAATACTGAGCCCCTTCATCGCTCCCCAAAATTGTTTCTGAAGGTTTTGAGCCGGTTGAGCCTTGGGGAAAAAGCTCGACTATTCTTCACTCAATCTTTGTAGCCGCTGGCGATCGCAGATGGTAATCTCATTGCCCTCTACCTTCAGAATGCCTTGGGTATTCAGGTCGTAAAACGCCCGCGACAGCGTTGCAGGAATAGTGCCTAGCAAAGCGGCCAGCTCTGTTTTTTTCAAATCTAGGGTAATACTATCTGGGCGATCGCTAGTGGCCAATCGTTGCAACAAATAGGCTGCTAGGCGTTGGGGCACCTGTCTAAAGGAAAGGTCTTCTATAAGACTCACCAAATGACGCAGATGCCTAGCAAAGCTAGCTAGCAAACGAACACTTAGATCCGCATCTTGGTGGAGCAAATTCAAAAAAGCGAACCGCGGCAAAAAGATCAGTTCAACGTATTCAATTGCTTCTGCCGAGGCAGGATAGGGCTGGTTATCGAAGGCCACCACCTCCGCAAAGCTGTCGCCCGGTTCAAAGATATTCAGGATTTGCTCCTTCCCTGCCGCTGAGAGATTAAAGACCTTGACCCGCCCGGTTTTCACAACAAAAAACCCCGCAGCGGCATCGCCTTTTCTAAAAATGATTTGCTGCCGTTGCCAAGTCTGTAACTGCGAAATTGCAACCAACCGCCCTAGCTGGGGTGGCGAAAGCTCACTAAACATTGGTGACTGGCGCAGACATTCCTCAATACCCGCTTTCATGACCCACCGTAAAAGTTAAATATTTCTCAAGGTTCCTTTTGACCTAAGTCAAGGCGCTACCCCCCAAGCCGCAGCTACCTTAAGTCTCAATAGCTGCCGAGAGGAAGTGTCTATGGCAAACGTCCCCTTCAATATTACTCAAGCAGCTCACCTAGAGCGAGGGTGGCACTTGCGGCTACCCGCTTGGTTAGTGCTAGTCTGTGTCATTACCTTTAGTGTGCTGCTGACAGCAGGCGCCGTTATTTACCGGCATGCCCCGCCAATACCGACAACGATTGTCTCGCCCCAACAGGAGGTGCTTTTTAGCCGTGAGAACATACAGCGAGGTCAAGAACTGTATCTGGCACGGGGCGGCCAGCACATTGGCAGCATCTGGGGTCATGGCAGTTATCTGGCTCCAGACTGGACAGCGGATGTGCTGCACCGCTGGGGTCTAGCCACCGCTGGAATTCTCTACCGCGGCGATGCGAGCTTTAGCCAAGCAGATTGGGAGGCACTCTCTGCCTCTGAGCGGGCTCAACTACAGGTGCAAGTCCAAGAGCAATTTAAGCCCAACCGTTACAATCCTGAAACAGGAGTGCTGACGCTCACCCGTGCTCAAGCCCAAGGACTGCGCCACGTCTTTGAGCAGTACAAAACACTGCTATCCCAAGGTGCAGCGGCGCACTCTATTCCGCGCAACTGGTTTACTGATCCCGCGCAAATCCGCGATGTGACTGCTTTTTTTGCTTGGACCGCTTGGGCAGCAGTCGCCACTCGTCCTTTGGCGCCCTTTTCCTACACGGCGAATTTTCCCCATGATCCACTGGTGGGCAACCAACCCCCAGGGCAGTTTGTCATTTGGTCGATTGTCTCAGTCGTTGTGTTAATTGCTGCGATCGCCGGCTTTCTCGTTGTCTATCTGCTCCAAGGGGAGGATGCGGTTCAAGCGGTAACAGAGCGCCCCGCCATCCGCCTTGCCACCCCCAGCCAAAAAGTGACTACCCTTTTCTTTGGGGTGGCCATGGGTCTGTTTCTCCTGCAGATCCTCATGGGCATGGTCACTGCCCACTATGCCGTGGAAGGAGATGGATTTTATGGTGTGCCAATTCAGCAGTATCTCCCCTACGCTGCCTCACGGACATGGCACGTGCAACTGGCGGTCTTTTGGATTGCCACCTGCTGGCTGGCGGCCGGTCTATACTTTGGCCCTCGCTTTGCGCGCCATGAACCGAAGTTTCAGGCTTGGGGAAACATGGGGCTTCTGATTGCCCTCACCGTAGTGGTTCTTGGTTCCCTTGGGGGAGCTTGGGCAGCCGTTCAGGGCTATCTGGGTGCCCGGAGTTTTTGGCTGGGCCATCAGGGCTATGAGTATGTGGAGCTAGGGCGACTTTGGCAACTCTTGCTGATTGGTGGCATGGTATTTTGGTTATGGTTGATGTTTCGGGCGCTGCGACCTGCCCTTCAGGCAGAAGGGAGCAAGACAGGCCTCAACCACTTTTTCCTTTACAGCGCCATTACCATTCCCCTCTTTTATGGGGCAGGGCTGATGTACACCAACCATACCCCTCTCAGTGTGGCTGAGTATTGGCGCTGGTGGGTGGTTCATCTGTGGGTAGAGGGCTTCTTTGAGGTCTTTGCCACGGTGGCGATCGCCTACTTGTGCAGTGAACTGGGATTCCTAAGGCGCTCCGCAGCTCTGCGGGCCACTTACTTGACCACCATTCTCTACCTCGGCAGTGGTGTCATTGGCACACTCCATCACCTCTATTTTGCGGGTACACCGGTTCTGATCACTGCTTTGGGCGCTGTGGCCTCAGCGTTGGAAGTGGTTCCCTTGACCCTGATTGGGTTTGAGGTTCTGAAGTCGCTGCAGCTTTCCCAAGAAGCCCAAGGGTTCTATCGGCTACCCCTGCGATTTTTCATTGCTACCTGCTTTTGGAATTTGCTGGGGGCAGGGGTTTTTGGTTTTCTAATCAATCCACCGATAGTTCTCTACTATTCCCAAGGACTGAATACGACGCCAATTCATGCCCATGCCGCCCTCTACGGCGTATACGGCTCGCTGGCGATCGCCTTAATGCTCTTTGTTCTGCGGGAAATCACCCCGGAAACTGCTTGGGATGAAAAGACCTTCAACTGGGCATTTTGGTGGCTCAACGGTGGCTTGGTGGGCATGCTGGTGCTCGGTCTGATTCCCAATGGCTTCTATCAGCTGGTGCAATCCATTAACCACGGTACTTGGTATGCCCGCAGTGGAGCCGTCATTCACTCCCCCTGGATGGAATGGACCGTCTGGCTGCGGATTCCTGGGGATGTCATCTTTGCCGTTGGTGCCGGACTGCTCATCTATGGCGTAGGACGCGCCCTCTGGGGGATTTGGCGGCAGCCCAGTGTTGCGGTCTCCCTCGACCTTACCCCCTAGATTCTCTCTCCACCTTGCATTTGGAGGCCTGACCATGACATCTTTACAACTGACGGATACGGTGGGTGCCCTTGTGCGGGATTACCCTTCCTTAGCGGCCTTGTTTGAGACGGCAGAGATTGATTACTGCTGTGGTGGTCGGCAAACCCTTGCTGAAGCCTGTGCCCAGCGGGGCATCGATGCCCAAACCTTCCTTAAGGAGCTAGAAGCTGCCATAGAAACTGCTCCTGAGCCGGCGATCGCTGACCTTTCACTGACCGCCCTCGTTGACCACATTGAAACAGTGCACCATGCCTACTTGCAGCGGGAACTCCCCCGCCTCGAGGCGCAGGCGGAGAAGGTGGCGGCCGTTCACGGCTCGCGGGATGCCCGTCTCCAGCAACTGCACGCAACCGTCGTGGCCTTGGCCGCAGAGCTAAAAACCCACCTCCAAAAAGAGGAGCAAGTTCTGTTCCCCAGGCTGCGGCAGTTGGAGAAAAACTATGATCAGGCAGTCAATGTCTTGATCCCAGCTGCGATTGATTGTATGCAACGGGAGCATGCAGAGACGGGCGTAGCCCTCACCCAGTTGCGGCGCCTGAGCGATGGTTTTACGCCGCCTGAGTGGGCCTGCAATACGTACCGCGTGCTTTTGGCAGGGCTGTTGAGCCTTGAGAAAGACTTGCACCAGCATATCCACAAGGAAAACAATCTCCTGTTTCCCAAGGCGATCGCCCTCCTTGAAGCCAAGCGTCTAGCCTGTGCGTCGTGATGTTATTCAAACTCCTGGTGATTCTCCATACCCTCGGCGCAACTGTATGGGTGGGCGGGCACCTTATTCTTGCCCTAACCGTTCTGCCCAAGGCCCTCAGGCAGCAGGATGCAACGCCCATCCAGCAGTTTGAGCAGCCTTTTGAAAGGTTGGGTCTGGGGGCATTATTGCTGCAGGTGCTGACGGGTATTGCCCTAACCCTCATTTATTTTCCCGGCGGGGTGGGATTTTGGCCACCGCAGTCTGTGGTCTCCCAATATGTTCTCGTGAAGTTGGGACTGTTGCTGGCAACCCTTGCCCTCGCTGTACAGGCTCGGTGGTTCATTTTGCCCAAGCTGACAGCAGAAACACTGCCCCGGCTGGGGTTTCACATTATGGGGGTCACAGTTCTGGCTGTTCTGTTGACTATTTTTGGTGTTGGTATTCGTCTAGGGGGATTGGTTTAGTGGAGGATGCAATCATGACCATTTCAGAGCCATCAGCGGTTACGGAAACTGCATCAGCAGCAAGGAGGGGAACACCTTGGTACGTGCCCACCTTCTCCCCAGAACATGGGGTTTATGTGATGTTGATTGTGGCGTTTCTCACAGGGGCAGCAGCAGCGCAGCACTGGAGTTGCAGAACCACGCTGGCTCTGGTGACTGCCTTTAGTGCCTTTCAGGCGGAGCATCCCTTAACACTACAAATCAAGCAGCGGCGAAGTTGGAAACCCCGTTGCCTGGTGTGGGGAGGCGTCTACAGTGCCCTTGCCCTTGGCCTTGCTTTTTATCTTTACCTTGAGGTGCCACGGTTACTTTGGATTTACCTAGGGGCGATCGCCATTTTTGCGATTGATAGTATTGCCGTAGTTTATCGTCAACGCAAAGCCATCTGGAACGAGTTACTCACCTTTGCAGGGGTCTGCTTGGTGGCTCCCCTAACGGAGATGGCCACCACTGAAGAGGTCTCTTTCCTGTCTGTTGGATTATGGCTGTTGAATACCCTTTTCTTTGGCAGTGCGATTTTTGCTGTGAAGCTGCGTAAGCACAAAACCGCCTTTTGGCTCCCTGGTTTGATTTATCACAGTGTTGCCGCTCTCCTCATTGGTCTTTTGTGGTGGCTAGGGTGGTTGCCCCCCTTGGCAGCGGCGGCCTTTGCCATTGCACTGCTCAAGTTTGGCCTCATTGTTTGGCAAGCCAACTGGTACAGAAACACAGCCATAAAAAACGTTGCTTTGCTGGAAACAGGCTCAGCATTTTTATTTCTCAGCCTGATCCTTGCGGCGCTGTTGCCTGCCCATTTGCCTCGACCTTAGCTTTTTTAGCGGTTTTGGCTCAATGCGCCGCCCTTCAGGAGGGGGAGGATTCAAAGCTGTGGAGAGCCTCAGGGGTGCCAACGATCCCCAAGGCTTTAGCCCTTAATGGGAGTAGGAACTACTGTCCGAGGTAAGCGGTCAGAACCTCAGGATTGGTTTGAATCTCAGTGGGGGAACCATCAGCCAGATTTTTCCCCTCTGCTAAGACCCAGATGTGCTGACACAGGGACATGACCACGTCCATATTGTGTTCAATAATCAAAAATGTCACGCCCTGTTGGTTCCACCGCACAATGTGCTCGCAAATTTGATGGATCAAGGTGGGGTTAACACCTGCTGCTGGCTCATCGAGGAGCACCATGCGGGGATGGTGCATCATCACCCGTGCCATTTCTAAAAGTTTGCGTTGCCCTCCCGACAAGGCGCCAGCGTAGTCATGGGCCTTAGCGGTTAACCCCACAGACTCCAAAATCTCCCACGCCCGTTGCCGCAGCTTTTGTTCCTCTTGACGAATGCGCAGCGGTTGTAGCCAACTATTCCAGAATTTCTCCCCTGTTTGCAGCGGCGCAGCCAAGAGCATATTTTCGAGAACCGAGAGGCGCGAGAGCACACGGGGCACTTGGAATGTTCGCAGGAGTCCTTGGAGAGCAACTTGGTGGGCGGGCAAATGGCTAATCGGGACGCCGTCAAAGATCACGCGGCCTTGATCGGGGATGAGGAAGTTGCACAACAGGTTGAATAGGGTGGTTTTGCCCGCACCATTGGGGCCAATGAGACCGGTGATGCTGCCGCGGGCAACCCGAATTTCCACATGATCGACAGCGCGAATACCACCAAAACTTTTGCACAGCCCCGTGGCCACTAGGAGATCCGAAGGCAAGACTTGACTGATACCGCTAGAGACGGGCGCAAGAGAAGATTCATCGACCAAGGCTGAGTTCCTCCTTTTTGCCCAAAATACCTTGGGGTCGCCACATCATCAAGATAATGAGGACAAGGCCAATGAGCATCATCCGCAAGGCCTCTAGGCGACCGCCATCAAGGGGAATAAAGCGGGTCAGGGCAGTGTAGGCCCAAAAGAGAGCAGCGCCGAGGAGGGTACCCATGTTATTGCCTGCGCCCCCCAAAACCACAATGGTCCACGCCTGAAATGTAATCAGGGATACAAAGCCGTCGGGGTTAATAAAGGTCAGCTGCCACGCATAAAACGACCCGGCCACCGCCGCGATCGCCCCCCCCAGAAGAAAGGATTGCATTTTGTAGGCAAAGACATTTTTACCCAAGGCCTTGGCCACTTCTTCATCCTCACGGATGGCTTTGAGCACCCGTCCCCAAGGAGAACGGATCAAACGCTCCAACTGCCACATCACCAAAGCAAGCACCAATACCAGCAGCCACAACAACCCAGCGCGGTAGCTAAAGGCCCACAGACCAAGGGTCAGGGCTTTGACCACCAGACCCACCAAAGCAGCGGCCAAGGTATTCAGGGCAATGGGAACCACGGCTCGTTTTTCTGGATGGCAATAATAGCTCACAAGGGCGATCGCCCCACCCAGCGTCACCAGTGTCAACCCAAGAGGAAAAATGGCCATTCCCCGGCCTAAGCTTAAGGGGAGCAACGTGGCCCAAAGGCTGAGGGTACCGGCAATGAATAAAGCTGCATAGCTAGGCAGTAACCAGCGGGGGTGCGATCGCCCATACTGCCGCTGTAGCCATTGCCACCACTGCCCTGCAGCCGCCCCCACCACAACCCAAAAAAGAGCAATCATCCCCAGTTTGGTCGGCAGATTGGGATTGAACTGAGCAAGGGGCAGCGGAAACCCATACACCCCCCGACCGCCTCGGGTTAGCCAATCCTCATTGAGGGCAATCAAGCGGACAATTTCCGCCATGCCGATCGTCACAATCGCGAGGTAATCTTCCCGCAGCCGCAGCGTCGCAATCCCCATTAAAAAGCCCAGTCCCATCGCCAGCACCACGCCAGCAAGGACAGCAAAGAACATGGGGACGCCAGCAATCCCCAACAAAATCGTGGTGTAGGAACCAATGGCCAAAAAACCAACATGGCCAAAGTTAATTAGCCCCGTATAGCCCCAGTGCAAATTCAGCCCCAAGCTAAAAAGGGCAAAGGTGGCAGTGAAGATACCAAGGGAAATGAGATAGCCAACCATTTAGATCATCGAAGTTAAGGGCGAGACAGTTGCGCTGCGCTGTTGCGATCGCGCCAGTGGATGAAGGAATCAAAATGAATATATTTTATACACCTGCCTAGCGATAACCATAGAAGCGGGTGGCAAAGTTTTGCGATCGCGTCGGGGACAGTTGACGCGCTTTCAAAATCGCGGCGGTGAGAAATACATAGGCCAAAATCCCCACCACTGCCAAACCCATCGGACCAAAACGGGCGGCAGCCGTATTCCAAAGGGCATGCAGAAAGGCCGCTAGACCTAGGCCAACCATTAAAATCAAGGGCGCTCGATGGGGGCGCAATACACTCAATCCCACACAATAGCCCAAGTAGCCCGTGTAGGCCATGTGCCCCGTTAGGGATCCCAAGACCCGAGGAATCAGTACTTGCAGACCAGCTAAATTACCAAATTGACCGGCAATACTAGGGACATACTGCCCAAGGGTTTCTATCCAAGTAAAACCGAGGCCGGCAGCCGCTCCCAAGAGAATGCCATCGAGGGGTTCCCATACGCCCACCTTTTGTTTCCACGGACTCGGCAGCCATCGCCCTAAGCCATAGGCCACAACAATGGGTAACGCCTTGAGGAGTTCTTCCATTAAGCCGGCACCAATGAAGTTGCGGCTGAATAACACCCAAAATGAAGGATGGGGCGGATGCAGTTGGCCGGGTAAAATGGTGCGAAAGAGATAGATCATGGCTGGCAAAATTGGGCTTTGCAGAATCAACATTTCCAGCGTCAATGTGCCCAGTAGAACCCATGCGGGTTTGCGTTTGCCACAGAGTTGATAGATAAAGTAATAGGCAGCACTGCCCAAATAGAGCGCCAAGATGACCTTGAAGGCATCGGGGGAGCCAGCCGTGGCGAAAAGGAGGATAACCGCAACAACCGTAACAATCCCCGGTACCAGATAGGCTTTGCGTACCCAGTCGGGATGAATGGCAAAAATAGGCAGGAGTTGGGTAAGGGTGAGGGGTTGATCGGGCTGGGTACTCACGACTTCGGTGAGGGGAAGATATTCTAGGACAAATTCAGGCCCTTGGCGCCCCAATTGAATGCGATCGCCGGCATTGAGCACAGTTAAGCTCTCTACTCGCTGTTGATTGACATAGGTGCCATTGACACTGCCGAGGTCAGCGATCGCCCACACGGGAATACTGCCACGCTTTTGACAGGTGAGTTGGGCATGGTGGCGGGAAACAGAAGTATAGATGTGAGCGTCAAGGACAATGTGGCAGGTAGCGGGGTCACGACCAATAATGGTCACCTCCTCCTGAGACAGCCAAAACTGCCCCATTTCAGGGGAAACTTGCCGCAGCACACCCGCATACTTCAGCGTTGGATGGAGAGGGGAGCGATCGCGATTCATTGGTACCCGTATCAACTGCAAGGGGGACGATGAGACTCCCAAAGTCCGACCTGCTCAGCACTCACACCCACTATACACTGGCTACTTGATACTTCCTTTGAGCGAAAGGGCGATCGCGAGGGGAAACCATGGTTGTCCATCCTAGGCAGAGGGTTACTTTGGGGGCAGGAGTTGACAAAGGGCAGCATTTTGCGCAATGATAAAGTTCTGCTGATGCGGGGCTATAGCTCAGTTGGTAGAGCACTTCAATGGCATTGAAGGGGTCAGCGGTTCGAATCCGCTTAGCTCCAGTGGAAACGCAAACCATACTTTTTGTTAGACCGAGGGGTGCAGTCAGTATAGGCTGTCACTTCAAATTAGCACTGCAATGAACCATGGCACCCGCGATCGCATCCACCCGAAACAAGGAGCGCTTAATCCTCCCTTCCAGACCGACCCACAGGCCAAACCGTTGCCCACAGGTCGAGATTCAGGTTTGACTTCCATGTTGGTGAGCGATGAGAACCATGACAAAATCCAGACAGCGGGTTGTGGATTACGGCGAGGTTCTGACGCCGCCGCATATCGTCAACGCCATGCTCGATCTGGTTAAACAGGAAACAGAGCGGATTGATTCGCGCTTCCTAGAGCCGGCCTGCGGCACGGGGAACTTTCTCGTCGAAATCCTGAACCGGAAACTACGCGTGGTGGAAGCGCGCTATGCTAGGGTCCAACTGGAATACGAGCGCTACGCCATCTTGGCCGTGTCGTCGCTCTACGGGATTGACATTCTGGAAGACAACGCTGCGGAATGCCGGCAGCGGCTGTTTGCCGTTTTTGATGAAGCCTACACGCGGCTTTTCAAAGACAAGGCCAAAGCGCCATGCCAAGAAACAGTGCGCTATATCCTCAGCAAAAATATTGTTCATGGCGACGCGCTGACCTTGAAAACCGTAGGGGCGAACCCCCAACCGATTATTTTTCCTGAATGGTCGCTGGTCAATGGCAGCCTGCTCAAGCGGCGGGACTTTGCCTTCCATGAACTGGTGAACCAGGGAGCGATGCGGGAGTTACCGCTCTTTTCGGATGCCGGCGAGGAGGTATTCATCCCTGAACCGGTCAAAGACTACCCGCCGGTGCATTTTCTGGAGGTTGCCCATGCCTACGATGAGTAGCCACAACCCGGACGTGCTCTTGTGCCTAGCCAATCTCTCCAGCGACGAGGTCTTCACCCCGCCGGCGCTGGCTAACCAGATGCTGGATCTGCTGCCGCCCGATCTCTGGAGTAACCCCGACGCCCGTTTTCTCGATCCGGCCTGCAAGTCGGGGGTGTTTTTGCGCGAGATCGCCAAGCGGCTGGACAAGGGCCTAGAAACCCAAATCCCCGATCGCCAAGAGCGCATCAACCACATCATGAAGCACCAGCTCTTCGGCATCGCCATCACCGAACTGACGGCGCTCATCGCGCGCCGCACCCTCTACTGCTCCAAACACGCCAACGGCAAATACTCCATTTGCACCGCCTTTAACACCGAAGAAGGCAACATCCGCTACCGACGCACCGAGCACACCTGGCGAAACGGCCGCTGCCTCTTCTGCGGCGCCAACGAAGCCAACTACGCCCGTGGCGAGGAACTGGAAACCCACGCCTACGAGTTCATCCATACGGAAAACCCACTCCGTCTTTTCGACGAGTACAGCGAGCCATGTCATTTCGACGAGCACAGCGAGCCATGTCATTTCGACGAGCACAGCGAGGAGAAATCGATGAAATTCGATGTCATCATCGGCAATCCGCCGTATCAGTTGAGCGACGGGGGGTTTGGTAGAAGCGCAACGCCCATTTACAACAAGTTTGTCCATCAAGCAAAAAAACTGAATCCACGCTATCTGGTGATGATCATCCCTTCCCGCTGGTTTGCTGGCGGTAAGGGCTTGGATTCCTTCCGAGCCGAGATGCTTGGCGATGATCGCATCCGAAAACTGGTGGACTTCGAGGATGCATCAGAGGTCTTCCCCGGCGTAGATATTGCTGGCGGTGTGTGTTATTTCCTTTGGGAACGGGACGCGCGTGGGACTTGCGAAGTGACCAATGTGCATAAAGGAGAAAAGGTCGTTTCGACACGAAAACTCGATGAATTCCCAACCTTCATCCGCCATAGTCAGGCCGTGTCCATTGTAAGGAAAGTACTCGCTAAGAAAGAAAGGAGTATGAGCGAACAGGTATCAGCTAGTAAACCTTTCGGATTGCGCACTTTCGTGCGCCCCCAAAAATCTGGCGATCTCATACTGCGCTGGCAAAATGGCGAAGGTCCGTATAAAAGGGAGGATATAACCGTTGGCGTGGAAATGATCGACAAATGGAAGGTGATTACATCCTACGTGGGCTATGACCATGCCGGAAATCCCGGAACAGACGGAAGGAGAAGGGTTTTTTCCAAAATAGACATACTACCCCCGAGAACCATCTGCACAGAAACGTATCTGGTAATTGGAGCTTATGATTCCCAAAAGCAGGCTGAACATTTGGCGGCCTATATGAAGACGCGGTTCTTTCGTTTCCTAGTATCGCAGTTCATGTATTCGCATCACATTACAAAAGATGCCTACGCCTTCGTCCCCATCCTTGACATGAACACCGAATGGACCGACGAAAAGCTCTACGAGCGATACGGGCTTACGGAAGAAGAAATTGCCTTTATCGAGTCGAAAATTCGCCCGATGGAGGCTGGTGATGCCTGACACCTGCTTCCCGTTGCGCCGGAAGGAATAGAACATGTCATTTCGCAGGAGCAGAGCGACCTTGTCATTTCGCAGGAGCGCAGCAACGCTGTCATTTCGAAGGAGCGCAGCGACGCTGTCATTTCGCAGGAGCGCAGCGACGCTGTCATTTCGCAGGAGCGGAGCGACCTTGTCATTTCGAAGGAGCGCAGCGACCTTGTCATTTCGAAGGAGCGCAGCGACTGAGAAATCCTACCCATCATGGCATGACGATTTCTCGCTTCGCTCGAAATGACGCACGCACGGCTCGAATGGCGCACACTGCGATCGAACCCACAAGGATGAACCTCTCTTGAAATCACAAAGCAAGGAGCGCTCATGAAAAGAGACTATCACTTCTACGTCTACATCCTTACTAACTGGAATAACAAAGTCATGTATGTTGGTATGACAAACAACCTTGAACGCCGAATATACGAACACAAAAACAAACTGGTGGATGGCTTTACCAAAAAATACAACGTGAACAAACTTGTGTATTACGAGCACACAACTGACGTCTACGCCGCAATTGCCAGAGAAAAACAAATCAAAAAATGGCGGCGAGAAAAAAAGAACCAATTGGTTATGACCACGAACCCCGAGTGGAAGGACTTGAGTTTGGAATGGGAAGCAACACCGAAGGAGCAAGGCAACACCGCTATTTCGAAGGAGCGCAGCGACCTTGTCATTTCGAAGGAGCGCAGCGACTGAGAAATCCTACCCATCGTGGCATGACGATTTCTCGCTTCGCTCGAAATGACGCACGCACGGCTCGAATGGCGCAACACACCCTTGTCATTGCGCAGGAGCGAAGCGACTATGTCATTTCGAAAGAGCGCAGCGACCATGTCATTTCGAAGGAGCGCAGCGACTGAGAAATCCTACCCATCGTGGCATGACGATTTCTCGCTTCGGTCGAAATGACGTACGCTGTGCTTGGAATGAGAATTGCTAAGATGAAACCATGACAAAAGATTTTTTCCCGCCCCGTCCCAAAATCGAGCCGAAAATCTACGCCTACGAGGACACCAACCCGCAGTATGCGGGCCTGCTCAAGATCGGCTACACCACGAAGAGCGTGCAGGATCGGGTGGCGCAGCAGTATCCCACGCTCCGCCCTGGCGAGAAGCCCTATCGCATCGTGCTGGAGGAGCCGGCCATTCGCAACGACGGCACGGGGTTTACCGACCACGAGGTGCACCGCATGCTGCGCATCAACGGCATCCCGCAGGCCGGCGGCGAGTGGTTTCGTTGCACCGTGGAGCAGGTCAAGGCCGCCATCCAAGCCGTGCGGACAGGTCAATTGATGGAAGAACAGCGATCGCTTAACTTCCCCCTGCGCCCAGAGCAGCAAGCAGCGGTTGAGAAGACCATGGCCTATTTCCAGAACTATCGCCGGGAAAACGGCAAGCCGCCCCATTTCCTCTGGAACTGCAAGATGCGCTTCGGCAAGACCTTCGCCGCCTACCAACTGGCCAAGCGCATGGGCTGGAAAAAGATACTGGTGCTCACCTTCAAGCCGGCAGTGCAAAGCGCTTGGGAAGAAGACTTGCGCTGTCACGTGGATTTTCAGGGCTGGCAATTCATCAAACCCGGCGGCCTCACCTACGAACAGGCGGACAAGAACAGACCCATCGTCTGCTTCGGTTCCTTTCAGGATTATCTGGGTCGCAATCCGAGCACCGGCGGGATTAAAACCAAGAATGAATGGGTGCATACCACACACTGGGACTGCGTGATGTTCGATGAATATCACTTCGGCGCCTGGCGGGAGAAAGCTAAAGATCTTTTCGAATCCGAAGACGAACAGGAAAGAAAAGCGGCGGAAGGTGAAGCCATCGACTACTTTGATGAAGACATTCTGCCCATCACCGCGGATCACTATCTGTATCTTTCCGGCACACCGTTCCGAGCCATTGCCACCGGCGAATTCATCGAGGAGCAGATCTACAACTGGACTTATTCCGACGAACAGAGAGCCAAAGCAGCGTGGCAGGGAGACAATAACCCCTATGCTGCGTTGCCGCGGATGGTGTTGATGACCTATCAACTGCCGGATGACATCCGCGACGTGGCGATGAAGGGCGAGTTTAACGAGTTCGACCTGAACGTATTCTTTTCAGCAGAGGGCGTCGGCGAGCAGGCGCGGTTCACGTATGAAGAGGAAGTCCAGAAGTGGCTCGATCTGATTCGCGGCGCACACTTGCCAACGAGTTTAGACAACTTGCGTTTGGGTGCGCAGAAACCGCCCTTGCCTTATTCTGATGTGCGGCTGTTGAATGTGCTGTCGCATACGCTTTGGTTTTTGCCCAGCGTTGCCTCTTGCTACGCTATGCAGAATCTGCTGGCAAAGAGCCAAAATAAATTCTACCACGATTACAAAGTCATCGTTGCTGCCGGCGCCGCCGCGGGTATTGGGGTCAATGCTCTGCCGCCTGTTCTCGAAGCAATGGGTGATCCCCTCAAGACCAAAACCATCACCCTCACCTGCGGCAAGCTCACCACCGGCGTAACGGTGCGGCCCTGGACAGGGATCTTCATGCTGCGCAACACCTCCAGCCCAGAGACCTACTTTCAGGCCGCCTTTCGCGTGCAAAGCCCTTGGACCATCAAAAATCCCGACGGCGTTTCGCCTAATGAGGAGCTGATCCTCAAAAAGGAGTGCTACGTCTTCGATTTTGCGCCGGATCGGGCCTTGCGTCAGATCGCCGACTACAGTTGCCGCCTGAACGTCAACGGGGAAGACCCGGAAAGGAAGGTGGCGGAATTTATCCAATTTTTGCCGGTGTTGGCCTACGACGGCAGTTCCATGAAGCAGATTGACGCCGCCGGGGTGCTCGATATGGCCATGGCCGGGACCACGGCAACCCTGTTGGCTCGCCGCTGGGAAAGCGCGCTGCTGGTGAACGTGGACGACGACACGCTGCGGCGGTTGATGAACAATGAAGAGGCGATGCAGGCGCTGATGCGCATCGAGGGGTTCCGCAATCTCAATCAGGAGATCGAGACCATCATCAACAAATCTGAAGCGGTCAAGAAGGCGAAAAAAGAAGCAAATGACCAGAAACTTTCCTCTCAAAAGAAAAAGCAGCTTACAGAAGAAGAAAAGGAATTCAAGAGCAAGCGCAAGCAAATTCAGGAAAAACTGATCAAACTTGCCACCCGCATCCCCATTTTCATGTACCTGACCGATTACCGGGAACGAACACTGCGGGACGTGATCACGCAATTGGAGCCGGGGTTGTTCAAGAAGGTCACAGGGTTGACGGTCAAAGACTTTGAACTGCTCGTCAGCTTGGGGGTGTTCAACAGCGCGTTGATGAACGATGCGGTGTATAAGTTCAAAAGATATGAAGACCCGAGCTTGGCTTACACAGGGATTAATAAGCATGAAGGGAAAGAGATCGGCTTGTATGATACCGTCCTCTGTCGAGGAAATTGCCCCTCATCCCTGCCTGAAGTTAGCAATTTATAGGAATTGATCTCGGAAGTGAGCGCTTGCTGGCGCAGTTCGAATACCACATCAAGCTCTATGAGGCGCTCTTTATCCAGCACATGATGAATGCCCTGCGCCCCGCTGGGCGCGCCGCTGTGGTGCTCAAGGAAGGGCTGCTGTTTGACTCCATTTGACTCCAAGAAGATGCTGCGCCACATCTGCCGCAAGCTTGTGGAGCAGTTCGAGATCCTAGCGGTCATCAGCCTGTCCAACGGCGTCTTCAACCCCTACAGCGGAGCCAAGACCAGCGTCGGGGTTTTCCGCAAGCCCCTAGGCAGGGACGATGTGCGGACTTCCAAGGTGTGGTTCTATCGGGTGGAAAGCGACGGGCGTGACCTCGGCGCCACCCGCCGCCCGCTACCCGATTTTGCAACCGACGGGGATCTCGCACACATGGTTTCGCTCTGGCCCTACACCTAGCGGCAGGAAAAGGACAGCGGTGTAAGGGCGATCCTCAAAGCCGATGACCTCAAGCAGTTTGAAAGCGAAAAATCCTAGTGGGCAACGATAGACCAGATTCGCGCGATCGACGACAACCCGACCGCACGCCGCTACTGCCGGCACCAAGCCGAGGCCGTCGAGCACGAAAAGCCGGAGGTGCTCATCAATCGCCTGCTGGAGCTAGAGGAGGAAATATACTGAAGACCTGCGCCAGCTTCTGGCGATGGTATCGGGAAATAATTTTGTCAGCAGTTCACAACGCTCGATAAATGCTTAATGATAAATGCTTAATAAATTAGCTTAGTCATGAGGAGGTGCGCACCATGAACGGGAAAACTTCACTGTTGACCCTGATTTTAGAAGGCAGGTTTGTCCGCTCAGGTCGAATAGCTGTTTCACAGCTTTCAGAGCTTTTGTCGAGCCTTCAAAAAGTCTTTTACCGAACCGGCCAAGTGCTCTTAGGCGAAACCGATAGTATTCGCAAAGGACCCAAGTCGAAACAGCTCAAGCAGCTTCTGGAATTAGACCTTATTGAGATTAACCACGGAAGCCCATCAACCCTACTCCGCTTCGACAGGCGAGCTGAACCAAGCTTGTTCCCCGAAGAGGATTTTTTACTTCACATCTTAGAGACTGCTCTTACAGGCATACACGAAGTCCAGGAGCCGGGTGATGTCCTTCCTCGTGGATTTGATCGGGGAGTCTTACTTGCATGGCGTGATGTCGGCAGGCTTTTCCAGAAAGAAGTATATTCAATAACTTTTGAACTCAATCATCGTCCGAGTCCGCTACAGGTTCAGTACACCCCCCAAGCGTTCCAAGTAATCCAGCAGCGGATTCAGGGACCCAAAACTCACCTCACCACCATTGAAGGCCGCTTGCTTATGGCGGACTTCAAAGAAGAAGGTATGCGGTTACGGGTTCATCCTCCTGTTGGTGATCCAGTCGTATGCGTGTTCGACGAGGAGCAAAAGGAAGAGGTACTTGAGAATCTTCTGCGTCGCGTCCGCATAATCGGTGAAGCACTCAGCGATCCTGAGACCGGCAAGATTAACCGAGTGCGTATCCACGACATCGAACCTTTAGAGGAACTCACGGAGGCGATAGAGGAAATTCCGCTCGCTCCAGCAGAAGTTTATGATTTCTGGACTTCAAGAACACTGAAAGAACTTGCCCAAATGCAGGGCGTCCAGCCTGTAGCTAATCTTGCTACTTTATATGGCACTTGGCCCGGCGAACGCAACGATAGCTTTGAGGAGTTTATTCAAGAATTGCGACAAGGCAATGTCATCGGGAGGCATGGCTCGTGACATCCGCCTATCTGCTCTTGGATACTAACATTCTCTCATACATCATGAAAGGTGCGCCAGAGGCGAGGCTTTATGAGAATCATCTCTTCGGCAAAACCTTGGCGATTTCCTTCATCACCGTTGGCGAACTTTGGGCAGGGGCAGAATACGCTGGGTGGGGAGAGCAGAAGCGAAAGAAGCTTGAGAGCGTGCTCCGTAACTTTGTGGTGATTCCTTATGACTACGAAATCGCAAAAAAGTACGGCGAGATTGTTGCAGGACGAAAGCGTATCGGTAAGCCGATTTCCTTTGCCGATGCTTGGATCGCTGCTTGTGCACTGTGCTATCAGGTGCCGCTCGTTACTCATAACGAGAAAGACTTCCAGAATATACCCAACCTTTCCGTAATCACACAGCAAGGTGGTCAGACACCATGACCACGTTTGCCATCACAGTATTCGGCTGAGTCAATACTGTTTGCCGGCGTTAGGGATCGTTGTTGATGATGGATAATGCACCAATTCATCCGAAAAGGGCGATTCAGGAAGCGGTCAAAGCGGCGGGTCACAAGGTGTTATTCTGGCCCAATATCCGCAGTAGTTTTTCTAAATGCTCTGGCAGAGGGGCGATCGCCACAATCTCCTCACCTGTACGGGGATGCTGCAACGCTAAGCGATGGGCATGGAGCGCTTGGCCGGGCAGTTTTACTTTTAGCGGTGCACCGCGGCCATAGACAGGATCCCCCAACAGCGGCCAACCCAAGTGGGCGGCATGAACGCGGATTTGATGGGTGCGACCGGTTTCAAGGCGAAACTCCACAAGGGCACAGTGGCGGAAGCGCTCCTGCACGTACCAGTGGGTAATTGCTGTGCGGCCTTTTTCTGGAGGCACCACCGCCATCTTTTTGCGATCCACCGGGTGACGACCAATGGGCGTAATTACCGTTCCCCTGTCCTGCGGGGGCTGGCCATAGACGACACCAAGGTAATGGCGCTGCATTTGCCGTGCTTTCAATTGCTGTTGCAGATGGTGTAGGGCAAACTCCGTTTTGGCAACAACCATCACCCCAGAGGTGTCTTTGTCTAGGCGATGCACAATCCCCGGTCGCTGGACACCGCCAATGCCTGTCAACTCAGGGCAATGGGCTAACAGACCATGAACTAGGGTGCCGTGGCGATGACCGGGGGCAGGATGCACCACTAGATCCACGGGTTTATTGAGAATCAGTAACTCATCATCCTCATAGAGAATACTCAGGGGTAGGGGTTCAGGGATTAAATCCAACGGCTCTGGTTCAGGGAGCACCACCTGCAGTACCTCACCACCACTGAGGGGCTGATTTTTGCGATCGCACACTTGGCCATTAATCCGCACATAGCCCTGTTGGATCAGCTGCTGCCAGCGCGATCGCGAGAGTTCAGGATGCCGCTGTGCAAGAAACGTATCGAGGCGATCGCCCCCCTGTTCTACCTTGAAGGTCAGCGATGTCGTCATGCCCCCAACTACACCAGTGTATGCCCAAGGGCTAAACCCACCACTAACATCCCTAAGACGAGAAAGGGTTGAGCACTGGCTTGGTACTTGACATCGTTTTTCAAGGGATCCCGCAGGAAGTACATATCCTGAAAGACGATTTGGGGAATAATCAGCAAAATCAGCAGCACTGCATAAAGATTGGCATGAATGGCCATCAGGTAGCCCGCAATCCCCAACTGGAAAATGTCAATCATCAGAACACAAATCCATGCGGCGGTAGTAACGCCAAACATCACCGGCAAGGAAGCCAAGCCGAGTTGGCGATCGCCCTCAACGCTTTTGAAGTCATTGACAATGGCAATACCCAAGCCCGCCAAACTGTAAATCAACGTCAAGATCACAATCGTCGGTGTCAATTCGCCAAAAAGGGCGTGACCTGCCCACCACGGTAAAGCAATGTAGCTGGCTCCGAGGGCATAATTCCCCAGCCAACCATTCTTTTTCAGCTTCAGGGGCGGTGCGGAATAAATATACGCCAAAAAGCCTCCCAGCAAAGCAATTTTGGTCACAGGGAACGTGGGATGGTCAGCCCATAGATCGAGTAGAACAGCTAGACCCAAACCTGCGACAACGAGGAAGATAATCTGCGCCCGCACTTGGTTAAGGGAAATCGCCCCTGAAGGAATGGGACGGTAGGGTTCGTTAATCGCATCAATCTCGCGATCGTAGTAATCGTTGAGCGTTTGCGTATAGCCCGCCATCAAAGGTCCCGACAGCAGCATACAGGTCGCTGCCTTGAGCACATCCTCCAGACTCCAGGTAAATCCCCCCGACGAGGCTGCACCACAGACCACGCCCCAAATGAGGGGGATCCATGTAATCGGCTTCATTAGTTGCAGGCGAATTTTCCAGATATTGGTCTCGCCGCTTTTGGCACCCTTCATGCCCAGCAGTTGCCGTGCGGCTGCAGTAGTGGTTTCCGTGGATGTTGAAGTCGTCGTTGAATCGGGGGTTTCCGTCATAGCGCTTGTTGTGCTCAGCAATCACCTCAATGATTATAGTCGTTTCACCTTCCGCCACCTAGGGGGATCATGTTGCCCTCTAGCGTGGGCAGGATGTTAAAAGTTGTCCTCGTAAATTTGCCGATCGCCCGTGGTGTAGGTCAGGATAGAAGCGAAACTCCTTTTAGAATCCTTCTAGAATCCTTCAGCGTCAGTGGAACAACCGCAGATTGTGCCATGACCCCTGTCTCCATCCCTGATTATCTTAAACGCGCTCTACCGGCGGCCATTGCCACGGCGATCGCCACGGTGGGTGTCCTTGCGCTGCGAGTGGGGGGCCTGCTCGAACCGTTGGAATTAAGAGCCTATGACCAATGGCTGCGCTGGCGATCGACACCGGCCACGTCCCAGCGACTGCTGATTGTTGAAATTACCGAGGCTGATATTCAAACCCTCAAGCAGTACCCCATTCCCGACGAGGTGCTCATTCAAGCTGTCAATGAATTGCAGGAGCACCAACCCAAGGTCATTGGCATTGACATTTTTCGCGATTTTCCGGTGCCCGATCGCTTCAAGCTGCCAAGCGATGTGCTGCCCTCCCTCGGACGGGTGATGATGACCCAGCCCAACACCGTTATTGTCTGTAAAGTGGGGGGCGAAACAGATCCCGGAATTGCCCCACCCGCTGGACTGCTCAATGATCAGGTGGGATTTGCAGACATTCCCATTGATGAGGATGGTGTGGTGCGGCGGGCGATTTTGGCAACTCAACCCGAAGCCAGCGATCGCTGCTCTACCCCTCAATCTTTCGCTTTAGCTTTGGCGCGTCTTTTTTTAGGGGTGAATCCCCAAGCAGTGACTCAGAACCGCCTTGACTTGGGAACGGCTCGCTTTCAAGCCTTAACCAGTAACTGGGGAGGCTACAGCCACTTAGATGCAGCCGGGTTTCAAATCCTGATCAACTACGCCCGCCCAACCCAGCCCTATGAAACCGTGACCCTGAGCGAGGTGCTCAAGGGGCAAGTCTTGCCCTCTAAGGTGCGCGATCGCGCCGTCCTCATTGGCCTCACTGGCAGTAGTAGTAACGATAAGTTTTTGATTCCAATGACACTGCCGGGGCAAACCAACCGCCTGACCCCCGGTGTTGTGGTTCAAGCAGCGATCCTTGAAGATTTGCTAGCAGCGGCTCTCGATAACCGTTCTCCTATGGGTACATGGCCGCAGGGGGCGATCGCCCTTTGGATTCTGGCTTGGTCTGGCCTTGGTGCCCTGATCATCGCCAAGGGACAGCGCTGGGTGATTGTGCCGCTGCTGGTTGCTGGGGGACTGGGTCTCAGTGGCCTGACATTCCTCCTCTTTTTACAGGGGAGTTGGATTCCGCTGGTGGCACCTCTGGTTGGCTTTGGCAGTGCGGCGGTTTTGATGCTGGGCTATCGTGCCTTCAGTCCTGCAGAATCCACCCCTACCCCCTCTACACCGACGGCTGTTCCCAGTGGCCGCTCAGCAACTCCCTTGGAGTTCATGACTGAAGGCATCAGTCAATCAACCACACCTGAATCAGCCCCCATTCTGGAAATCCCCGAAACCTCGCCAACAGAAGTCTCTCGCCTAGAGACGGATGCCAATGCAACGGTGCTGCAACCGGAAACAGCAATTTCCTTTACCCCCATCGAACCTACCCCACCCCCTAGAGATCAACCCCACACCGCACCTACCCTCCTCACCTCCGTCGTTGATCAAATTCCCCCCACAGAGATCCGCGAGACACCACCACAATCCATCACTGAGCGGGAAACCTTCTTAGTGGTTCACCCTGAGGATGCTGCCACTGCCGCCACCGAATTGCCAGAAACTCCCACAACTGCTCCTGAACCTACCCATATTGATCTTCCTGAAACCCAGAGGGTGGTTCCTACCCCGCAGCCAACAGTTCCCTCAGAGATCCCCTCGACACTGCGCCCTGATTTACCAGAAACCCAACTGACGGTTCCCGAAGCCTTAACAACGATGCCAGAGACCCCTAGCATCCCTACTGTTGATTTACCCGAAACGCAACTCACCCTACCTGAGCCACTAACGACCCCAGAACCGACCTCGACGCCCTCAACCCAATTTGCAACCAGTGTGGACTTGCCTGAAACGCAACTATCCATTCCTGAGACGGCACCGGACATCACCTCAACTCCACCCACCCAATTTACAACCAGCGCAGATTTGCCCGAAACCCAATTGTCAATCCCAGCCACCCCCAAGGGAGACCTACCAGCAACCCAGCCATCCAACCCTGACCCCTTAACCGCGGCGCCTGTGGATCCCACCCAGCGGCCAGAGGTGATTCCCACCACGACAGTCCCCTCGCCGCCCCCCCCAACGACAGAGACGCAAACACCGAGCGGCACCCAACCCAAAACCACCGTCATTTCTGACATCAGCGAAAAAGCCAGTGAACCCTTACCACAAACTGTGGGGGGACGCTACCGTGTCCTCAGTCAACTCGGCGAAGGGGGATTTGGGCGCACGTTCTTGGCTGCGGATTTACATCTGCCAGATCATCCGATCTGCGTGGTCAAGCAGTTGGTGCCCTCCCGTAAGGATGAGCGTTTTTTGGCTATTGCCCGTCGCCTCTTTCAGCGGGAAGCACAAACCCTAGCCCAATTGGGTGAACACGAGCGTATCCCTCGATTACTGGCTTACTTTGAGGAGGGGGGATATTTCTATCTCACCCAAGAGTATGTGGATGGGGAATCCCTCAAGGAGGAGTTTGCAAAGAAAATTACCCTCTCCCAAGTCGAAGCCCTCAGCATTCTCAAGAGCATTCTGGAAATTTTGCAGTATGTGCATCAGTTTGGGGTGGTGCATCGCGACATTAAGCCTGCCAATATTATGCGCCGCCGCAGTGATCAACAACTGTTTTTGATTGACTTTGGGGCGGTACGCCATGTCCAGCCCGAGGAGTTGCTCCAGCACGGCAAATATACGATCTCCATTGGTACCCGTGGCTATGCCCCTAGCGAGCAAATGGCAGGACGACCGGTGATTGCCAGTGATATTTACTCTTTGGGTATGGTTATTGTTGAAGGTCTGACGGGACTCGCCCCGATGGATTTGCCCTCTGATCGCAACACGGGTGATATGATTTGGCAGCCGGGACGGCATCTTTCGCCGCAGTTTGTTGCCATTATCAATAAAATGATCAAGTATAACTTTCGCGATCGCTACCAGAGTGCTGCAGAGGTGCTCACCGATTTGACCAAGGCTGGACTTTAGGCCTATAGACCCAAGTTTTAGCGCTGTAGAGGGGGTTCGCAGTTCTTATTTATGCGGCTCAATCGTTGTGAAAAAAGGCTGTATGATAGATAGTACCGTTTCCTTTTTTTAACATTAGACACTTTGGAGGCATCGCAACGTGGCTGGAACGACAGGAGAACGACCATTTTCCGACATTATTACCAGTGTCCGTTATTGGGTGATTCATAGCATCACCATTCCGGCGTTGTTCATTGCTGGCTGGCTCTTTGTCAGCACCGGTTTGGCCTATGATGTGTTTGGCACACCACGCCCCGATAGCTACTATGCTCAGGAACAGCGGTCGATTCCTCTGGTGACCGATCGCTTTCAAGCTAAACAACAAGTTGAAACCTTCTTAGAACAGGTGAAGTAGGATTGCCATGACCAGTAATACCCCCAATCAAGAACCCGTTTCTTACCCGATTTTTACGGTCCGCTGGTTGGCCGTTCACACGCTTGCTGTGCCCACGATTTTCTTCCTCGGGGCGATCGCGGCTATGCAGTTTATCCAACGTTAGGAAGGTGCAGCCATGGAACCGAATCCCAATCGTCAGCCGGTCGAACTGAATCGCACATCCCTGTACCTAGGGTTGTTGCTGATCTTCGTCCTTGCGTTGCTCTTTTCAAGCTACTTCTTTAACTAAATTCTTCTCTATAACTGAATCTGCTTAGGAGGAATTGATCATGTTGTCTGAAGGCGGACGCATTCCCCTGTGGGTTGTGGCCACGGTGGCTGGCATGGGGGTCATTGTGATTGTCGGGCTGTTCTTCTACGGTGCTTACGCTGGTCTTGGCTCCTCTCTCTAACGATTGGGGTCTTGGCGCGTACGCAATTGTAGCCAGATCAGTCCTAGGGTGACTCCCAAAAGAACCGTTGCTGCGGCAGCGGCATAGCCAAAGTCAAATAACGCAAACGCCTGTTGGTAAATATAAAATACCAGCAGGTTTGTTGTATCTAAGGGGCCGCCACCGGTCACCACATAGACCTGTTCAAAACTGCGCAATGTGAAAATCGTTGTTGTGACAAACACCAAAATTAAGGTGGGTCGCAGCCCCGGCAGCGTAATGTAGCGAAACTGTTGCCAAGCATTGGCGCCATCGAGAAGTGCCGCTTCATAGCGATCGCGAGGAATGGTTTGCAACCCCGCCAAAAAGACCACTAAATTAAACCCCAACTGCTTCCAGCTACTGAGCAAAATTAGCACTGGCATTGCCCAAGTGGGATCACTCAGCCAAGCAATCGGCTGCCCCCCTAAGGTTTGCACCAGTTGATTCACCGGGCCATCGGTTTGAAACAGCCAACGAAACCCTAAACCCACCGCCACAATCGAGGTCATTGTTGGCAAAAAGTAGGCCGTGCGCAGCAGATCCCGTCCCCTGATCCCTTGGTTGAGACCCACCGCCAAGAGTAAGGGCAGCACAATCGTGGGGAGCACCGTTGCCCCTGTGAAATAAATGGTATTGCCAATCACCTGCCAAAAGTCTGGACTCAGGAGCAATTGCTGATAATTTTGCAGCCCAACCCAACGCACCCCTTCTTGACTAAAACTCCCCGTCGTAAAACTAAGATAGACAAGGTACAAAATCGGCAAAAAAACAAAAATTGTCAGAAACAAAAGTGCAGGTAAAAGGAATAACCAAGCGACTCCTATCGGTGACAAAAAAACATCCCCCAATCGTGGGAGTTGCGATCGCGCCATTGGCAAAGCTGATGACCTCAAAATTCATCTTTCTATAAATTCAATCCTAGGGTAGTGGCTCCCAAAATTGGAAATGATAAGATCAAAATCAAAATGCACGCCATCTTGGGGAGATGCTGTGATTCACACTGCGCCATTGCCCACGACTACCCCCTCTCACATTTCTGATCATAATCGTCTAAAGCTGTTTTCGGGTTCTGCCAACACTGCCCTTGCTCAGGAAATTGCCCGCTACCTCGGTATTGATCTCGGCCCAATGGTGCGCAAGCGATTTGCTGATGGCGAGCTGTATGTGCAGATTCAAGAATCCATTCGCGGTTGTGATGTCTATCTGATCCAGCCCTGTTGCCGACCCGTCAATGACCACCTGATGGAACTGCTGATCATGGTGGATGCCTGCCGCCGCGCTTCAGCCCGCCAAGTGACTGCGGTGATTCCCTACTATGGCTATGCCCGTGCCGATCGCAAGACCGCTGGCCGCGAGTCCATTACCGCTAAACTAGTAGCCAACCTGATTACTCAAGCGGGAGCGAGTCGCGTTCTGGCCATGGATCTGCACTCAGCGCAAATTCAAGGCTATTTTGACATTCCCGTGGATCATGTCTATGGTTCACCCGTGCTCCTTGACTACCTGCGCAGCAAAAATCTTGAGGATATTGTGGTGGTGTCCCCCGACGTGGGTGGGGTGGCTCGTGCCCGTGCCTTTGCCAATAAGCTTGATGATGCGCCCCTAGCCATTATTGATAAACGACGCCAAGCCCACAATGTGGCTGAAGTGATGAACGTGGTGGGGGATGTTAAGGGCAAGACAGCGGTGCTCGTGGATGACATGATTGATACGGCCGGCACGATTTTAGAAGGAGCACGGTTACTGCGGCGGGAAGGTGCCAAGGAAGTCTATGCCTGTGCCACCCATGCGGTTTTTTCACCGCCAGCGATCGAGCGACTCCAAGGAGGCGATTTTGAAGAGGTGATTGTTACCAACACGATTCCTGTACCGGAGACGCAACGCTTTCCCCAACTCACGGTGCTGTCGGTGGCGAGTATTCTCGGCGAAACCATTTGGCGCATCCATGAAGATAGCTCTGTGAGCAGTATGTTCCGCTAAAACCGCTAAAATAGGTGTTCTTAGTCGCCTAGGAGGATTGCAGGCATGGGGCGAATGGCCTTACTCAGCACCAGCAATAAGCAGGGACTGGTGGCGTTGGCTACGGCCTTGGTGCAGGAGTTTGGCTTTACGCTCCTGAGTAGTGGTGGCACCGCAAAGACCTTACAGGCAGCGGGGATTCCCGTGACAACGGTCTCGGAGTACACAGGAGCACCGGAAATCCTTGGTGGGCGGGTCAAGACCCTGCATCCCAAAATTCACGGCGGTATTTTGGCACGGCGCGATCGCCCCGAAGACGCGGCTGATCTGCAAGCCCAAGGGATTCATCCGATTGATCTGGTGGTTGTCAATCTCTATCCCTTTGCCGAAACAATTGCCCAGCCCAACGTGACCCTTGCCGAGGCGATCGAGCAAATTGATATTGGTGGGCCGACGCTGATTCGCGCTGCTGCCAAAAACCATGCCCATGTGACAGTATTGGTGGATCCCAGCCAGTATGAAACTTACCTTCAGGAATTACGATTACACGGGGAAGCTCAACCTGCTTTTCGCCTTGCCTGTGCCCAGCGGGCGTTTGCGCTGACGGCCAGTTACGATCAGGCGATCGCCGAGTATCTCCAAGAAATCACGTCCCCTGGTACTGAACCAGAAATTCTGCCGCCGGTCTTCCACCTGACGGGGCAGCAAAAACAAGTCTTGCGCTATGGCGAAAATCCCCATCAACGGGCTGCTTGGTACATCAGTGGGGCACACCCCAGTGGTTGGGCAGCCGCCGACCTGCTTCAGGGCAAAGAACTTAGCTACAACAACCTGCTAGATCTAGAAGCGGCACGGGCAGTGATCAGTGAATTTTTAGGGGAGGGTGCCCCCGCTGCCGTCATTATTAAACACACCAATCCCTGTGGCGTGGCTGAGGGCAAAACCCTTGTGGAAGCCTACGAACGTGCCTTTGCAGCCGACAGTGTTTCTGCCTTTGGCGGCATTGTTGCCCTGAATCGCCCCTTGGATGTGGCCACCGCTGAAGCCTTCACCCGTACCTTTTTAGAGTGTGTGGTGGCTCCCGCCTGTGAGGAAGCAGCGCTACCGATCCTGAAAACCAAACCCAAGATGCGGGTTCTCACCTTACCTGAGTTGCAGACGGCTCCCACGACGGCGATTCAAACCATTGCTGGCGGCTTTCTTGTCCAAGATATTCACCCCGTCCCCATTGATCCAGAGGCGTGGCAAGTGGTCACCGCCACCGCACCCAGTCCAGAGTTGATGGCAGAACTGATCTTTGCTTGGAAAGTGGTGAAACACGTTAAGTCCAATGCCATTGTGGTCAGTCGCGATCGCCAAACCCGCGGCATTGGCGCCGGTCAAATGAATCGGGTGGGTGCTGTACACATTGCCCTCAGGGAGGCCGGTGAGGCTGCCCGCGGCGCTGTACTGGCCAGTGATGGCTTTTTCCCCTTTGCCGATTCTGTGCAAGCCGCTGCCCTTGCTGGTATTGCGGCGATTATTCAACCGGGGGGCAGTTTGCGGGATAATGAGTCTATCCAAGCAGCCAATGAAGCGGGAATTGCCATGGTCTTTACCAACCGGCGACACTTCCGCCACTAGGAAATAGCGATGGCGGTGCGGCTCGGTATTATCAGTGATCCCCACATTGCTCTGCCGGAGACGATTCCGACGGATCATCCCCCCATTTTTCTCTATGAAGTGAGTATTCCTGCTTTTGAAGCAGCCGTCACTCATCTTCTTGATCTGGGTATTGATGCTTTGTTGATGCCCGGTGACCTGACGCGGGATGGCGAAGTCGTTAACCACCGCTGGCTCAGTCACTATCTGCAAACCCTGCCCATTCCCTGCTATGTGATTCCGGGGAATCACGATGTGCCTCTGCCGCTAGGAGATCACAAGCGTATTGGTTGGGCTGACTTTCCCCAGTGGTATCCCCATGCGGGCTATGGCAAGGGCGCCAAGCATTACTATCAAACCCTGCTTGCAGACAACCTACAACTGATTGCCCTGAATTCCAACCAATTTAGCCCGACAGGTCAGCAGATGGGGGCAGTCGATCAAGGACAACTGGCATGGTTGGCGGCTCTATTGGCAAAACCTTTTGCCGGACTGCGCCTTGTAATGATTCACCACAATGTCCTTGAGCATTGGCCACAACAGAGCCAAAGTCCAATGGGGCAGCGCTACCTCTTGGAGAATCGGGTGGAACTCCTCAACCTCCTGCGATCGGCGGGGGTGGCCTTGGTCTTAACCGGACATCTCCATGTCCAAGACATTGCCTATGAGCAGGGGCTGTTTGATCTAACGACGGGTTCCCTCGTCAGCTATCCCCATCCCTATCGCCGGCTCATTTTGCAGCAACATCCCCAAGGGGGCTGGCAAGTGGATGTGGAATCCTACCGCATTGAATCTCTGAAGACCTATCCCACCTTGAGTGATCTCTCCCGCCAATGGATGCTGCAGCGGGGTGCGGGGTTTATGGTGCGCTTTCTCACCTTACCGCCCTTTAATTTATCGGAAACTGAGGCCCAGCCCCTCGCCCAAGCCCTATCGTCCCTCTGGCCAGAAATTGCCCAAGGAGATACCCAAGTCACACTACCGACCCTACCCGAACCCTTGGCCGCCTACTTTGCCCAGTTTAACCACAGAGCACCAGCGGAGTATCCCCAGCTGCGGGACAACAATACGGTCTTTGTCATTTAGCACCTCGCAATTCCTTTGGTTGGGATGGTAGAGTCCCAAAACCTGCTCTAATAGGGGGTTGAGGCACGAATTGGACGCAAAGTAGTGACGTTTGGTCAGTGGATTGGCTTGCTGGTACTGGGGGTGTGTCTCTACATCCTCTGGGAAATTCGCCAAGTGTTACTCTTGGTCTTTTTGGCGGTGGTCTTGGCAACGGCACTCAACTGGCTGCAATTGCGACTCCAGAGCTGGGGACTACAACGAGGCCGGGCGATCGCCATCAGTATTAGCTTGACTTTCCTGATCATCTTTGGTTTCTTTTGGATGATCATTCCCCCCTTTTTGCAGGAAGCGCAGCAACTGGGTGTATTGATTCCCAAGGGGTTAGGACGGGTGGAAGCATGGCTGGATGAGATGGCTTACCTTTTGCCAAGGAGCAGCTTTGATGATACCCCTGTCATTAATCGGCTGATTACCCAGTTAGAGCCATTCCTTGAGCAAATCTTTAATAACTTCCTTGCCCTCTTTTCCAATACACTGGCGGTCTTACTAAATACGCTGTTGGTCTTGGTGCTGACGGTGATGCTAGTGATTGATCCTCAGTCCTACCGTTGGGGATTCATTCGCCTCTTTCCAGCGTTTTATCGGTCTCGCATTGACACGATTCTCACCGAAAGTGAACAGGCGCTCTTGGCATGGCTGGCGGGCACAGGCTTGAATATGCTGGTCATTGGTGTGGTCAGTGGCATTGCTCTTGCGCTACTGGGGGTGCGGTTGGTCTTGGCCAATGCTTTCCTGGCCGGTCTGCTGGAGGCGATTCCCAATATTGGCCCTGCCCTGAGTGTGATTCCGCCGATGATCATTGCTTTTATTGACAATCCGTGGCGGGCGGTGGCCGTTCTCATTGCCTACATTGTGATTCAACAGTTGGAGCAATACCTGCTGGTGCCCGTCGTCATGGCCAAACAGGTGGCTCTACTGCCCGCTGTGACGCTGGTGTCACAAATTGTTTTTGCCATTTTCTTTGGCTTTCTGGGCTTACTGCTGGCACTGCCTCTGGTGATTGTGGGTCAAATTTGGTTTACAGAAATTGTGCTCAAGGACATTCTCGATCGCTGGCAGCCCAGCCCGCCACCTGCAGGGTCAAATCCACCAATTTTGCCGCTGCCCCCGCCGCCCCCACCTGCTGCCGCAAATCCTGCCGCATCTGATGCAATTTCTGAGGATGGCTCAATAGAGACTTAATCTGATCAGCAACCACCGCCGGCTCAATCGGACCCACCAGTTCTGGTACAATTTCTCTGCCTGCCCAGATATTCGGCCACGCCTTGTAGCCGAGACCCTGTTTCACTAAGTCCCAATCCATCTCTGGCGATCGCCACAACTGCCAAAATCGCCGCCAGCCCAATCCCTTGGCCACCAGTGCCCAAAACACCAATGCCGTCCACTGTCGCCCGATCGCTGGCAAGCCCACCAGCAACCCGGCTAACCCATCCCAAGGGTGAGCCCGCTGTACCCGCAGTTGTTGAGCCGGCAAAAGAACAATCATCGGCACATTCAAGGCGGCCAGTTCAGCGGTATTGGCGCCAACGGTCGTCACACAGAGGGCAACCTGCCGCAGCAGGGGATAGTTGGGTAACTGCTGCCAGAGATAGACCTTCGTACCCCTCGGCGTCTCCAGATAGGGTAGCCCCTCCCTGGGTTGGATGAGTGTCGCCGTCGTGCCCTCAACGTGCTTGAGTTCGGGGTTAAAGCGGGGATCGGCGTAGCAACTGAGGGTCTTGAGCGTCAGGGTGGGTGCCACGGGAATCACACACTGAATCGGGGGATGAGCAGCAGCTAAATGGTCGGCGATCGCCAGCGAAAGGGGCACCCCCAGCTTGAGCTTATTGGGCTTGGAACCCACCATCAGACCCACAAGGGGAGCATCTGCAGCAACGCCTAACTGTTGGCGCACATCAGGCAGGGAATCGAGGGCAAGGGCTTGCACATCGGTCATCAGATCCCCCACCACCGCCACCTTAGCTCTTGTTTTGCCCACGGGGAGCGGACGCCGCAACCCAATGCCATCCACCCACCCTTGCCAGCGTGCCTGCCACTCACAGTAGAGCACACAGCGATAGCCCAGACGCTTGGCCAACAGCACCGCAAAGAGTTGATCGCCCCCCAAGAAGACCACAACCCCTTGGGCAAACCAATCCCAATTACTACGGGTGGTCTTTGTGCGCAGGAGGTGCCAGAACTCTGCCGCGGGCAGCACCCGATCCACCCCCGCATAGCGGCGCGCAATCCCCGCCTCCTGACCACTGGCATGGGGACAGGGAACAATGACCACTGAAACCCGCAGCCCCTCTCTGACCTGTTGCCGCAGCGTTGTTACAAAGGGATACACCCAAGTAGCCAGTTCACCGGGGCCATTGCTGACAACCACAATTTCAAGGGGAGATGTCATGGGTTATGTTCCCCTTGAATGCAAAATTGGCTGCCGTCAGTCTCCCTAAGACATTTCTTGAATAATGTAGTCAAAGTAGGGTGCCGCCACTTCAGCATCTTCAGTGCTTAGCAGTGCCAAGGAGGCGTCCTTGAGGCAACGAATGGCTTCTGCCATCCCTGTCATTGGCACACCAAGGGAGTTGTACATTTCCCGCACCCCAATAATACCCGTGCGCTCAATGGGGTCTTTGTCACCCGCGAGGATGCCATAGGTAATCAGGCGCATGTACCAGCCATAGTCACGCAGACAGAGGGCACGCTGTTTCTGGCCGTAGGCATTGCCCCCGGGTGAGATGAAGTCAGGCCGCTTCTGCCACAGTTGTTTGCTGGCTTGCTCAACAATGCGTTTCTCATTTTCGGCCAGTGTCGTGGCAATGCGGAGGCGTTGCTCACCCGTTTGGAAAAAGTCACTAATCGTCTGGAGTTCGCCCGTGGTGGGGTAGCGCAATTCATCGTCCGCTTTAAGAAGAACCTGACTA
Organism: Thermosynechococcus sp. HY213; assembly: GCF_031460975.1. Lineage (NCBI taxonomy): Bacteria > Bacillati > Cyanobacteriota > Cyanophyceae > Acaryochloridales > Thermosynechococcaceae > Thermosynechococcus > Thermosynechococcus sp. HY213. The sequence goes on along the minus strand of NZ_JAVKVB010000005.1, from coordinate 41,028 downwards.
ATGACACTCATATTGCTAACACCGCTTAATACATCCCTCATTTTAGAGGACGGCGACCCCTTGTTGACGCCACTCCTGATCAAAATCTCGACGGTTGATAGAGGAATTTAGCGGTGTCGATGGCAAACCACAGCAAGACAGCCCCCTAGAGCCAATCTGCTCCCTTGGTGATAGGATCAATGCGGTTTGCACTGGTTTTCGTTCACCTGTGATTGATCTCAAACAACTGCGAGAAAATCCCCAAGCCTTTGGCGATCGCCTGCGGCGGCGCGGCGGTGACTTTGACCTTGACCGCATTTTAGAATTGGATGCCCAGCAGCGACAGCTGGAACAACAGCGATCGCACCTCCAAGCCCGCAGTAACGAAATTGGTGCCCTCGTTGGCAAAAAGATCAAGTCCGGCGTTGCCGCCACTGACCCCGAAATTCAAGCCCTCAAGGCTGAGGCCAACGAGCTCAAGCAGCAACTCAGTGATCTTGAACCCCAAGAACGGCAACTTAAGGAAGAATTGGAACGCCTGCTGCTAACGATTCCCAACCCCCCCAGTGAGACCACCCCCATTGGCCGCGATGAAACCGAAAACGTTGAGGTACGCCGCTGGGGTGAGGAGTATAAACCGAGCCAGCCTTGTCAGCCCCACTGGGACATTGCGACTCAATTGGGACTCTGGGATGTGGAGCGATCGGTGAAAGTAGCGCAGAGTCGCTTTGTTACCCTCTTGGGCATGGGGGCTGCCCTTGAGCGAGCCTTGATCCAATTCATGCTTGATACGCACCGCGATCGCGGCTATGTGGAGGTCTTGCCGCCGTTGCTAGTCAATAGTGTCTCGCTGACGGGAACGGGGCAGTTACCCAAGTTTGCCGAGGAAAGTTTTCGCTGTGCCGATGATGATCTCTGGCTGATTCCGACAGCGGAAGTGCCGGTGACGAATCTCTACCGCGATGAAATTTTAGCTGCCGATCAATTGCCCATTTACCACTGTGCCTACACCCCCTGTTTTCGCCGTGAAGCGGGAAGCTATGGCAAAGATACACGTGGCCTGATTCGCCTACACCAATTCAACAAAGTGGAGTTGGTCAAGTTTGTTCACCCGGAAACCTCTGCCGCTGAACATGAAGCCCTTGTGGCCGATGCCGAGTATATTCTCCAAGCCCTGAAGTTGCCCTATCGAGTGATTGAACTGTGTACTGGCGATTTGGGCTTTGGCGCCATGAAGTGCTACGACTTAGAGGTGTGGCTGCCCGCTGCCGGCTGTTACCGCGAAATTTCCAGTTGCTCGAACTTTGGCGATTTCCAAGCGCGGCGTGCCAAGATTCGCTTCAAAGCTGCCAAGCAAAAAGGGACACAGTTTGTCCACACCCTCAATGGCTCTGGTCTAGCCGTTGGACGAACCATGGCAGCCATTCTCGAAAACTACCAACAACCCGATGGGACGGTGCGGGTACCAGCGGTGCTGCAACCTTACTTGAAGTGTAGCCACATTGGCGGGGCAAAATCGTGAACACCACCCTCGGGGCGATCGCCCAAGCTTTGGGGTTAGATACAACTCATCCAGATCTGCCAATCACAGGCATTTCCACTGACTCCCGCCAAATCGCAACTGGCAATCTCTTTGTTGCTCTGCGGGGGGAAACCTTTGATGGCCATCAATTTGTCGATCTGGCCGCCGCCGCCGGCGCGATCGCCCTAATTGTCGAGGTGCCGGTGTCTTCTGCTCTGCCGCAACTTCAGGTAGCCAATACCCTGAGTGCCTATCAACGCTTGGGACAGTGGTGGCGGCAGCAATGTCCAGCCAAAGTCATTGCCGTCACTGGCTCCGTGGGCAAAACCACCACCAAGGAAATGATTGCCGCTGTTCTGAGTCACTATGGCGCCGTCCTCAAAACCGAAGCCAACTTCAATAACGAGATTGGCGTGCCCAAAACCCTTTTACAACTGGAACCCCACCACCAATTTGCCGTGATTGAAATGGGGATGCGGGCGCGCGGTGAAATTGCCCTTTTGAGCCAGATTGCCCAACCGGATGTTGCCGTGATTACCAATGTGGGTACTGCCCATATTGGCCGCCTCGGTTCCCGCGAAGCCATTGCCCAAGCCAAATGCGAACTGCTTGCCGAAATGCCCCAAGGGGGAACAGCCGTGCTCAATGCCGATAGTCCCCTACTTTTGCCGACAGCGGCGCAGGTCTGGTCAGGGCTCACAATTACCTATGGCCTTGAGGGGGGCACCCTACGGGGAATCTATCAACCGCCCCAAACCCTCCACGTGGCTGGACGCACCTACACCGTTCCCCTTGCGGGGGCACACCATGCCTTGAACTTTCTGGCTGCCCTTGGGGTGCTGCAAGCCTTGGACTTAAAGAGCGATCGCCTACCCCGACAGTTGACGTTAGAATTGCCCAGTGGTCGGGGCGGTCGCTATCGCCTCGAACCCGATATTTGGCTACTGGATGAAACCTACAACGCGGGTCTGGAATCGATGGTGGCGGCCTTGCACCTGTTGCGATCGCTCCCCGGTCAGCGGCATCTGGCAGTTCTTGGCCCCATGCGGGAACTGGGGGACTTTGCGGTTGCCTTCCATGAGCAGGTGGGAGCCACGGTTGCCCAATTAGACCTCGATGGCCTTTTAATTCTCGATAAGGGCGATGAGGGAGCAGCTCTTGCGCGGGGGGCAGGGCGCGTTCCCAGTCAGCAATTTGCTTCCCATGAAGAATTGGTGGCCTATTTGCTGCAGCATTTACAGCCGGGCGATCGCCTCCTCTTTAAGGCCTCCCATGCCGTTGCCTTGGATCGCGTAGTGAATGAACTGCGGCAGCGCTGGCCAAAACTTCAGTCCGGTTGAGACTTGCCAAGAGCGGTGAACTACGCTACATTAAAAAATCGTCAATATTCCTCAGTAGCTCAGCGGTAGAGCGGTCGGCTGTTAACCGATTGGTCGCTGGTTCGAATCCAGCCTGGGGAGTTTAATAACTTGAGCCACGATAGCGACGGCGGCGCTGCCCATCATGCCCATATCTAACAGCAGCAATTGGGGCAACGCTAGGCCAGCCGTCTCCATGCCCTCTAGCACAGCAAGGATGTCAGCATCAAGGTTTTCCCAGATGACCGTAAGGTTTTGACTGCTGAGGATGTTGTGCCAAATTTCTCCCTGCCGTTGGAGGGCTTGTGTCATGAGTATCGTTGTCATCAATGCCTAAATCCTTCGACGGTTGCGAGGGCGATCGCGATGTTAAAAAGACTTAACACTACAATGACAGCTTGGCGATCGCAGAGATGTTCATAGAGAACAGTCGCGCCAACTCTCCCTAGGGAACGGCTACCGTTTCCAACAATTCTGCCACACAGGCCCGCCCTGAGCGCCCTGCTGCTGTAATCAGACGATGAGCTAGAACATGGGGCGCCAATTGCTTGACATCATCGGGGAGGACATAGTCACGGCCATTGAGAAAGGCCAAGGCCTGAGCTGTGCGCTGGAGCATCACGGTACCGCGAGGACTCACCCCCAAGGTAATGCGATCGCTCTCGCGGCTCGCCCGCACAAGGGCAAGAATGTACTTTTGCAACACTGAATCTACCCGCACCTGTAGCACCTGCTGCCGCAACTGTTGGATCTCCGCCAAGCTGAGGCACGGTTCCAGTTGATTGACATCTAAGCCCCCCTGCACCCGTTGCAGCATTTGTAGTTCCTCTTCCTCGGTGGGGTAGCCCAAGCTAAAACACAGGGCAAAGCGATCCAACTGGGCTTCGGGCAGCGGAAAGGTGCCTTGGTATTCCACGGGGTTTTGGGTGGCAATGACAAAAAAGGGCCGGGGCAGGGGGTAGGTGACGCCATCAATGGTGACTTGGTACTCCTCCATGACCTCTAGGAGTGCCGATTGGGTGCGGGGTGTGGCGCGGTTAATTTCATCCGCCAGCAGGATATTGCAGAAGACAGGACCTGGGCGAAACTCAAACTCCGCTGTTTTGGGATTCCAGATATTGGTGCCCGATAAGTCCGTGGGTAGGAGATCGGGTGTGGCTTGGATGCGCTGAAAGGTACCCGCCAGCGATCGCGCCAAGGCCTTGGCCAAGAGGGTTTTTCCCACCCCCGGTACATCCTCCAGCAAAACGTGTCCCCCCGCCAGCAACCCCACTAACATGAGTTCAATGGCGGCTTCTTTGCCCACCATGACCTGTCCAAGGTTATTGACCAGTCGCTGTAGGGGTTCACGCATAGGAGACCACTCGTTCAAGAAGATCAGCCGCTACTTGGCAATCGGCAGCAATTTGCGCCTGTAGGGCAGCCAAACTGGGAAACCGTACCTCTGGGCGAATAAAGGCCTCTAAATGAAGTGTGATCTCTTGATTGTAAAGATTCCCCTGCCAGTTGAATAGATGCACCTCTGTGGTCACTTGCCGACCCGTCACCGTCGGTCGCATCCCAACATTCACCACCCCCAATTGCTCAGTCGCAAACGCTGCCCCCGTAACGCGGCAAGCATAAACGCCGTGGCGAGGCAATAATTTGTCTGGGGGGAGGGCTAGATTGGCGGTGGGAAATCCCAACTGCCGTCCCAACTGTTCCCCTTGAATCACGGTGCCGCTCAATTGGTAGGGGCGTCCCAAAAGCTCCCGTGCCAAGCCCACATCTCCCTCGGCGAGGGCGGCCCTTACTGCTGAGCTACTGACGCGATCGCTCCCCCGACAATAGGGGGGCACAATATGCACTGGAATACCAAAGGCAGCACAGAGGGTGCGCAAATCCGCCGCTGTCCCCGATCGCCCACGGCCAAAGCCAAAATTAAAACCCACACTCAATACCTTGGCCTGCAACTGCTGTACCAAAATCTGCTCAACAAACTCCAAGGGCGACAGTTGGGCAAGAGCATGGGTAAAGGGCAGGACAATCACCTGCTCAATGCCATAGTGGTTCAAAAGGGCACGTTTTTCCGCCTCTGGGGTCAGCAGCAGGCGCTCTTCTCCCGTAAAAAATGCCTGCGGGTGGGGCGAAAACGTAATCACTGACCGGTAACAGTCGGGAGGCGCTGCTTCAACAAGCGTACGGATAACCTCTTGGTGCCCTCGATGGACACCGTCAAAATTGCCAAGGGCGATCGCCGTAGGAGTTTGCAAGGGTAGGCCGCTATTCAATTGACACAGGAAACATTTTGACACATTTAACCGCGGCGCAACAGTCTGGGAAAGTTTTTATTAAGATTTTCTATTCACTTCATAGAAGGACTTCTCTTGAATCCTCTAAGAGGCCTATGCTAGGTTGAGTACCAATTTATCTTTTTTTGCCTCATCTGAGCGTTTGCGGCGTAGATCGGAGGAATTAACTAATAGGGAGCGCGTTCTCAACCGCGAAGGCAGACTAATAAATCCTCGTCCGGCAGCTAACCTTGTCGGGATTTAGTTGGAGACTGGCTGTTTTTCACAACTGCTCAGTGTTCCAAGGATGCAGTTTCGTGGTGTTGACTGAATTTTTGACTTTAGAACTCTTTTAGGAATCTCAATGCTGATTGAACACTGGCATGCATTCGCTGCTGGCACCATTTTTCTGGGGGTGATCCTGCTGATCATCACCGAGTGGATCAACATCACGGTTGCTGCCTTTTTGGGTGCGATTCTCCTTGTCTTTCTCAACATTATGACCCTTGGGGAGGCCATTAGCTACATTGGCCGCAGTCATGGCACCCTTGCCCTCTTTTTCGGCGTCATGGTTCTGGTGCGAGCCTTTGAACCCACTAAGGTGTTCGAGTATCTGGCCACCCAAATGGTTCTGCTTGCCCGCGGTCAGGGAAAACGCCTGCTGCTGGGGATCGTGGCTCTGACAACCCCCATCTGTGCCGTACTGCCCAATGCCACAACAGTGATGCTCCTTGCCCCCCTGTTGCCCCCCATGGCGGCTGAAGTGGGGGTGGACTTTGTCCCCCTGATTATCTTGATGGTGATTGTCTCCAATAGCGCTGGCTTGCTGACCCTTGTCGGGGATCCAGCGACTTATATTGTCGGGGATGCCATTAATCTCAGCTTTGCCGATTATCTCCTGCGTCTCAGCTTGGGGGGTGTACTGGCGATCGCTGTCATTGTTTTTTGTCTGCCGGTTCTCTTTCGCCGCATTTGGCGCAAAGAACTCAACTCCCTTGATCACTTGCCCCACCCCAAAATTAATCATCCCCGCACCCTAGCGGTGGGTTGTGTGATCATCGTCTTTGTCTTGACCTTCTTTGTTATTGGCGATGGCATGGTCGTCAAAGTGTCTCCCCCTGCGGTCGCTTTAATGGGGGCTGCCCTTGCACTCCTTTTATCCCATCAAAGCAAAATCGATACGGTGACCCACATTCTGCGGGATGTGGACTGGGCCACCCTGATCTTTTTTATGAGCATTTTTGTCTTGATCGGTGGCCTAGAAAAAACCGGCATCATTGGTCAACTCTCCCACCTCCTCGCCATTCTCATTGGCCAAAATATCTTTTTTGGCTCCCTGCTGCTCTTATTTGCGATTGGCATTCTCTCTAGCGTCATTTCCAATATCCCCCTTGTGGTGGCGATGGTGCCACTGCTGAAAAAATACCTTGTCGATGTGGGTCTAGCAGGTTCAGAAATTCTCCACCCTGGTTATGGGGGTGATTTGCCCCCCCAGGTGCTGCCCCTGTTCTATGCCATGATGCTAGGGGCAACGTTGGGCGGCAATGCCACGCTGGTGGGCGCCTCTGCCAACATTGTTGGTGCCGGGATTGCGGAACTCCATGGCCGCCGAATTAGCTTCAAAACCTTCCTGCGTTATGGGGTACCGATTACGGCCTTGCAGTTGGGGGTTTCAGCACTCTTTCTAACTGTGCGCTTTCTCATTTGGCGCTAAGGGTTTGATTCCTGTGATCACCACGTGGGATCTCGAAAGACATAGGCAGTAATCTGGGTACCATCCTCGCCATCGCCCGCAATCGTAGAAATACAGGCGCGAATTTCCTCGCCATCCTCCAATTCCAACGTACAGGCACCACAACTGCCCATGCAACAACCCGTGGGAATGTCGACCCCAGCGCGCGCTGCAACGCTCAGCCAACTTTCCCCCACTTCGGCCTCAACGGAAACCTGATCCGGCACAAAGGTGACCTTAATCATGGCCTGCCTCCATGATACGTTCCCATCAAATACAGTAACGCCATCCGTACCGCTACCCCACTGGTCACCTGCTGATTCACTAAACTAAACTGCGGATCATCCAGCAATGCCGAACTCAATTCCACGCCGCGATTCACCGGTCCCGGATGCAAAACCCGCACCTCCGGTCGGCATAGGCGCAGCCGTTCATGGGTGATACCAAACTGCTGATGGTACTCCCGCAAACTGGGAATCAGGTGCTGATCCATGCGTTCCCGTTGCAGGCGCAGCGTCATCACAATATCGGCATCAGCAAGGGCAGGTTCCAGTGTCCAGTGGAGCGTTGCTCCATAGTCTGCAAATTCTGGCGGCAAGAGGGTGGGGGGGCCGGCCAAGTGAACATCGGCACCAGCGGTCTTGAGGCTGTAGAGGTTCGATCGCGCCACACGGGAATGGCGAATATCCCCGACAATGGCAATTTTCTTCCCCTGCAACAGGGCACAGCGGGGCTGACGCGGATCGTAGAGTTGACAAAGGGTAAACAAATCTAGCAGGGCTTGGGAGGGATGCTCGTGCAAGCCATCACCGGCATTGAGAACCGCCACCTGACCGCCAAGGCGATCCATTTCTGCTGCAATCGTATGGGGCACCCCCGACTGCTGATGGCGAATCACCATGAACTCTGCCCCCATCGCCCACAGGGTCTTAGCGGTATCGAGGATCGTTTCCCCTTTACTCAGGGCCGAGGTACCGGGCGAAAAGTTGAGAATATCCGCAGAAAGACGTTTGGCCGCCAGTTCAAAGCTATTGCGGGTGCGCGTCGAGCTTTCAAAGAAAAGATTAGCAACCACCCGCGCTTGCAGGGTGGGGACTTTTTTGGTGCGACGATTCAGGACTTCCTGAAAACTGAGCGCTGTTTGCAGCACAATATCTAGTTCCGCCACCGTAAAGTCTTGCAGGGAGAGGACGTGGCGACGCTGCCATTGGAGGGGGGGAGTGAGGGTAGGCGTCATGGACAGGGGGTTAGGGTTTGAGCAAGATCAGCCGCTGTCAGTTGTTCGTAGCGTTCAAAGGGTTGATGGATCCACGGATTTTCCGGCAGGTAATGAACATAGTAGTCCGGACGAATACAAGAGGCCGCTTTGTACCAGAGAACGGCAGTGCGCACTTCCTCCACCGCAAAGCCATATTTGACCTCTAGCCAGCGCAGGGTTTTCTGCAAGGAAAGGCCAGAATCTACCAAATCATCCACTAAGAGGACATGACTGCCAAGGGTAGCGGTGGTCATGGTTAAATCTCGCGCAAAGGTGATGCGACCCCGCTCTTGGTTATTGACACCGCCATAGGAGGACACCGCCAGAATCGCGAGGGGTTGATTAAACAAGCGGCTGAGAATGTCCCCTACCCGCAGCCCCCCCTTGGCCAAGCAGAGGATTTGATTGAACTGCCATCCCGATTCATAGATAGCGATCGCCAACTGTTCAATGGTGCGATGATACTCGTCCCAATCCACGTACAGATCTGCCATGGTGCTAGAAGCTGGCCTTGAACCAAGAAATAGGGATAAACAGCAGCTTGCGCCAGTCAGAGACAAAGGCGCGCCGATTAAAGACATCGTAATCGTTGGCTTCGATGACATCAAGAATCTGGCGATAGAGCATCAATGCCGACCACACGGGCCAACGGGCATCCCGCTCTAGGTAAGCCACCCCCACTTCGGCTTCCCGATAAAATTGCCGTGCCCGCTGAATTTGAAAGCGCATCAATGCCCGCCAGCGATCGTCAATCACTCCCCGCTGCAAGTCTTCTGCGGTGTAGTTAAAGGCAGCCAAGTCCTCTAAGGGCAGATAAATCCGCCCCCGCCGCATATCTTCGCCCACATCCCGCAGGATATTGGTCAGTTGATTGGCAATGCCAAGGGCAATGGCTTGATCCTTGAGGGTACCTTTAGCCTGATAGGGATCCACCCAAGGGGAACACAGGCGATCGCTGTAGGGGTTTCCCCCCATTACCTCAAGGGACATGAGGCCGACGGTACCGGCCACGCGGTAGCAATAGAGTTCCAATTCAGCAAAGGTTTCATAGCGACTGCGGTGCAAGTCCATCCGCTGGCCAGCAATCATGTCCCGAAAGGGCTGGATGTCGAGGGGGTACTGTTCCAGCGTTGCCGTTAGAGCTAAATCCATGCCATCGTGGGGACGTCCAGCAAAAATATCCTCAAGGCGCGCTTCCCACTCATCAAGGGTGGCCATGGTTGTCGTTGCGGCTTGGGGGCCATCCACCAGTTCATCGGTGCGCCGACACCAGACGTAAATTGCCCAAATGGCGCGGCGCTTGGCGGGGGGCATCAACAGCGTGCCGAGGTAAAACGTCTTGGCATAGGCGGCAGTGACCTGACGACACAACTCGTAGGCCTCGTCGAGGGAAATCAGGGGAGGGACGTACTCGGCTCTAGGCAGTTGCAGCATTGGCGGCAGTTTGAATAGAGGTTTTAGGGGGCTGCGGGGCGTTGCTCTCTGCGAGCCGCTTCGCGATCGCCTGCGCTGTCAGCTTACCAGAAAGTACCGCACCTTCCATACTCCCTAGGTAGGGCTGCATCGTGTAGCTCCCCGCAAGGAAGAAGTTGGGAATGGGTGTGGCCTGATCCGGACGAAAGGCTTGGCGACCGGGGGTGGCTTTATAGACTGAGCGGGGGGTTTTCACCACCGCCGTTTTCAGCACTTTAGCAGGTTCCGGTAGGTGATTGGGGAAGAGTTTGGCCAGTTCCGCAAGGGTCGCCTCAACAATCTCCTCATCGCTGCGGCCAATCCACTCTGCAGCAGGCGCCAATACCAGCTCTAGCATTGACTTGTCGGGATCGGCATAGCCCTTGCAGGTTTCGCTCATGTCGGCATAAACACTCAACAGGGGCGATCGCGAGAAGAGGAGATGATCCACTGTCGGCAATTTGCGATCAAACCAGATTTGGACGTTAATCACCGGGACGCCTTCGAGGCCATTGAGTTTCTGGAAAAAGGATAGGTCTTGCCACGGCTTCGGCAGCAGCAGTTTAATGGCATCCACCGACATTGCTGAGACATAGGCATCCGCTGTGACTTCAAAGCGCTGTTGTCCCTCGCGATCGGCCATGACAAAGGACTGCACCGAGAGATCCTCATTGAGGACAATCTCCCGCAGAGCCACATTGGTGTGCACTTCACCGCCCCGCGCGGTCACATAATCCACAATGGGCTGACACAACCGTTCGGGGGGTGCCCCATCCAAGAAGGCAATTTTTGAGCCATAGCGTTCCCGCAGAAAGCGGTTCATCGCCGTCAGAGGAATCGTGGCCGAGACCTCATCGGGGTTCAGGAAGGTCAGTGCCTTTGAGGCCGCAATAAAAATGTCGGAGTTTACCCGCTCATCAATCCCTTGGCGTTGCAGCCATTCGAGGAGGGTGTACTTGTCCATTGCCTCGACGTATTTTTGGCCGCGCACGATCGCTGGCCACAGCCCCAAGGCAAAGCGGAATTTCTGCTCCCACGTCAGCATATCGTTGTTGCGCAAAATGGAGAGCAGTACATTAAAAGGCGCAGGAATATCGGGAACATCAAACCACGAGAGCACCCCCGGCTTTTCCGGTTGGTTAAAAATCAGGGCATGGCGTTTCCATTGCAGGCGATCGCTAATCCCCAATTCCGCTAGGAGTTGCAGCATATTGGGGTAGGCACCAAAAAAGGCGTGCAAGCCCGTTTCCACCCAATCCCCATCGGCATCCTGCCATGCCGCCACCAAGCCACCAAGGACATTGGCACGCTCAAACACCATGGGGGTATGTCCTGCATCCACTAGATACTTGGCGCAAGCTAAGCCCGCTAAGCCACCACCGGCAATTGCAACTCGCATGAATGACGCTACCCTAACTGACGAAGATGAACGCAACCCCCTAGGGGGACAAAAAGCTGTTCATATTATATTTACAAAACGTTACGGAGGCAGCCGCTTTAGGCTAATGTTGAGCCTGAATTTGCCAAATAGGCCGTACTTCCCATCGGACCAAGGTAGCGGCAGAGGTAGGGCGAAAAGACTTCATAAATCAGCGTAATGGGACGGCGATCGTGCCAAAAGAGATAATGCCGCCCCCAAAAAGGCCCCGCCTCGCCAAAGGCTGCCGCCAAGGTTTCAGAGTGCCCGAGATACACCGCCTGAATGTCGCGATAAAGCTCCACCTTGCGTTGGGCGAGGTTCGTCCAAATGGGCATGGCACGGTTTTGCAAATACTCATCCACATGGGCAGCTTCCCACCAAGAGGTGGCGTAGGCCAAACGTTGACCTGAAGCGGTGCGTAGCCACACTTGACGCCGCAGCCGCGGGCCGGGAATGAGTTGCAGTTGCGCCGGGGCGCGATCGCTGGCATGGCCAATGGCGGACATATCTATCACGTCCACTTCCGTGGTTTCACCCGTCAGCAGTTGCAGGTGGCGGGTGGGGGAGCCATCCCCAAGAATCAGGATTTGCCACGCCGGCGCTAAAAGATCATGAGGTAATCCTTGGGCGATCGCCGCCGCATCCCCCTGCCAAATGGGATCAAGGGCATACCAAGGGGTTGAGCAGGTGGAGGGCAACAGCGAAACAGTCAAGGACGGGACACAGTGCTTAACAAAACTTCGTCAATTGTAGCAAGGATTTTATCCGTCCTTCAGGATGGCACGAAGGACCCAGACCTAGAGTACAGTCGTAGTGAGCAGCAATCTTGGGGCAATCTCTATGGCAACCACCGCAGCATCTACCCTAGAACTGACACCGGAACAAACGGCCATTTGGATTAAGGGTCTCTTGAGCATTGCCGGCGCCGATGGTCACTTTGATCCCGAAGAGAAGCAACTGATTGCGAGCCTGATTCGCGAGGAAATTGCCCCAGAAATAGATCTTGAACATTTTGCTCCAGTCACTAATGAAGAACTGGTGGCCACCTTTGGCGGCGATCGCGCCCTTGCGGAAAATTTCGTGCGTACAGCCGTGATGGTGGCGCTTGCCAATGGCATTTACTCCCAACCAGAGGATGCCGAACTGCAACGCTTTTGCAACGCCTTGGGACTGGAAATTGCTGCCCTTGAGTCCCTGAAGCACACCCTTGATGGTCAGCACGAGAGCAATGAACAAACCCTGCGCCTATTGGATCCCGTGCGCCACTGGCTGGATGGTTTAGAGGTCAAAGATGCCAAGGTGGCTCGCTTTCTCTGCCGCCTGATTCCCCCTCAATGCCCCTTTGAGCGCGACATTACCCTTTTTGGTCGCAAGATTGTCCATATTCCCCCCCTCTGTAAACTCAATCCCCTTTATGATCAATTAGTGGGGTTGCGCTTCCGCTCGCTCAGCTATTTGGCCGACGAGTGTGGTGAAGATATTACCCCCTACTGTTAGATGGTGCTGACCCGTTTAGATGCCAAACCCAACCAAACCGAAAATTGCCTTTGCCCACCTTGGCTGTGATAAGAACCGCGTGGATACGGAGCACATGATTGGCCTGCTGGCGGCAGCGGGCTATGGGGTGGGTACCGATGAAACCGAAGCCGACTACGTTATTGTCAATACCTGTAGCTTTATCCAAGCCGCCCGCGAAGAGTCGGTGCGCACACTGGTAGAACTGGCAGAAGCCAATAAGAAGATTGTGATCACAGGCTGCTTAGCGCAGCATTTTCAAGGGGAACTCTTGGCGGAGCTTCCTGAGGCGGTGGCCGTCGTTGGCAGTGGCGATTACCAGCACATTGTTGAGGTGATTGAGCGGGTAGAAACGGGTGAGCGGGTGCAACAAATTAGTGCTGTGCCCACCTACATTGCCGATGAAACCGTTCCTCGCTACCGCACCACGCCGGAACCGGTGGCCTATCTGCGGATTGCTGAGGGCTGTGACTATCGCTGTGCCTTTTGTATCATTCCCCATCTGCGGGGCAACCAGCGATCGCGCTCCATTGAATCCATTGTTAAGGAAGCCCATCAACTCGCCAGCGAGGGCGTCCAAGAAATCATTATTGTTTCGCAAATTACCACCAACTATGGCATTGATCTCTATGGTCAACCCCAACTCGCGGCGCTGATCCGTGCCCTTGGGGAGGTGGATGTGCCTTGGATTCGCTTGCATTACGCCTATCCCACGGGGCTAACGCCTGAGGTGATTGCAGCGATGCGGGAAACTCCTAACATCTTGCCCTATCTGGATTTGCCGTTGCAACATTCCCACCCAGAGGTGCTGCGGGCGATGAATCGGCCTTGGCAAGCGGGGGTGAACGATCGCCTGATTGAACGGCTACGGCAGGACTTACCCGAAGCAGTGATGCGCACGACCTTTATTGTCGGCTTTCCGGGGGAAACCGAGAGCCACTTTGAGCATCTCTGCCAGTTTGTGCAGCGCCATGAATTTGACCATGTGGGGGTCTTTGCCTACTCCGCCGAGGAAGGGACTGCCGCCTATGATCTGCCGGATCAGGTTCCAGAGGAAATCAAAATGGCGCGGCGCGATCGCCTGATGCAACTGCAACAACCCATTGCCCAGCGCAAAAATGCTGCTGAAGTGGGCAAAACCGTACCTGTGCTCATTGAGCAGGAAAACCCACAAACTGGGGAATTGATTGGACGATCGCCCCGATTTGCCCCCGATGTTGATGGTGTGGTCTATGTGAAGGGAAGAGCCACCTTGGGCACAATTGTCCCCGTGAAGATTACTGCTGCTGATATTTACGACCTGTACGGCATCATCCCTGCCTAAGTACGGTTTTACTCCTAGGCAGATTGGAATTATTGGGGCTATGGTCAAGGCAGTTGGGGACGTTGCATCGGCTGCTATGGGACGCTCTCATTCCACCATTGATCGGTATGATACCCGTGCTGGCGATCGCTTTTGGCAGTGGCAAGCGGGGGTTGCTGCCTTAGAAAGATTATTGGCAGTCACGCATCCCATTGAGGGCTTTTTAGTTTCCTTCCCCAGCCTCATTCTTCAAGATTGTCCCCTAAAAACCTATGTCCTCATGCCCCAAGGGCGATCGCTGCCCTACCTGCCCCCTACAGACGCCAATCCTGCTTTGCCAGCAATGACCCTTTTGCCCGCAGCGCGAGAAGGCATGAATCCCTTTTGCCTGCTTCTGAGTCCAGAGGTCAATCTTTTACTGATCTATCAAGGGGAGCGCGGACTGCACTTTTCCTTTGCCCCTGAGGAAATTCATGCTTTTTGGCAGCAATTGCGGCAGCAACTTCCCTTAGCCAATCTCCACCCCATTGATCAGTGGCTGGCCAGTGTCGAGATGGTGCCCCCCAGCTATCGTTTGGTGAGTCAGTTTGCTCAATGGCTGCTGGACTATAGTCAACCGGCGGCCACGCCCCTGACTGTGACTTCTACCCCCATGGCTGCGGATATTAGCCTGCTGCAAGCCCTTTCCCACGAGGTGCGCACTCCCCTCACCACCATCAATACCTTTATCCAATTGCTACAACGGCAAGAGAATCTACCGCAGCGCACGTACCAGTATCTGCAAAAGATTGGTCAAGAGATTCAGGATCAAATCACCCGCTTTAATCTCCTGAGTGATGCCGCCGAAATCTTCACTAGTCCTAGCCCCAAACCCCCCCTTGCGTTTGGGCAAACCCACTTGACGGAACTCTTCACGACCAACTTGGCTCGCTGGCAAAAACAGGCGGCGCGTCGTCAAGTCAAATTGGTTCTCGACTATCCGCCCAATTTACCCCTTGTTCTCAGTGATCCAGCGTCTTTGGATCAGGTCTTGACTGGGTTAGTGGAATACTATAGCCAAACCCTTGCCCCAGAGAGTGAACTGAAATTGGTGGTGCAGCGGGCAGGGCAGCACGTGAAGCTAGAATTGCGATCGCCCCAGTACAAACACCGCAGCAATCTGGCCGCCTTGGGGCACCTGCTCCTGTGGCATCCCGCAACCGGCCAACTGAGTCTCAACTTTCAGGCGGCAAAACTCTTAATAGAAGCAGTCGGCGCTAAGGTCATTCAACGGCGCGATCGCCAAGCGGGCGAAATTCTCACCCTTTATTTGCCCATTGCGGAAGACAGCGGCTGACAGCGGGGACAATAGTGACTGGAGCGTCCTGCCAAGCGCAGCCGTTCAATCGTTGTGCCACAGACGCGGCAGGCTTCCCCCTTGCGACCATAGACCCATGCTTGACCCCCATAGCGACCATTCACCCCCGCCGGAGTGACGAAGCTACGAATTGTCGTACCGCCCGCTGCAATCGCTTCCCTCAGCACTTGGCGAATCACCTGATGGAGGTGAACGATCTGCTCAATCGTTAGGGTGTAGGTGGGTAGGGCGGGGTGCAGACCACTCAAGAAAAGACTTTCATCGGCATAGATATTCCCCATGCCGGCAACAACGGTTTGATCCAAAAGTGCCGTTTTTAGCGCGCGACGATAATGCACCAACCGCTCCGCCAAGAACCAAACTGTAAAGGCCTCACTCAGGGGTTCTGGTGCCAAGCTGGCCAGTGTGGGAATCGCCGTTTCGGGGCGGCAGTGTGCAGGAATCCACCAACAGCGACCAAACGTCCGTTGATCCACAAAGCGGAGTTCCGCCCCCGTTGCGAAAAACCAGCGTACACGGGTATGGGAACAAAGGGGCACCGGATCAGTGAGCCACAGTAACTGACCACTCATGCGCAGATGAATGACGAGGTGGCTGCCGTCATCTAGGGTGGCTAAAAGATACTTGCCGCGCCGTTGCCATTGTTGCAGGGCGCGATCGCGCAGGTGATCAATAAACGCTTGCGGCTCTTCAGGAAGCGCAATAGAACGGGCTAGAAGCACCTCCACCCCCACAATGGGTTGCCCAAGGGTGACCACCTCTAGCCCACGACGTACGGTTTCAACTTCCGGTAATTCCGGCACGGTCTGAGAAACTATTTACCTTTTTTGGGCGGAGCCACTTCTTGCACTTCGTGCAGCGCAAAGTTATTGGTGTTCACACCGCTGGCACTGCCGCTGTAGCCGGTGTAATTGACTTTGTCGAAGCGCACAATCACAGGATATTTGACGCCGGGGGTTTGATCCACAGAGGCGACGGTGCCCACTTCGTTGTACCAGTAGGATTCAGGGCGGAGAATCTTGACTTTAGAACCACGTTGCACCATGAGTTATCGTCCTAAAAATTTCTCAACGGCTAGAGTTAAGCCTACTATGACTACTACGGCCTGTTACGCTCACTCCACAAAATTTCACAGAGCACCCCATCTCTGGAACCCAGCAAAGGGCGGTTATGGGTTGGTCGCGTGACGAATCTCGGTGAAAAAAAGGCTGTATACTAGCGGGGAACTCCTTTCCATCATCCTGTTATGGCTAATACTGTCGAAGTGATTAAGCTGTCTGGGGTCTTTGGTGGCCCCCAAGCTCAGGAATTTCGTCAAACCATTGGTGAGCTGGTTCAAGGGGGGACTCAAGCCCTATTGCTGGATTGTGGTGAGGTCACCTTCATTGACAGTTCTGGCTTAGGCGCTCTTGTTGTTGCCCTAAAAACCGTCCGGGCAGGTGGGGGACAGCTTTACCTATGCAATATTCCCAAGCAGATGATGATGCTCTTTGAACTCACGAGCATGGATAAGGTCTTTCACATCCTCAAAAATGAGGAAGAGTTCTTTTCATTGAATCTACCTTCCCAAGGGGCAAGTAACTAGCTTCCCCTGCTACAATAGGCGATTCAGTTATCTGGCAACCAGTTGTGACCCCACCGCACTAGCCAATTGTTCGAGCATCGTTACTGTTGTCGCAAAGTCCACGCAGGGATCGGTAATACTTTGACCATAGACCAACTGCGAGAGATCCTTGGGAATCGGTTGATTACCCGCCTTGAGATGGCTCTCGATCATCACACCCGCCAAATAACGGGAACCTTGCTGTACCTGCTGGGCAAGATTTTCACACACTAGCACTTGGCGTTGGGCATCTTTGGCAGCGTTGGCATGGCTACAATCCACCATCAGGCGGGGGGTGAGTCCCTTACGCTCTAGGAGGGCAGCCGCCATTTCGATGTGAGCGGCAGAATAGTTAGGGCCCTCTTTGCCGCCGCGCAGTACAAGGTGAGTATCGGGATTCCCAGTGGTGGCAACAATACTGGCACGGCCTTCAGCATTAATTCCCAGAAAATGGTGTGACTGCTGTGCCGCGATCATGGCATTAATTGCGGAATCTAAGTGACCATCGGTGCCATTTTTGAAGCCTACGGGCATCGAGAGACCCGACGCCATTTGACGGTGGGTTTGGCTTTCCGTCGTACGAGCACCAATGGCGGTCCAACTCACAACGTCAGCAATGTACTGGGGAATGATTGGATCGAGCAATTCTGTAGCGGCGGGCATCCCCAAGTTGGCCAAATCCAGCAGCAGCTTCCGTGCGAGGCGTAAGCCGGTGTTGATATCATAGCTGCCATCGAGGTGCGGATCGTTGATCAGCCCTTTCCAGCCTACAGAGGTGCGTGGTTTTTCAAAATAAACCCGCATGACAATTTCAAGACTATCCCGCAGGCGATCGCGCACCTGTGCCAACTTTTCCCCGTATTCCAAGGCTGCCTTGACATCGTGAATTGAACAAGGCCCCACAATGACCAGCAGTCGGCGATCGCGCCCCTTAAAAATGTCACGAATGCGATCGCGGGTTGTGGCCACAAGGGTGGCTTGGGATTCGGTCAGCGGTAAATCCGCCAGCAGGGTAGCAGGCGTCAACAAGGGTCGCGTCTCAACAACGTGAAGATCAAACGTTTGCGGCATGGATCAGCAATCAGCACTTTTTTCATCATACCTCTCTAGCTACGATCCGCGCGCCACAGTAGGGCGATCGCCACCACCAAGCCAATACCGTGGGGCAACCACGCTGCTGCAAGGGGGGAGAGGGTGCCAATCGTCCCCAGTGCACCGAGAAAAAACGTGAGCACGTACTGACCAAACACCACTGCCACACTAATGCCAAATCCTTGGCGCCCCCGCCGTTGGGAGGGACTGAGGCCAAACCCCACCCCCAAAAGGGCAAACACCACCGCCAAGAAGGGCTGAGCATAGGCCTGAGCCAGATGAACCTTGAGGGCACGCACCAGTTCTGGCTCTTGATTGGGATCGAGACGTTGCAGGGCACGGCGTGCTTGGGTGATCGAGAGTTCATCCACATCTGTTGGCCGCAGTTGTTGAGATTGGGCAGGCCGCGGCAAGCGGATCTCCTGTTGATCAAATTGCAAGAGATTGCGGCTGACTCCCGTGTGGGTAATCAAATAGGCTACCCCCTGAGAGAGTAACCAGCGACTCTCACGCACATTCCACTCAGCGGATTCAGCGCTAATGACCTGAGTCACCTGTGGTTGTGAAAAGTCCAAAACCGTGATTCCCTGAATGCGGCTGCCATCAAAGCGATGCCCATAATACAGTCGCCGCACATCTCCTTGGCGATCGTACTCAGGGTAGAAAATATCGGTGCCTGAGCCGAGGGTACGCTCCTGTTGCAGTAACTCCCGCATGAGTTTTTGCGATTCATACTTGGCGATGGGTACGGCGATTTCATTGAGCGCAAGGGTCAACCCACTCACAAACAACGCAAAAACCACCACAGGGACGAGGACACGGCGCAGACAAATCCCCACACTGCGCAGCGCAATCCACTCCCCCTCCTCTGAGAGCCGACTCATCGCCCCCACAACCGCGAGCAACACGGCCATCGGAAACACCAAGACCAAGACGCTGGGCAGTTGATAGCCAATCAATTGCAGCAAAATCGTTAGGGGCAGTTGAGCATCGGCAATTTGTCGCACCAGATCAAAAATCGTGCCGACGGTCAGCGCCAAAGTGGTAAAGATTGTAACGCCAAAAACAAACCCCGGCAGCAGTAGCGAGAGAAGATACTGATCTAACTTGGGAAGGGTCGGCAACCAGATCCGCCGCAGTGCTCTGATCATGTCTAGAAGCGAAAATCCTCACCGAGGTAGTATTGCCGCACTTTGGCATCCTGGGCCAATTCCCAGCTATTCCCTGCGGCTAAAATCTGCCCTTCCCGTAAAATGTAGGCGCGGTCAATAATTTCCAGCGTTTCCCGCACATTGTGATCGGTAATGAGAATGCCCATTTGGCGATCGCGCAGCTTGGCAATCATGTCCTGAAGGTCATGCACGGCAATGGGATCCACGCCCGCAAAGGGTTCATCGAGCAGTAAAAAACTGGGGCCTTGCTTACCTGCTGCCAAGGCACGGGCTAATTCGGTGCGCCGCCGTTCTCCCCCTGAGACTCGCCGACCGAGGGTGTGGGCAATGTGGGTGAGGCGGAATTCCGTGAGTAGTTGATCCAAGCGATCGCGCCACTGCCGCCGCGGCACTCCCGTCTCCTCTAAAACCAAGAGAATATTTTCAGCAACCGTCAACTGGCGAAAGATACTCGGTTCTTGGGGCAGATAGCCAATGCCCCGCCGTGCTCGCTGATGTAAGGGAGCTTGGGTAATATCCTCATCATCCAGCCATACTCGGCCATCATCCGGTCGTTCAATCCCCGTTGCCATGTAAAAGGTTGTCGTTTTCCCTGCACCATTGGGCCCCAGCAGACCCACCACCTCTCCGCGAGCCACCGAGAGACTGACGTGATCCACCACCCAACGACTGCCATACCGTTTACATACCCCCTCTAGGCGAAGCGTGGTCGGTAGCGCAAACCGCCCATTAGGGCTGCACAGGTGTAAGAATTTGTTGGTTAGGGTCATCGGGGATCATTAAAATAGATTCGACTTGGCGGCTGGGGGCGGGCAGAGCGACAAATTTTGCTTCCTCAATAAGATATGTGATGGTGTCAGCGCGGAGACTGTTCCCCTGTTGCAAAACATACACATTCCCACTGAGGACAATGCGCCCCTCCCGGCTAAAGTATTGTGCTTGTGCCGCTGTGGCCTGAATTTGGCGGGCGGGATAACGCAGTTGCACATTGCCCCGTGCCGTGATCACGCCTGTGACGGCATTCGCCTGCTGCACATCGGCCAAAATGGTAAGTGCTTGGGAAGGCGTTTCTTGGGAGTCTGCGGGCTGCCAAAAGAGGGGAGCGATTGCTAACCCTACCCCCAGTGTACCCAGCGCCAAAAGGCGGGATGGCCATCGGGAACAAGAGTGCAACATTTCCTTAAAGTCTCCGCCACAATGTCTTTATCCTAGTGGATAAGGGAAAATTTCCGCATCATGCCCGTTTACTTCTATTGGGGGGAGGATCAATTCCGACTCGAGCAGGCCGTGAAAGACCTACGGCAACAAGTGGTCGATCCCCTGTGGGAGAGTTTTAACTTCGAAAAATTTGCTGGGGAGGATGCTGAGGCCGTTCAAGCCGCGTTGGCGCAGGTGATGACGCCGCCCTTTGGAGAAGGCGATCGCTTGGTGTGGCTAGTGAATACAACGCTAGGTCAACGCTGTAGTGCGGAACTACTCGCAGATTTAGAACTCACCTTGCCACAAATTCCCCCGAACTGTCATTTTCTTCTTACCAGTCGCCAAAAACCCGACAGCCGCAGTAAAGCCGTCAAGCTGCTGCAACAGCATGGCAAGATTCAGGAATTTAGTCCGATTGCCGCTTGGAAAACCGCTGAGATTGAACAGCAAATCCGTGAGGCGACTCAACGCTATCCAGTCCGCCTGCCCCCAGAAGGAATACAACTGCTTGCCGAAGCCGTGGGCAATGACAGTCGCCAACTCCACAATGAATTAGAAAAATTGGCCTTGTTTGCGGGCGATCGCCCCCTTACCGCTGAAGACATCACCACCCTTGTTCATGCCACCCAACAAAGTAGCCTCACCCTTGCCAGTACGCTGCTGCGGGGAGACACAGCCACTGCCCTGAGCCAACTGGAGGACTTGCTACTCCAAAATGAACCCCCCTTGCGCCTTTTGGCCACCCTGACGAAACAATTTCGCACCTGGTTGTGGGTCAAGTTGCTCAGCCATGAGCGCGACCATCAACGCATTGCCAAGCTCGCCGAAGTGGGAAATCCGAAACGGGTCTATTTCCTGCAAAAAGAAGTGAACGCTGTTGCTTTGCCGGCCCTTCAAGCCTGTTTGCAGATTCTCTTAACCACGGAGTATCAACTCAAGCTAGGGGCTGAGCCAGTGGCGACTCTACGCCAAGGGATGATTCAGCTTTCCTTGGCCTGCTCACGGCGTTCTTGGGGCGATCGCTCGGGCGGCGGTGACAATTGACTCGGCGGCAACCGCGAAGGTTTGCGACTGGGACGATTCCACGTTTGCCATGCGGCTTTTACCCCGGCAAAAACACTACGGGTGGTCACTTTCGCCTCTTGAACTTGGCGTTTTGCCGCTGCAATTCCTTGATCCACCTGCTTGACGACATTGCCTGCACTTTCTACCCCTTGGCTAATGTCGTCGGTGAGATCGCTAATCTCTAGACCTGTCAAGCGAATTGCTTCTAGGGTAGGGGGCAATTCACGCCCCAAGGTATCAAAGAGCTTTTCGGCACTGCGCGCCGCCCGTGCCAATTCCATAAACGCCGGAATCGCAGCAACCAGAACGGCTGCCAAGCATACGGCCACTAATACCAGTGACACCGCCAACCAAAAAATTGGTTCTGTCACGTTGGTTCGTCCACTGAATCCTGCGGGGGATGTGTCCCGATACTATCACGACTTTCCTAGGGACAACAGTTACGGGAGTGACGCCCAAGGCAAACGCCCACTTGAAAATTTAGGAAAGAGCCGTCACATTCATGGCCAAAACCAAGCGCAGCTAGCAAGTTTGCTACCAAAATTCGCCGCAGTGCTCCGTCTATACCGCAAAGCGGTTAGGTGGTGGTGAGGCGGCGGGCGACCGCAGGGAGCAGCCACTCAATCTCAGCTTGTTGCTGGATATATTGAGCTAGCACCGAACATCGGGCGTGACTAATCGCTATAATGCACTCATGCTCACCCTGACGTACGAGTACAAACTCAAACTAACCCAGCAGCAGGCCAAGCAGATCGACCACGATCTAGACGTGTGTCGCCAAGTTTGGAATGATCCGCTGAGGGAACGCAAAGACTGGATTGCTTCGCGCAAATGTCCAGTCAATGCCTGCTCTGTGCGTAGCGAGTACATCATCCCAGCGGATGCCCCTTACCCCAGCTTCAACGTGCAGTGCCAACGATTGACTGAAGCAAAGCAGTTCAACCCTGATTTAGCGTCGGTTAACGCCCAAGCATTGCAGCAAGTCTTGAAGCGGCTAGACCAAGCGTTTGAGCGGCGGCATTGGTGATGAGCTTACGGGAGATGCTGCAACGAACACATTTTGCGGCTGCTTTAGAAGTCCAACAAGTTCTCAGCCCTGCTCAGCGCCAACAACCGGCGGCTATGAATCGCCAACGCTTAGTGAATTTAAGACATTATTTTCAACAGGGAGCAACACAACCCTAGTTCCTAATCTGTTGAATATTCTGTTGAATAGGTTGATTGTTGTACTGATTGTTTAGGACTATTTGCCGTGGGCACTGAATTCCATTCCCATTCTTCCCCTTCCCTGCATTCCCATCCCCATCATCACAGTGAGGAATCGCTGCGGGCGATCGTCAATCGGCTCTCGCGCATTGAAGGGCACGTGCGTGGTATCAAAACGATGGTTCAGGATAGTCGCCCTTGCCCAGAGGTACTGATTCAAATTGCCGCAGTGCGGGGAGCGTTGGATCGGGTGGCACGGCTGATTCTCGATGAGCATTTGAATGAATGTGTGACTCGTGCCGCTCAAGAGGGACGCATTGATCAGGAACTCGCAGAACTTAAAGCTGCCCTTGATCATTTTTTGGGATAATGATTTGGGATAGTGTAAGCGATGCCAATGCCTGTGGTTGTTGTCATCAATTGGGTACTGGGAATCATCCTCGCCATTTTTACCCTGATCTTTCTGGTGCGGATTGTCCTCACGTGGTACCCCCAGATTAACCTCACCCAAGGGCCATTGAAAGTGATTTACTGGCTTTCAGAGCCTGTGCTGGCACCAACTCGCCGCGTTGTGCCGCCCCTTGGGGGAGTGGATATTAGTCCCATTATCTGGGTGGGTATTGTCACGCTCCTACGGGAATTGCTCGTGGGGCAGCAGGGACTGTTGTTCATCCTGTTTCCACCGGTCTAGTGGGGACAACAACGATCCTCAGCCCGAAGCCATTTCTCAAGTGGGCGGGGGGCAAGTCGCAATTGTTGAGCCAAATGGCTCCCTATTTACCCCATCAATGTCGCTGTTATGCTGAGCCGTTTTGTGGCAGTGCAGCGCTCTACTGGTATCTCTTTGGCCAAGCCCAACAGGGGGAATTTCAGTTTCAGCAGGTGCGGTTGAGCGATCGCAACCCTGAACTAATGAACTGCTACCAAATTGTGCGCGATCGCGTGGAGGACTTAATTCAAGAACTCACGGCATATCGCCAACAGCACAGCGAAGCTTTTTACTACCACATTCGTAGCTTAGATCAGCAGCAACTTGATCCCCTCACGCGAGCAGCTCGCTTCATCTATCTGAACAAAACCTGTTTTAACGGCCTCTATCGTGTTAATCGTGCCGGGCAGTTCAACGTTCCCATGGGTCGTTATCGCAATCCCCAAATTTTTGATCCAGAGGCTCTGCGCCAAGCGAGCCTTGCTCTGCAAAAGGTGACATTGAGTGTGGCGGATTTTCAAGAGGTCTTAACTTGGGCAACGGCGGGGGATTTTATCTACTTTGATCCACCTTACTATCCTCTTTCTAAAACAGCCAGCTTCACCAGTTACACTGATCAGCCTTTTGGCGAAGCAGAACAGATTGCCCTAGCCAACGTTGTCGCTGAGTTGGCTCAACGGGGATGCTACGTCATGCTTAGCAATGCTTGGGTTGAACCCATGCTGCACCTGTATCGCTCTTGGCACTGTATTGAACTCAAGGCCAGCCGTGTGATCAACTCCAATCGCCACAAACGCGGTAAGATTAGCGAGCTGCTGGTTGTCACCTATGGCTATTTCGAAAGGGAGTGAGATATTTTTAAGAGGGATAAGCTATACTCAAAAATTCATGAATATCACTCAAGAAGCCACGGAATGTTGTGCCTGTGTTTGCCCCCGAGGTCAATCCCATGGAGCGGTTGTGGCAACATCTGCGAGCAGCATGAGCATGGCAGTCGTTCGAGGCGCTGGAAGCCCTGCGTCAAAACCTGCAAGCTGTATTGTTACAACTGACGACGGCAGTGATTCGTTCTTTGACGGGCTGGTCATTTATTACACAGCCTTTATTAACCCTATCTTCAAATTGAATTGGTATTATAAAGCAAATATAAAAACAAAGATTAAAAACCATAATATTGAATCTCTTTATTTGATAAGATTAAAAAAATTATTAAAGTTTTTAAGCGTTAACCAATTTCTTGAATTCCAATTACTTAATAGCCTTTTTAATAACCCTGCGATTTGAAAAATGATCAAATAAAACATCAATGATCAAGAATAAAAATTTTACTGGTAATTCCCTAGGCGATTAAACTACGTTATAGTGGCAGTGCTATTTCGATATTTTCGATAGCAGTACCGCAGATAGGTTTTCAGGAGGTGTCCAATGCTCACGGAAACTCGTCCCCGTGATGTTCAAGTCGCAGAAATTGCGCCCGGGGTTTTGGTCTTGCGATCGCGCACTTGGGATCGGCTGAAGTTTGAAGTGGAGTACGGCCGTCAGCAGGGAACCACCTCCAATTCCTACCTGATCCGAGCACCCCAACCCGCCCTGCTGGATCCGCCAGGGGAATCCTTTACCCAAATTTATTTGCAGGAACTCCAGCAGCACATTGATCTGAGTCAACTGCGGTACCTGATTCTCAGTCATGTCAACTCCAACCGTCTGGCGACCGTCAAGGTTTTGCTGGAAAAAGCGCCCCAGATCATTATCGTCTGCTCTAAGGCAGGGGCAGTAACCTTGCGCTCCACCCTTGGCGAGCAATTGAATCTCTGGATTCCCCGTGCGGAAACACCCCTAGAGTTAGGGGGCGATCGCCAACTGGAGTTTATTGCTGCTGCTACGCCCCGCTGGCCCGATGGCTTGATTACCGTTGATCCTCAGAATCAAATTGTGTTTACCGATAAGCTCTTTGGTGCCCATGTCTGTGGCGATAGCCTCTACGATGAGCAGTGGAAAAAACTCGATGCGGATCGTGCCTACTACTTTGAATGTTTGCATGCGGCGCAAACCCGCCAAGTGGAAAGCATTTTGGATCGCTTGGTAGAACTGACACCGCCACCGCGCCTCTATGCCCCCGCCCACGGCCCGATCGTCAAGTTTAGCCGTAGCCGCCTCTTTCAGGACTATCGCGACTGGTGCCAAGCCCAAACGGAACAGGACACCAAGGTAGCACTTTTCTATGCCTCTGCCTATGGCAATACAGCAATTCTAGCCAACGCGATCGCCCAAGCCCTAACCGCAGCCGGTGTGCAAGTGGAGGCCATTAACTGTGAAACCACACCCCCAGCAGAAATGCAAGCCCTGATCCACAGTAGCGACGGCTTTATTATTGGCTCGCCCACCCTAGGGGGACACATGCCGACACAGGTGCAGACCGCCTTGGGGTTTATTTTGGCGGAGGGCAGCAAAACAAAGTTAGCGGGGGTCTTTGGCTCCTACGGCTGGAGTGGTGAGGCCATTGATGACATTGAACAAAAGTTGCTTGATGCTGGTTATACCCTTGGCTTTGAAACGCTGCGGGTGAAGTTTACCCCCACGGCGAGCGATCTTGAAAAATGCCAAATTGCCGCCAACGAGTTTGCCCAAGCCCTGAAGAAACTGCGCAAGAGTCGCACCGTCCGCCCCCCCAGTCTCGTCGAGGCACAGGTGGATCGCACCGAGCAGGCAGTGAATCGGGTCGTGGGTTCCCTGTGTGTTCTGACCACCCTACCGGAAGGGTGTTTTCACCTCACCCAAGCGGCAGCGATTTTGGTGTCGTCGGTCTCCCAAGCCTCGTTTAATCCCCCCGGTATCACAGTGTCCTTGCCGCAGGAATGGGCAGAAAGCCTCTGCTTGGTGGGCGATCGCTTTGTCTTGAATATTCTCAAGGAAGGCAGTCCCCTCGTTCGCCAATTTCAGCAGGCACAACGCCTTGGTGAGCAACAATTAGCCACCCTTGGCCTCAAAAGCGCTGAGAGTGGTGCCCCGATTTTGCTCGATGCCCTTGCCTATTTGGAATGTACGGTAGAGTCCCGCATGAACTGTGGCAACCACTCGCTGATCTATGCCGTGGTCGAGAGTGGTGAATTGCTGCAAACCAGTGGCTTAACGGCCATCCAACATCGCAAAACCAGTGGTTAGTCCCGAGATCTAAAAGGCAGTTTCCGCCGTCAACTCAGCCGCTTGTTGCTGTGCTAGCTCCTCGGGATGGGTGAGCAGGTAGAGCATTGGCAGATCTTCTTCGCGAATATGGCGCACGACTAGAGCACCAATCGCCTCAATCGTCTCTGGTGTCAGCTTTTCGGGATGACCCTGCACCTGCTCAAGCACCCCACTCAAATCCCGTAGCAGATTTTGGTGAGCCGCACGGTGGGAGAGATAGAGGGGATGGTTGGCAGCAGCCATCAGAGTTTCTTCGTGCTGGAAGTGGCGTTCTGTTTCGCTGGCGCACTCTAGTAATTGCGGCTTCACTTGCGAAAAGGTTGCTCCCTCAGCGATCGCCGAGCGTAACTGCTGTAACATCGCCAGCAGTGCCTGATGTTCCTGATCGATTTCCGCCAAGCCAGAGACAAACTCCGCTTGCCATGCCAGCCCATCCATCAATTAACCCTCCAGACTGCCACAGGGAAAAGACATTTTGACATACTGTGTTCAGCCTAGCAGCCCCGCATCGCAGGAGGTGGGCACCGTTACAAAGTGTAGCGGACTGGTACCTTTGGGCTAAGAAGGCTTAACGGCCACCCAATACTTACTCATAAAGTGGTGCTGCACCTCTTTGACCACTAGGCCTGCTTTTTCTAAGCGGATGTTGAGATCATCTTCAATGTAATTCCGGTAAAAGGGCTCGTGGAAAAGGTTGGCAAAGTTTTCCATCATCGGGCGCTGCTCTGGGGAATCCAGGGCTTGAATCGAGTCACAGATGACAAAGACACCCCCCGGCTGGAGAACGCGGGCACATTCATTGATCACGTTTTGGCGCACTGGGGCGGGCAGTTCATGGAAGAGAAAGACACAGGTGACGGCGCTAAAGTAGTTGTCCACGTAGGGCAAGCTTTCGGCATTCCCTTGAATGAGTTGTGGCAAATCCCCGGTCTGGGTGGCCAGTAGGGAGTTGGCTTTGCGCAAGTAGGTAGGGGACAAATCAATGCCAAAGAGGGCTGCTTTGGGGAAGCCATAGCGCAGTTGTTTTAGGGTGCGACCGGTGCCACAGGCAACATCGAGAATGCGTACAGGTGGCGTAGGAGGATGAGTGGCAAAATGTTGGGCAATGGGAGCAATCACGCGCCGCCGCATCGCATCTGCCGTACCGCCAAAGAGCAGCTCCACTTGCAGATCGTAGAGGTTGGCCGAGGTCTCACTGAGGTAGCCATCGGTTTGGTAGTGGAAGTTTTGGCGATAATACTGCGGATAGTCCTCAAGGCGCACGTCCTTGGCAAATTCCTGAAATTGGCGCGATCGCGCCCGCTGCCACATCTGCAGCAAATCTAGCCACAGTACCGGATAAAAGCGCAAAAATTCTTCCCAAGGGGCATCAAAGAGAAGTGTGGGGGGATACAAGCCAGCCACCGCATCCTGCCAATCCTGCTGGAGTAGGGCTTCATAACGTTCCTTGAGCCATGCTTGCAACTCAGGGCTGAGGGGTTGCGTCCGCTCTTCGGTGGGAAAGAGAGTATTGAGAAGACGAGCACTCAGGGTTTTGTGGGCGATCGCGAAAATGTTTTTGCCCCATTGCAGGGCTTGGTAGCCACGATGAAGCGTCTCTTCCACAAGCGGCAACTGCGAGGTAAAGGGCGCAACCAGCATAGTTCTTAACTAAACTTCATAATTTCCATTCCTCACTATATCGCAAACCCTAGGGGCAGTACCCCCGTTCGCGGTACCAAGTCACGGCGTCTCGGAGCGCCTCCTCAATTGGCGTCTGGGGCAAGCCCAATTCGGCCACGGCTTTGCGGGCATCGTAAAACATTTTTTGCTGTGCCATGCGCACTCCGTCAACGGGGATGGTTGGTTGTTTGCCCAAAGCCCCCAGCACCACTTCATCGAACCAAGCTACTACGAGGGGAATCACCACAGGAATTTCGCCAAGGGGACGCGGCAATCCAGTTATCGTGGCTAGGCGTCCTAGAATTTCTGCCAGTGTGAGGTTGTGGTGGCCAAGGATGTAGCGTTCACCGGTTTTGCCCTTTTCCAAGGCTAAGAGATGACCGATCGCCACATCCCGCACATGGATCAGGTTCAACCCCGTGTTGACATAAAAGGGCATCTGTCGCCGCAAAAAACGCAGGATCATCTCGCCAGTGGGGGTGGGCTTCGCATCCCAAGGGCCAATGGGGGTACTGGGATTGACAATGACAATATCTTGCCCTTGGCGGATTGCCGCGTGAGCCACCTGCTCTGCCCAGTACTTGGAGCGCTTGTACTCGCTAATCAGCTTTTCGGGGGGGCTTTGGTAGGCTTCGGTGGTGGGTTGGCCACTGGGATCCACACCAATGGCGGCCACGGAACTGGTGTAAACGGTGCGCTCAATGCCAGCCTCACGGGCAGCAGCTAAGATGCGACGGGTGCCCTCCACATTGACGGCATAGAGGAGGGGGCGATCGCGCCGCCACAGACTGTAATGGGCGGCAACATGGAAGAGCACTTGGCACCCTTGCATCAAGGGCACTAAGTCACTGGTGCGGAGATCCCCCTGCACCAACGCCACATCCCACGCTTTGAGATGGGCAGCCTGCTGCGGTTGGCGCACAAGGGCACGGACACGATACCCCCTCTCGGCAAGGACTTGTGCCACATGGGTACCGACAAAGCCACTGGCACCCGTGAGAAAGGCGGTGGTGCTCAATCTTCCTCAGCCTCCATGCTACCGGGGGGCAAGACGGCTGCCGTGACAATCACATCATCCTCATCTAGGCGTTGCAGACGGACGCCCGTGGCCGATCGCGACTGCGAGGAAATATCCATCACCTTTTGGCGAATAATGATGCCGCGACTGGTGACAATCATCAATTCATCCTCGGCATTGACAATCCGCAGAGCCGCCAGTTGATCCTCGTTACTTTTGGCTTTGAATTTGGTGGCGGTAATGCCCATGCCGGCGCGGTTTTGCAGCCGAAACTGTTGCACGGGTACCCGCTTGCCGTAGCCATTGGTGGTAATCACCAGTACCCAAGGGCCTTCACTGTGCGCCACCGTCTCCTCAACGTCTTCCATCTCGGCACTGTCATCCTCCGGGGGGGTAGCAAAACGGTTGGCGATCGCCGCCGGCAGAATATCCATCCCCACTAGTTCATCCCCCGGACGCAGGCTCATGGATTTGACCCCCCGCGTGGCACGGCCAAGGGGGCGCAGTTGATCGTGACTGGCGCGAAAGTGAATCGCCATGCCCTGCCGCGAGCCGATGATAATGGTGTCCTCTTCGCGGGTACGCCGCACCCACCGCAGTTGATCCCCCTCCTCAAGGGAAATGGCAATCAGGCCATTGGTGCGGATATTGCTAAAGGCCGCTAGCGCCGTTTTCTTAATGAAGCCCTTGCGGGTGAGCATCACCAGATACTCATCTTCCCTAAACTCTTGGACGGCAATGACGGAGGTAATTTTTTCCTCGCGGGGAATGGGCAGCAGTTGGACAATGGGGGTGCCGCGGGCTTGGCGCGAGCCACTGGGAATTTGGTAGGCGGGCAAGGCATAGACTAAACCGCGATCGCTAAAGAAAAGAATGCGATCGTGATCATTACAGCTAAAGAAGTGCTCAACGGCATCATCCTCTTTAATCTCTGCCCCTTTGCGTCCCCGCCCATCGCGACTTTGGGCTTCAAAGGTATCCACGGGCATCCGCTTGATGTAGCCCTGCTGGGTAACGAGAATGACGGATTTATCGTTGGCAATTAAATCGGTGTCGCTAATCTCGCCATCCGCTTGCACAATCAGCGATCGGCGGGGCGTGGCAAACTTGGCCTTGAGGTCGGTGACTTCTTTTTCAATAATCTCCAGTACCCGCTGGCGATTGGCCAAAATATCGCGATAATCGGCTATTTGCCGCTGAAGGTCTGCGTGCTCCCGCTCAATTTTTTCCGCCTCTAAGGCCGTGAGGCGCCGCAGTTGCATCTGCAAAATGGCATCGGCTTGGGCTTCACTGAGGGCATAGGTTTGCATCAATTGCTGACGAGCAAGGGTCGTGTCACTCGCACTGCGAATGAGTTGAATCACGGCATCGAGATTGGCCAGCGCCACCAGCAACCCTTGGAGCAGGTGATCCCGTTCTTCAGCCTTGCGCAGGGCATAGCGGGTACGGCGGGCGATCGCCGCTTCACGGAAACTAAGGAACACCTCTAAACTGCGTTTGAGGGTCAGCAATTGCGGCTCGCCGTTGACGATCGCCAGCATATTGGCACCAAAATTCACCTGTAGGGGGGTTTGCTTGTAGAGATTGTTGAGTACCACCCGTGGGTAGGCATCCCGCTTTAGCTCAATCACCACCCGAATGCCATCGCGATCGCTTTCGTCCCGCAGATCGGCAATGCCCTCAATTTTTTTCTCGTTGACCAACTCGGCAATTTTTTCCATCAGCGCTGCCTTGTTGGTTTGGTAGGGCAACTCCGTCACGATAATCGCCTCGCGGGGTTGGCGACCCGGTGCTTCAAGGGTTTCAATCGTGGCCACTGCCCGCAGTGTCATCGAGCCGCGACCGGTGGTATAGGCCTCTTCAATGCCCCCTTGGCCGAGGATATGCCCCCCAGTGGGAAAATCTGGCCCCGGAATGTAGCGCATTAGCTCGCGATCGCTAATCTGGGGGTTATGAATTAAGGCCACCAGCCCATCCACCAGTTCTCCCAAATTATGGGGTGGGATATTCGTCGCCATCCCCACGGCAATGCCGGAGGTGCCATTGAGCAGCAACTGGGGAATCCGCGCCGGTAAAACTAGGGGTTCCTGCTGCGAGCCGTCAAAGTTATCAACAAAGTCAACGGTTTCCTGCTCGATGTCCTGCAAGAGGGCTTCTGTGGCTAGGGCTTGCAGCCGACACTCGGTGTAGCGCATCGCGGCCGGCGGATCATTGTCAATCGAGCCAAAGTTGCCATGGCCTTCAATGAGGGGGTGACGCATAGAAAAGTCCTGCGCCATCCGCACGAGGGCATCATAGACTGCGGAATCGCCGTGGGGGTGATATTTCCCTAGCACTTCCCCCACCACACGGGCACATTTGCGGAAGGGGCGATCGCTGGTCAGCCCCAACTCATGCATGGCATAGAGAATGCGGCGGTGTACGGGTTTGAGACCATCGCGGGCATCGGGAAGGGCACGCCCAACAATAACGCTCATGGCATATTCAAGGTACGAGCGCGAAATTTCGTCCCGCAACTCAGTGGGAATGATCCGAGAAGAATCAGCAGCAAAGCTCATGGGCGTGTTTTACCAAGCAATTAATCGGGAAGCCTTGTTGTTCAGTTGGAAAATTTAATGATATCACGCCAGCCTAAACGCCAACCTTAACCCCTCTCTGCTGCGGCGTTCTAGCCCTCAAGTCAGCCTCAGCGATCGCTGGTTTGCCGGCTCCTATGGCCAAACCTTAACAATCTCTTGCTTTGGCGTTTCTGGATCCAAGCGAAGCCCCTATAATAGCGAAAGACCCTATACGTTGCTCCATCACCAGCCCTCTCTAATCTCTGTATACTGTCGCCTTGGCTCCTCCCTTCGAGTCGTGGCGTTTTTCAGTCCCTAGAGCTGGTTGCTGTTGTCAAGACAACGTTAGACCCCTCAGTCGATTGAACGCTTTCAGACCCATGCAACAATCCGCCTTTTCTTCCCCCGTGCATCAAGTTGGTTACCATGGACAGCCTTGGCTTGTGGCCGAGCGAGATGCCTGTGGTGTGGGTTTTGTTGCCCATCGCAAGGGGATAGCTAGTCATCGCATCTTGACCCAAGCCCTAGAGGGAGTGACCTGCCTTGAACACCGCGGGGGCTGTAGTGCCGATCGCGACTCTGGGGATGGGGCTGGCATCATGACGGCGATTCCGTGGGAGTTGTTGCCGGAGTTTGGCGTGCCGCGGCAGCGGATTGGGGTGGCGATGATCTTTTTGCCCCAAGGGGCGGCAACGGCAGCGGCAAAGGGGATTGTGGAACGGGTGCTCAGTGAAAATGAACTGCGCCTGTTGGGCTGGCGAGCAGTGCCCGTGAATCCCAGTGTTTTAGGGCGCCAAGCAAGGCAAAATCAGCCCCAAATTGAACAGCTCTTTGTGGCTTCCAGTAAAGCCAGTGGTGATGAACTGGAGCGGCAGCTCTACTTAGCGCGCAAGCGCATTGAGCGGGCGATCGCCCAAATCAAGGCGGACTGGCGACAGGACTTCTATATCTGTTCCTTTTCCACCCGCACCATTGTCTATAAGGGCATGGTGCGCTCGGCAGTACTGGCCCAGTTTTATGAGGATTTGCGCAACCCCAACTACATCACCCCCTTTGCCCTTTATCACCGCCGCTTTAGCACCAACACCATGCCTAAGTGGCCCTTGGCGCAACCGATGCGGATGCTGGGACACAACGGCGAAATCAATACCCTCTTGGGGAATATCAACTGGATGCGGGCACGAGCCGCCCAACTGAGCCATCCCTATTGGGGCGAAGCCTTTGCGGATCTCATGCCCATTGTCAATGCCGAAAATAGTGACTCCGCCAACCTCGACAATGTGCTGGAATTGCTGGTGCAATCGGGACGGCAGCCCCTGCAGGCAATGATGATGCTGATTCCCGAGGCCTATCAAAACCAGCCCGATTTGGCGGATCACCCCGAGGTGGTGGACTTTTACGAATACTACAGTGGCCTTCAAGAGGCGTGGGATGGTCCAGCACTAGTGGCCTTTGCTGATGGCAAAATTGTCGGCGCCACCCTTGATCGCAATGGCCTGCGACCTGCACGCTACACCCTCACTAATGACGATCTGGTGATTGTCTCTTCCGAAGCGGGCAGCATTCAAATTGATGAAGCAACGGTGATTGAAAAAGGCCGCCTTGGCCCTGGGCAGATGATTGCCGTTGACTTAGAACACCAAGAGCTGCTCACCAACTGGGAAATCAAACAGCGGGTGGCACAGCAGCAACCCTACGGCGAATGGCTGAAAACCTATCGCCAAGAACTTGCCCCTCAACCCTATGGCGAAACCCCCACCCTCGAAAGCCAAACCTGCCTACAACAGCAAATGGCCTTTGGCTTCAGCGCCGAAGATGTGGAAATGATCATTGAGGTCATGGCCAAGGATGGCAAGGAACCCACCTTCTGCATGGGGGATGACATTCCCTTGGCGGTGCTGTCGCAACAACCCCACCTACTCTACGACTACTTCAAGCAGCGCTTTGCCCAGGTCACCAATCCGGCCATTGATCCGCTGCGGGAAAAACTGGTGATGTCCTTGGTGACTCGCCTTGGTGCGCGGGGGAATTTGCTCGTTGAAAGCCCAGAAGATGCCCGCCTGCTGCAACTCAATTCTCCCCTCATTAATGAAGCAGAGCTAGAGGAAATTCTCAAGGCTCCCTTTGGTACCACTCGGCTCTCGACACAGTTTGCGATCGCCCAAGGGCCTGCGGGGCTTGAGGCCGCTGTGAATCGGCTCTGTGAACAGGCCGCTGCCGCCGTCAAAGGAGGCGCCGAAATCCTTGTGCTCAGCGATCGCCACAACCTTGCTGGCGAACCCCATCTTTTGGATGCCGACACGTCCTATATCCCACCCCTATTGGCGGTGGGGGCAGTGCACCACCATTTGATTGCCCAAGGCATTCGCCGTCGCGTCTCCCTTGTCGTGGAAACAGCCCAATGCTGGAGTACCCATCACTTTGCCTGCCTGATTGGCTATGGCGCCGGAGCAGTGTGTCCCTACTTGACATGGGAAACAATTCGCCAGTGGTGGCATAGCGATCGCACCCAAAACCTGATGGCCAAGGGCAAACTGCCGCAACTGACACTGCAACAGGTGCAGGCCAACTATCGCAAAGCGGTCGAGGAGGGACTCCTAAAAATCCTCTCCAAGATGGGGATTTCTCTGATTGCTAGCTATCGCGGTGCCCAAATTTTTGAGGCCATTGGTATTGGTGATGACCTGCTCAACAAGGCCTTCATTGGCACTACGTCGCGGGTGGGGGGTCTGACGCTTCAAGACTTGGCTCAAGAAACCATTGCTTTTCACCACAAGGCCTTCCCCGAACTCACCGCCAAGAAACTGGAGAACTTTGGCTTTGTCCAATTCCGTCCCGGTGGCGAGTACCACATGAATAATCCGGAGATGGCCAAGGCACTCCACAAAGCCGTGAGCAGCAATAGCTATGACCATTACGAGGTCTATCGCCGTCAACTCACCGGTCGGGTACCCACGGCACTGCGGGATCTGCTGGACTTCCAGAGCGATCGCCCCAGTATTCCCCTCGAAGAGGTTGAACCCGCCAGTGAAATTGTCAAACGCTTCTGCACAGGGGGGATGTCCTTGGGTGCCCTCTCGCGGGAAGCCCATGAGGTGCTGGCGATCGCTATGAACCGCCTTGGCGGTAAATCCAACTCTGGCGAGGGGGGCGAAGATCCGATTCGCTTCCAAGTGCTGACGGATGTGGATGGTGAGGGGCACTCTCCCCAATTTCCCCATCTGCGGGGCTTGCGCAACGGTGATACCGCCAGTTCCGCCATTAAACAGGTGGCCTCTGGGCGCTTTGGCGTTACTCCAGAGTACCTGATCAATGCCCAGCAAATTGAAATCAAGATTGCCCAGGGCGCGAAACCGGGGGAAGGCGGTCAACTGCCGGGCACGAAAGTCAGCCCCTACATTGCTATGCTGCGGCGATCAAAGCCGGGCGTGTCCTTAATTTCGCCGCCGCCCCACCATGACATTTACTCCATTGAGGATTTGGCGCAACTGATCTTTGATCTGCACCAGATCAATCCCCAAGCGCAAGTCTCCGTGAAACTAGTGGCCGAAATTGGTATTGGTACGATTGCTGCTGGGGTGGCAAAAGCCAACGCCGACGTGATTCAAATTTCCGGTCACGATGGTGGCACCGGTGCTTCGCCCCTGAGTTCGATTAAGCATGCTGGCAGTCCGTGGGAATTGGGGCTGACGGAGGTGCACCGCGTTCTTTTGGAAAATCAACTGCGCGATCGCGTGATTCTGCGGGTGGATGGTGGCCTCAAGTGTGGCTGGGATGTGGTCATGGGGGCTCTGATGGGTGCCGAGGAATTTGGCTTTGGCTCGGTGGCAATGATTGCCGAGGGCTGCATCATGGCGCGGATTTGCCACACCAATAACTGTCCCGTGGGCGTGGCCACCCAAAAAGAAGAACTGCGCCAGCGCTTCCCCGGTATGCCTGAGCATGTGGTGAACTTCTTCCTCTTTATTGCCGAAGAGGTGCGCTCAATTCTGGCTCAACTGGGCTACCGCAGCCTGAACGAGATCATTGGCCGGGCGGATTTGCTGGTACCGCGCCAGGATGTTACCCTTGCAAAAACTGCACCCCTAAATCTGGATTGCTTGACGAAGCTGCCCGACACGCGGCACGATCGCCAGTGGTTGCAGCACGAAACAGTGCACAGTAACGGTGCCGTTCTCGATGATGAAATTTTGGCACGCCCAGAGGTGCAAGCCGCCATTGAGAAACAGCAAACCGTTGAATTAGAGCTGCCCATTGTCAACACCGATCGCACTGTCGGGGCACGCATCGCGGGTGCCATTGCCAAAAAGTATGGCAACACGGGTTTTGAAGGTCAGATTACCCTCCACTTCCGAGGCAGCGCTGGCCAGAGCTTTGGCGCCTTCAATCTGCCGGGGATGATCCTCAACCTCACCGGCGAAGCCAATGACTATGTCGGCAAAGGGATGCATGGGGGTGAAATCATTATCAAGCCGCCGGCCAATGCTCCCTATGCGGCTGCGGAGAATGTGATTATTGGCAACACCTGTCTCTACGGCGCCACGGGGGGGTTTCTCTTTGCCAATGGCCGCGCCGGTGAACGATTTGCTGTCCGCAACTCCAAAGCCTCTGCCGTTGTCGAGGGCACAGGGGATCACTGCTGCGAATACATGACCGGTGGGGTGGTCGTGGTCTTGGGCACTACGGGTCGCAATGTGGGTGCCGGTATGACCGGTGGCTTGGCCTACATCTTGGATGAAGCGGGTAACTTCCCCGCCAAGGTCAACCCCGAAGTTGTCAAACTCCAGCGGGTCACCTCTGCCATTGGTGCCGCCCAACTCAAACAACTGATTACTGCCCACCACGAGCGCACGGGGAGTGCCAAGGCCGCAATGATTCTGGAGCAGTGGGAGCACTATTTACCCCTCTTCTGGCAGGTGGTGCCGCCTTCGGAAGCCAATACCCCGGAAGTGGTGGGTGAAGTGGCCACTGACAGCGACAGCAAAGTACTCAGTCCCCTTTCCTAGAGGATTGGTCTTTTTAGGCAGCCTAAAATTAAGGGGAAAGCCTAGGGAGGTCGAGGCCGCCATGCTCAGCAAGCTATCCTTTCGCCATAAGCTCTTGCTGGGGACGCTCCTGCCGATTGTTGTCATCTACACCGGCCTTTTCCTCTACATTCGGGCGCGCCTGATTGGCCGCAGTACTGCCGATTATGAAAAGTGGCAGGGAACGCTGGTGTCCCTCTACGCCGATCAATTTAACGACTCACTGGCGCAGGTGGCGCAACTGGCAACCACCACTGCCTATGCCCTAGAAACCTTCCCCAAGGTCGATGAACAGCAGCTGTATGCATTTTTGCGCCGCAATGTCACTGTCAATCCCTTGGTCTATGGATCGGCGATTGCCTTTACTCCCTATAGCTTTTCTCCCCGCAAGCGCCTCTTTTGCCCCTATATTTATCGGCAGGGGGGCACATGGCG
Source organism: Thermosynechococcus sp. HY213 (assembly GCF_031460975.1). Lineage (NCBI taxonomy): Bacteria > Bacillati > Cyanobacteriota > Cyanophyceae > Acaryochloridales > Thermosynechococcaceae > Thermosynechococcus > Thermosynechococcus sp. HY213. Next base: position 3,935 of record NZ_JAVKVB010000005.1, on the reverse strand, counting down.
GCAAAAGGATACGGGAACAATTTACGACTACACCCAACCCCAATGGAACTGGTACACAGAGCCAATTCAAAGCGGTCAGCCCCGCTGGAGTGATCCCTATTTTGATCGGGGTGCGGGGGATAGTTGGATGGTAACCTATTCGGTGCCCTTCCGCCGCCAAGGTCAAATTCGGGGAGTCGCCACGGTGGATGTGGCTCTAGAAAGCCTGCAGCAGACCATGAACATTCAAGCCCTCCAAGAAGGCCAGTTCTTTGTCTTGGATCGCAAGGGACGGATTATCTTTCATAACGATGTCCAGTTCATTGGTCAATCTATTTTTTACATTGCCAAGGAAAACAACCACGGCGATCTTGCCGCCCTAGGCAGAGCAATGGTGGCGGGTCAAAGGGGACAGCAATGGGTCACTGATTGGCTTTCCCAAGAGCGCCAATGGGTCTTTTATGCGCCGATTCCCGAGGCACGCTGGAGTCTGGCCATTCGTATCAATGAAGACACACTGCTTGACTTTATTCATGAAGAAACGTGGGCGGGTCTGTGGATTTTGGGGATGTCCTTTGGCTTGATTAGTTTGCTGACTTGGGGAGTGACAGGCTACATCGTGCGCCCCCTGAAGCGGCTAAATGCTGCAGCTCACAAAATTGCAGTGGGTGATCTAGACATTGCCGCTGAGGTGGACACCGCAACTCAGGATGAGTTGGGCAACCTCGGTCGCACCTTTGTGGATATGGCAGGGCAATTAGAGGAAAGTTTTAGTGAACTCCACCGCTTTAATCAACGCCTCGAAGAGGAAGTGGCGCACCGGACGGCTGCCCTTGAAGCGGCCAATCGACAACTGACCGAAAAAGAACGGGTACTTCATGACCACAATGTTGCTTTGGTGCAGCTGAGCCAATCTCCCCATGTGCAACAGGGACACTTTCGTATGGCGTTGCAGGAGATTATCCAAGTGACGGCAACAACACTGCGCGTCCAGCGGGCTTCGGCATGGGAACTCCAGGGCGATCGCCTCAAATGTGTTGTCCAGTACGACCCTGCCGCCAACAACCCTACTCAATCCACCTACCTCACCCAGCCCCCCTATCCAGAGTACTTGAAACTGCTGCGCACCGGGGAACCCCTCGTGGTCAATGATTTACTCACGGATCCGCGCACCCACGAACTGCGGGACTATGCCAAACTTCAGCGGGTGTATTCTCGGATTGATGCGCCGATCATCTTCAATGGTCAATTATTGGGGGTGATCTGTGTTGAGAGTATTGGCGAGCATCGGGTTTGGCTGGTGGAGGAACGCAGTTTTGTCTCCAATGTGGCGGATATTGTCACAATCGCCCTTGCAGCCCATCAACGTCATCAAGCGGAGCGGGAGTTACTCAAGGCCAAAGAGGCAGCAGAGGCAGCCAACAAAGCCAAAAGTATTTTCCTTGCCAACATGAGCCATGAACTGCGCACCCCCCTCAATGCCATTCTCGGCTTTAGTCAAATTTTGCTCAGCGATCGCACCCTTGCACCGCAGCATCGGCAAACCCTTGAAAAGATCAACCGCAGCGGTGAACACCTTTTGGGTTTGATTAACGATGTCCTTGACATGGCCAAAATTGAAGCTGGGCGTATCACGCTTCAGGAAACCACCTTTGATTTGCGGCGGATGCTGCAAACCCTCGAAGAAATGCTCAAGGTGCGAGCTGAAGCTAAAGGGTTGCGTCTGGTCTTTGATTTGCCCGCCAATCTGCCGGTGGCGGTAACCACTGATGAAATGAAGCTGCGCCAAGTATTGGTGAACCTCTTGGGCAATGGCATTAAATTCACCAAAGAGGGGGGCGTCTCCCTCAAGGTCAGCTATAAAGCCCAAGAACCCCCGCGACTCGCCTTTGAAGTCAGTGATACGGGTATTGGCATGACCGCGGCAGAGTTGAAAATGCTCTTCCAGCCCTTTGTCCAAACCGATAGCAGTAAAAAAGTTAGTGAAGGCACTGGGCTGGGGTTGGCCATTAGTCGCCAGTTTGTGCAATTGATGGGGGGGGATATTCAGGTGCGCAGCACCAAGGGGCAGGGAAGTCACTTTTACTTTGAGATCAACATTGGCCTTGGCGATCCTCAAGCGCTAGAGGAGGAAAGGGCACAAACCGTTGTTGGCCTGCGATCGCCCACCTCAGCAGTCCGCATTCTGGTGGTAGATGATATTCCCGAAAACCGCCAACTGCTCACCCAACTCCTAAAACCCGTGGGCTTTCGCTGTCGAGAAGCCGGCAATGGTCAAGAGGCGGTGCAGATCTGGCGAGAATGGCAGCCCCATGCAATTCTCATGGATATTCGCATGCCCGTGATGGATGGTAAAACGGCAACGCGACAGATCAAGAAAGAAGTGAGCGATCGCCTCCGACGCGGCGAAGCCGTCTGCGCCCCGAAAATTCTTGCGGTGACCGCCAGTGGCTTTGAGCAGGACAAACAGGAACTGCTGAATCTCGGTTGTGATGACTACATTGCCAAGCCCTTCCGTCCGCAAACGATTTTTGAACGACTCGCCGCCCAGTTAAATCTAGAGTATGCCTACGAGGATGCTCTGCCCCCCGCAAGTGCTCCCCGTCCTCAGGTGCTGGATCCAGCCGCCCTAATGGTGATGCCCCGCCCTTGGATTGCTGAACTCCAAGAAGCGGCCAAAAAGCTCAATGCCAAGCGCATTCGCGAACTGATTGCTGAAATCCCATCCGAAGAAGCCGCCTTGATTGCAGGCCTTCAGCAACTGGTGAAAACATTCCGCTTTGATAAAATTGTCGAGTTGACGCTGGTTTGATGTTCACGCTGACGCAACTTTGCCCTACAACATTGGAAAATGCCCGTCAGTTGCACCTCTCATTGACCGCAGAGGAACGCTGTCGCAGTCGTCTCCATTGCCACAGTGATGAGGGGGAATCTCTCTATCTGAAGTTGCCGCGCGGGATGACGTTACAGCCGGGCGATCGCCTTCAGGACGAGGACGGCACAGTAGTCGTCACGGTTCACGCCAAACCCGAACCCACGCTAAAGGTGATGGCTACCACTCCCCTTGACCTTCTACAGGCCGCCTACCACCTTGGGAATCGCCACCTCCCCTTGGAAATTCACACCGATTATCTTCGCTGGGGGGCAGATTCCGTGTTGCAAACCATGCTGGAACAGCGGGGCTTAATAGTAACGTTTGAAGTCGCGCCCTTTTGTCCCGAGCGCGGTGCCTACCATGTTCACTGAGTCAGCGCTGTTAACCTTGTTGCAGTGGGTGAGTCCCGCTTTGCCCATTGGCGGCTTTAACTACTCCGAGGGCTTGGAGACCCTGATTGCCCAAGGCAAGATCACCTCAGCAGCCGCCGTACAGGATTGGCTCACCTTTGAACTGGCTTTTGGCAGTGCTCACTTGGAAACAGCAGTGATAGGGCGGGTCTATGGGGCGATCGCCAAGGGCGATTTTGACGCTGTTCACCAGTGGAATGCGTGGCTCTCGGCTGCCCGCGAAAGCGCCGAACTGCGTGCCCAAAATTGGCAAATGGGAACAGCATTGATCAACCTCGTCGCTGCCCTCGATCGCCTACCGCCAGAACTTCAGACTGGTCAGCCCTACCCTTGGAATGTCAGTGTTGCCTTTTGCATTGCCGCTGCCCTTGCCGACATTCCCCTAGAAACCGCACTTCTAGGCTATCTCCATAGTTGGGTCACTACTCTGATCAATGCAGCGGTGAAACTGATTCCCCTTGGTCAGACGGCGGGTCAAGTGCTTCTGCGCCAACTTCAGCCCCAGATTCAGCAAACCGTGCAGCAGAGCTTAAATGTGACTGACAATGATTTATAGCTATTTCGAAAGGGAGTGAGATATTTTCAAGAGGGATAGGCTATACTCAAAGAGTCATGAATGTTACTCAAGAATATGAGCTATAGCTTGGACTTACGAGAGCGGGTTGTCTCCT